>JBLIRL010000099.1:0-9728 GCA_049472275.1 Thermoplasmatota archaeon | reverse complement strand
GACTGCAATAGCAAGACCATATTGTTCAGGCCCCAGGCCAACAGACTGCATGTCTACAGGCAAGGTGACAAACCCCTGCATATAAATAATCCCAAAGAAAAGCGCCAGGAACGAGAGGTATGCGAAAAGCACACCCATTGAACATGCTCTTTTCCCGGTCATTCCCGACACCCCTTCAGGCAGCCGCTGCTACCCTCCCGTCAAGGATTGTGATCTTCCTCAATGCTCTCTGGGCAAGCTCCTTCGAGTGGGTCACGAAGATGATGGTCTTACCCTCCCGGTTCAACCGCTTCAGAAGCTCGAACATACGATCAGCGGTCTTCGAGTCGAGGTTGCCCGTGGGTTCGTCCCCGATTATTATCTCCGGATCATTGGCAAGAGCCCTTGCGATGGCGACCCTCTGCTGCTCCCCGCCGGAAAGTTCGGAGGGAAGATGGTGGAGCTTGTCTCCGAGCCCGACCATCTCGAGGTTCTTCCGGGCGATCCTCTCCCGCTCCCTGACGGACCTTCCGTTGGAGAAATCCATTGGAAGCATCGCGTTCTCGAGCGCTGTCAGGGTGGGGAAGAGCTGGAAGAACTGGAAGATGATGCCGATGTTCTTGCCTCTCCATCTTGCAAGCTTGTCCTCGGACATGGTGTCGATCCTGACACCGTTGATCACGACCGAGCCCTTGGTGGGGCGGTCAATGCCCGTGATCATGTTCAATATCGTCGACTTTCCGGAACCGGAGGGGCCGACGATTGCCGTCAACTCTCCCTTCTCGATATTGAGGTCCACTTCCTTGAGGGCCTGGAATTCCAGCTTCCCCGTCTTGTAGACCTTGTCAAGGGATTCGATCTCGATCAATGCCATTTCTTATCACCTGCCTTTGATGATGTCCGCGCTATTGTCCGCCGTACAGTATTGTTAGGCGCCCAATATTGTAGACCTTACACTAGTGTGTAGTGCACAATACTATAAATATTTTTTTGAAGGCTCCTGAAAAAAGGGGTCGATCCGTTCAATATGGATATTTACTAATGTACGCTAGAGTGACTTTACATCACCACTAGATATCCGATCATCCTGTCATGGGAAGGGTTTAAAGGCATCGAACAATAATCATCTTCATGGGAAACAGGAACGATCGCTCGTCATCAGAGGATATCGATTATGACGCCGATTACCGTCCCGGGGTGCACGATTTCTACGATCTCATGAAGATCAGGATATCGAAGATACTTCTTGTTTCCAGCCTCTACGATGCTTTCACCCTCGAGGAGGACGGATTGATCTTCGAACAGATCTCCGAGGAATACAAGGAGCTGGCACTGCCATTCCCACCACAGGTCATCCGTGTCTCATCGGGTCTGGATGCTCTCGAGGAGCTCCGCAGCAACAGGTACGATATGATCATCACCATGGCAAGGATATCCGATATGGACCCTGACGAGTTCGGTAGAAAGGCCAAGGAGATTCGACCGGGCATCCCCGTGATCCTTCTGCTCACGGATGCGGGGGACCTTTCTCAATACCGCATAGGGGTCGTGCCCGTCGGATATGACCATATATTCTTCTGGAACGGTGATTCGACCCTTCTGATGGCCATGACGAAGTTCCTCGAGGATTCTCTGAACGTGGATTCCGATATCAGGACAGGTCGTGTCAGGGTCCTGCTTGTCGTGGAGAACAACCCGAGGTTCTACTCATTCTTTCTCCCGCTCCTATACACAGAGATCATGACCCAGACCCTCTCCCTCCTGACGGAGGGGATCAACGAGCACGAGAAGATGCTCAGGAAAAGGGCGAGGCCGAAGATACTCCTAGCACGTACATACGAGGAGGCGAAATCGCTGTTGAAGAGGTACGAGAGGTACATCCTGGGGGTCATCACGGACATATCCTATCCAAAGGGGGGCAGTGACGAGGAAGAGGCCGGTCTGCAACTTGCGCACGAGATAGGCAAGGACCTTCCGGTCCTCATCCAGTCCAGCAGGGTGGAGCACAGGGAGAAGGCCGAAGCGATGGGACTCCCGTTCATCGATAAGGGTTCCGAGACGATAATCCAGGAACTCAAGGATTTCTTCAACAGATATCTTGGGTTCGGTGAGTTCACCTTCAGGATGCCGGATGGGACCGAGGTCGCCAAGGCCTACAACATGAAGGACCTCACGAGTTTGCTCAAGGATGTCCCGGCAAAATCCATCAATCTGGCAGGAAGGGCGAACAAGTTCTCCAGGTGGCTCATCGCCAGGCAGGAGATCGAACTTGCGATGAAATTGAAACCCAAGAAGGTCTCCGATTTCTCGGACGATGAGGCCATAAGAGACCATCTCCTGAGGGAGATCAAGGAATCACAGAGGATCAAGCAGCTCGGCATGATCATCGATTTTGACAAGCAGAGGTTCGAGTTCGAGGGATCGTTCACCAGGCTCGGGACCGGCTCCCTGGGCGGAAAGGGAAGGGGGATAGCCTTTCTTTCGTCGCTGCTGCATCAGAGCGGTATCGGGAAGAAGGTCAGGGGCAGTCCGATACTGATCCCCGATACGATGGCCATAGGGACCGATATTTTCGATCACTTCGTTCACGATAACAATATACATGAGATGCTTAGAGAGGATCTATCGGACTATGAGATAAAGGAGATATTCCTCTCCCACGAGTTGCCCGGGGAGATCGTTTCATCACTTCGAACATACCTGGAACATATCAAAGTACCGATAGCGGTCAGGTCCTCCTCACTCCTTGAGGATTCCCAGAACCAGCCCTTCGCAGGCATCTACTCGACCTACATATTGCCGAACAGCTGCGGGAACGACGAGGACAGGCTCGCACAGCTCTGTCAGGCCATTAAACTGGTTTACGCGTCCACCTTCTTCAAAGCTGCGAGGGCATACATTCAGACCACTGTCCACCTCCCGGAGGAGGAGAAGATGGCCATAGTCATCCAGAAGCTTGTGGGCCGTGAACATGGCAGCAGGTTCTATCCGGATTTTTCAGGTGTGGCTCAATCACATAACTTCTATCCGCTTGGTCCTCTGAAAAGGGACGAGGGCATCGTCAGCATCGCACTCGGACTCGGCAGGATCGTTGTGGAGGGGGGAAAGGTCTTGAGCTTCTCACCCGAGCACCCGAAAGTGCTGCCGGGTTTCTCGACACCGGAAGAGGTCCTGAACAATTCACAGACCTATTTCTATTCCCTGGATCTTTCCCATGATACGTGCTATGACCTGAGAAAAGGAGAGGACGTGACCCTCGTTTCCCTTCCCGTCCAGGAGGCTCAGGCAGATGGCACCCTTGATTACATTGCTAGCACCTATGTGGCCAATGACAACAGGCTAAGGGACGGTGTCGCCCATCATGGTCCGAAGGTGATCACGTTCGCGGGTGTTCTCAAGTACGATCAACTACCTCTTGTGGACATCATACAGACCATACTCGGGATGGGTCAGAAGGGCATGGGCAGACCTGTGGAGATAGAGTTCGCCGGGACCGTGGATGAAAGGGGTATAACTAGGTTCAACATCGTTCAGATCAGGCCCCTCGTGACCTTGAAGGAAAGACGATCGGTGATGATAACCGAAGTTGAGATCGATGAAGCTGTCATCATGACCGACAAGGCCCTCGGGAACGGGATAATCGAGAGGATACACGATATCGTATATGTTGATCCGGATAATTTCGACAAGACCATGACCATGGAGATCGCCGAACTTATCGGACAGGCGAACTCGATGATGGAGGAAAGACCCTATATCCTCATAGGACCGGGAAGATGGGGCACCCGGGACAGGTTCCTGGGAATTCCGGTCCAGTGGGACCAGATATCAGGAGCGAGGGTGATAGTGGAAGCTTCGATGCCGGAATTCATCATAGATCCTTCACATGGGACGCACTTCTTCCACAACATCACCTCTCTTGGTCTCCCGTATTTCACAGTTTCCCATCGCAACGGTGGCCATATCATGGATTGGGATTGGATCAGGTCTCAGACCACGGTGGACCTCATGGGTTCGGTGAAGATGGTCAGATTGAAGACCCCTCTCACCATAAAGGTGGACGGCAGGAATGGAAAAGGTATTATCTACAGGGCCATGGAGTGAACAAGTTATGGAAGCCCCCGTCTTGATGCTCCATGAGGTAAGGAACTTCAGCCCCTGATCCGGGATATGATCATCTCGTAGGCGATCCCGATGCTCCTCTGCATCTGGGAATAGTTCTCGAAGGAACCGCTATTTTTGAAATGCTCCTCCAGGTAATCGAGACTCTCATAGTTGTCGATGAACAACATCTTCGTCCTGATGGTGCATGACGGGTCTGGATCTTCCGGACAGGGCATATCCATATTCGAGAAGAACGATTCCTTGGGCAGCGCCCTCTCGTTCAAGGTGATGTTCTCGACACTGAAACCGATCTCACTGCATTCGGGGCAGGTGAAGAGGAGATTCTCCTTCCAGACCCAGGTCTGGTACGGTTTATTGCATCTTGGGCATTTGATGTCCGGACAAACCAGCGCAAGGTCTGTACAGCTCCTTTTGGTCATTGGATCAACCTTCACGATACCTCATTGCTGCATTAAGCATATGATATCTGTTCCTGAATTGTTAGGCACATTCGCCGAACTCCCTGAAATCCTATTTATAGGACCAAGTCCGGTGAAGGCCGGAGAACATGGGTATAGACGAATACTTCGAGCATCCCCTCATCAAGAAGGAAACCGTTTTGAGAAGGGATTACCAGGTCAGTATCACAACCAAAGCCCTGGATAGACCGACACTTGTTGTCCTTCCCACCGGGCTCGGGAAGACAGTGATCGCTTTGATGCTCATCGCCGAGAGGTTGAAGAACGGAGATGGACCTATCTTGATGCTCGCTCCCACAAAACCCCTGGTCGAGCAGCACCGTCATTTCCTGGAGGAAAGTCTCCTTGATGTCAGGATCGGCATGCTGACGGGAGAGGTATCCCCGGGAAAAAGGAAAGAGAACTACGGCAACTACGATGTGATGGTCTCAACACCCCAGGTCGTGAAGAACGACCTGATCTCCGGGGATCTCGACATTGCCATCTATCGTACGATGGTTTTCGACGAAGCCCACAGGGCTGTCGGGGATTATCCCTATGTGTTCATAGCGGAGATGTTCCTCAAGAAGCATCCCGAGGGGTCCACTCTGGGATTGACGGCCTCTCCTGGTCATGATGTCTCAAGAATATACGAGGTATGCAAGAACCTTGGTATGGAGAACATCGAGGTACGGGTCGATTCCGATCCGGATGTAAAACCCTACATCCAGGAAATGGAAGTTCAGAGGATCAAGGTCGAGGTCTCCCAGGGCATGAGGTCCCTGATATCCGTTCTGGATCGGATGTTCATGGACCGAGCGAGCAGACTTCAGAGGATGGGCGTGATCAGGAAAGGCTCGATTCCGTCGATAAAGGAACTCCTGTCGGCCGGTGCTAGGATAAGGGAGAAGATCTCCAGGGGAACACCGGAAAGTGGATCCCTGTACCAGGCAATGTCGCTTCAGGCCCAGACGATGAAGATAGCCCACGCGCTGGAGGTTGCGGAGACCCAGGGGGCCGAGGCTGTGTATCAATACCTGGACCGTCTGCTCAAGGAGACCACAAGCCCGGATTGCTCGAGGGCCACGAAGAACATTGTATCCGATGGTCTGTTCAAGGCAGCGCTCAACAAGGCTTCGGCGCTCCGGCTGGAGCGCCCGCCTAAGGTGGATGCGCTGGAAAGGTTCGTGAGGCAGAAGCTAAGGGAAGATCCCCGATCGAGGATAATCGCTTTCACCCACTACAGGGATACCGCAAGTCTGGTTCACGAGAGGCTGCGTGAGTATTCGGATATCGGAATTCGTCCAATAAGGTTCGTCGGTCAGGCAAGCAGAGGCGAGGACCAGGGTCTTACCCAGAAGAAGCAAAAGCAGATCCTGGACGATTTCCGCAGCGGCGAATACAACGTCCTTATCGCCACTTCCGTGGCCGAGGAGGGACTGGACATACCAGGCGCCGATCTTGTGATCTTCTACGAACCCATTCCATCAGAGATCAGGACCATCCAGAGGAGAGGTCGGACCGGTCGTCACTCTGCAGGGAAGGTCATAGTCCTGATCTCGAAGGAAACAAGGGATGTGGCCTATTCCTACTCGGCCCGGGACAAGGAGCTCAGGATGGAAAGGCAGCTGCTATCCCTGAGAAGGATGCTCAAAAGCAAACCCATCCCAGGAAAGGATAGACGGACCGAAGGTCAAGAGACTCCGATATCCGCGGGGACCGCGACCCTGGATTCATTCTCCGACGAGGTGTTGAGGATCTCGGAAGGAGACGGGCTCACGATAGAGGCCGATCAGAGGGAGATGCCCTCATCCGTGGTGGAGTCCCTCATAAGGAATGGTTTCATGGTTAAGCCACTTCCCCTTGGAGAAGGTGATTACAGGATCTCGGAAAGGGTCGTAGTTGAGAGGAAAACGGCTCAGGACCTCTCCGACTCCCTTGTCGACGGAAGGCTTTTCGATCAGATCAAGAGGCTCAGGGATTCCTTCGACAGACCACTTCTGCTCGTCGAAGGGGATGGCCCCTTCGGAAAGAGAAACATAAAGAGGAATGCGATCTACGGTGCGCTTGCCTCGATCACCCTCGACTTCAATGTTCCGGTCATGTTCACCAAGAGCCCGGAAGAGACAGCTGAGTTCTTGATGGTCCTTGCAAGAAGGGAGGCAAAGGAAAGGAAGATCACCCCTTCTGTCCCTACATTGAAGAGGGGCAACATGGGGGACGCCCAGATAAGGGTCCTGTCGGGGCTCCCCGGAATTTCCACCATGCTGGCAGGTAGACTGTTGTCGAATTTCGGATCACTTGAGAGGATATTCTCGGCAGAAGAGGAAGAGCTGGTCAAGGTGGATGGTATCGGCAGGAGAAAGGCAAGGGAGATCAGGGCCGTTCTCTCCGGCAGTGATGAAGACGGCCCGGCAAAATAGCTAGAGCTGAATTGTACTGATAATACAGATCGGGCCAAACCCGGAAAGGAGCTCAATCGGTCTCGTCGTGGTCCACGACCTCGTAGTCAGGATTGTTCAGATCTGCATCCTTCTTGTCCCACAGAGGTGTTCCCGATCTTTCCCAGTGAGGCTTCTGCTTGTCATCGAAGAGCTTGTTGTCCTTCTCCTTGACCTCACCGGGGTTGACCATGAAGGATACTACCTCTTCCGTTCCGAAGCTCAAAGTTCTTTCGGGTTCTTTCTGAGCTGGCTTAGGCTTGATCATGAAAGGATTTTCCTCGTCTGGCATGCTATTTCCCCAGGAGGTATATTGCTCTACTAGATATTTAATTTGCACCTTGATATTTAAAAAGGAGTATGGATGTGGGTCTCTCATTCCCCCATATATGCCGTTTTTGGACCCCTTTAACGCATCTATTGTTATTGTTTCATCACGAGGGGGAGATCCTTTTGAGGAGCCATGCGATATTCCTCCCCAGATCGGCCATGTTCTCCATTCCTTCCTTGTCTGATTCAACGTCACCGATTTCTCTTCCGATACCGAGATTCCAGTAGGTGGAACCCGGTATGATCATCTTCTCGACCAAGAAGAAATTGTTCATCGCATTGAAAGTGGGAAGAGCCCCTCCTCTTCTGACCGCTGTAACGGCAGCTCCGACCTTCTTCTCAAGCATGAAGTCATTCGCCCTCACCACCCGTCCGGCCCTGTCCATCAACGCCTTCATCTCCGGTGTGACATTGGAGAAGTACACCGGAGAACCCAGAACGATCCCATCCGCCCCGGCCATCTTCTCGATGATGTCGTTCACGATATCTTTGACAATTATGCATTTTCCGTCCTTGTTCTGCCGGCATTTACCGCAAGCCGTACAACCCCTGATGGTCTCTCCAGCCAGCTGGATAAGCTCGGTCTCGATCCCTTCCTTCTCAAGCTCCTCGAAGATCCTTCTTATCATTATTGCGGTATTGCCATCCCTTCTGGCGCTTCCATTGATGCCGATGACCTTCATTCGGAATCTCCCTATCTGGATATCAATCCAGAATTGACTATTAATAGAAATCGGAACAATTTCATCTGGAGATATCAATCCAGGTTCTGGAACTCCAGTGATAGGGAGTTGACACAATATCTGAGTCCGGTTGGTTCCGGTCCATCATCGAACACGTGGCCGAGGTGGCCTCCGCACCTTGCACATCTTATCTCGATCCTCGTCATCCCGAAGGAATGGTCTCTCACAGTGATTATATTGTCCTTCTTGACAGCACTGTTGAAGCTAGGCCATCCGGAACCGGAATCGAATTTCGTATCGGATGAGAACAGTTGGAGACCGCATCCGGCACAATGGTAGGTCCCTTTGTCCTTGTTGTGAAGGAGCTCTCCTGTGAACGGTCTCTCCGTACCTCCCTCACGCAGGATTCTGAATCTCTCCGAAGTTAGACGTTTTTTCCATTCCTCCTTCGTCAGTTTGAGTTCCGTTTCGGTCATGGATATCAATATCGATAGTGCTCACATATACATTTACCCTATCTGAATATGTCTGCTGGTGAACTGCGAAGTTTTTATCCGAACAGTCCACTTATGGGATTCGGTTGGTGTACAAGATGCAGACGGTCCTGGTTGTCATTTTCCTTGTCGTGTTCATCATTGTCCTAATTTTTCTGAGTGGTTGGTTCTCGGGTACGGAGACCGCTCTCACTAATCTAGGACCTTCTGCCGTGGCCAGCATGAAGAGAGAGGGGGACAGGAACGTCAAATACGTTATCCGGTTGAAAAGGAGGATGGATCGGACCCTGATCACGATACTCATTGGTAACAATGTAGTCAACATAGTCCTATCCTCGGTGGCTGCCATCATTGCGAACGAACTATTTGCCGAGATCGGTGTGACGATCATGGTCGGAGTGATTACATTTCTTGTGATATTGTTCGGAGAGATAACCCCCAAGAACAGTGCGATTTTCAATTCCAGAAAGAAGGCCATCCGTAGTTCTAGAGCTATCTACTTTCTTTCTGTTGCCCTTGCACCACTTGTATACCTTTTCGTCTTTCTATCCGGTGTACTGATCAGGTTGATGGGAGGTTCAACCAAGGATGCGAGGCTTTTCACCTCGGACGAGGAGATCAAGGGAATAGTCACCCTATCTGAGGAGGAGGGTGTGATAAAACCTATCGAGCGGGAAATCATCCACAAAGTGTTCACTTTCGGGGACAGGAAGATCCGTGATGTCATGGTCCCGATTGAAAACGTATTCCATCTTGAAGAGGACCTGAAAATCGCAAGGGCCAGGAGAAAACTCTATGATTCCGGTTTCACACGTGTCCCCTATGTTAACAGCAAGGGCAGGGTCATAGGGGTTCTGAACAGCAAGGACCTGCTGGGTACCGGTAAGGGACGGATCAGGGGTCTTCTGAGAAAACCGAATATTGTTAATGATTCCGATGATGTGACGGATGTTTTCTCCAGTATGAAGGATGAACATATCCATCTCTCGATTGTGAGGAATGTTGAAGGTGATCACGTCGGGATCGTTACTCTCGAGGACATTATCGAGGAACTTGTCGGAGAGATCTATGATGAGTTCTTCGAAACAAAGAGTTCGAATATCCGCTGATGATCCATTATGCCCATCCTGAGCATCAATTTTACTGGGCTTATGAGAAGCACATTGCAAATGACCTCAAGGTCGGTTCCAGTGGGAAGCGTGCTCATTTTGTTGTAATTTTTGAGTCTGTCAATCGGAA
>JBLIRL010000098.1:0-9849 GCA_049472275.1 Thermoplasmatota archaeon | reverse complement strand
GAGAGGACGGAGAAAAAAAAGTGGGGCAAAAAAATCAGCGGCCGAAGTAGGGTGCTTCGGCCGCCTAGGGGATGAGATCCCTTCTGAGCTGGAAAGGGAGGTCTGGGGCTGGGCATGCCCCTCATACCCATTATGGAGGCGATCAGGGCGGTTTCTTCTCCACAGACGAAAGCTCCCGCTCCTTCCATTATCTCGATATCGAAATCGAAACCGGATCCCATGATGTCCTTGCCCAGGAATCCCTTTTCCTTCGCCTGTCTGATCGCGATATGGAGGCGCAGTATTGCAAGAGGGTACTCCTTCCTTGCATAGACATACCCCTTGAAGGCCCCGATGGCATATCCTGCAATGATCATCCCTTCGAGGAGGCTATGCGGGTCCGCCTCCAGAACGCTCCGGTCCATGAACGCTCCCGGATCACCCTCGTCGGCGTTGCATATCAGATACTTCTCGTTTCCGGGAGCATCGTGGGCGAACCTCCATTTCAATCCGGTTGGAAAACCCGCGCCACCTCGTCCCCTGATGCCGGAATCTGTTACTTCCTTTATCACATCGGTTGGAGACATGCCGGAGAGGACCTTCTTCAAACCTTGGTAGCCGCTCTTCTCGATGTAATCCTCGATATTCTCGGGATTTATATGGCCGCAGTTGCGGAGGATGAGTCTGCGCTGCTCCTTGTAGAAGGGAATATCCTTGTAATACCGTATCTTCTCATCGGTCACAGGGTCTGTGAAGAACAGGCGATCTAGAGGGTTCCCCTTGATGATGTGTTCTTCGAGGATGTCGTCCGCATCGTCGGGGCTGACGCTGCAGTAGAAGGTTCCCTCGGGCTCGACGATGACTATGGGCCCTCTCTGGCAGAAACCATGGCAGCCTGTCAGTTTCACCTCGACCCTATCTCTCAGACCTTTGTTGTCAATGAGAGAGGAGAGAGCAGCGGTGATCTTGTGAGAGCTGGAGGACATGCATCCCGTTCCCTGGCAGACGAAAAGGGTATTCTTCATCACTAATCCCCTCCGTCTGCCTTCTTCTCACTCTTCAGTTCATCGATTATCTTGGTCAGCTTCACGGAACTCATATTGCCATGGACCTCGTCGTCGACAACAATGGTCGGGGCAAGTGCGCAGCACCCCAGACAGGCCACCCGTTCCAGTGAAACACTGTTATCCTCCGAGGTCTCCCCCGGCTCAATACCGAACCGATCCTTCAGGATCTCCAGCAGATTCTCGGCTCCTTTCACGAAACAAGCCGTTCCCAGACAGGCCTTGATCGTGTGCTCTCCCGGTTTCGTGAACTTGAAATGAGTGTAGAAGGTTGCCACCCCGAATATCACATCCTCGGATATGTGGAGTTCCTCCGCTATTGTGCTGATCGCAGCGGATGGAAGGTATCCGTATATTTCCTGAACATCCTGGAGTATGGGGATCAGGTTCTTGACGTCGGTTCCATGTTCCTCCACGATCCTCGTCGTTTCCTCATCGTCGTATTCTTTCCTGTCTTCCATCGGTTTGCCCTCCCTGGGATATCGATCCCCCTACTACTCGATTATCATGATGATGACGGATGAAGGATGCTGCCTGCGGACTACCATTCCCTGCTGTCTTCCAGGATTATGTCATCGAGGTCCTCGTGGCTTAAACCATGCCAGATGCACCCCTGCCTGGCGCATATGAAGAAGTCAATCAATCTCGATACAGCCTCGACCTCGAACTTGATGACCCGCGCACCGCAGTCGTGGCATTCCCTGTCGTCGATTATCAGCGTCTTGCTGCAATGCGGACAGCTGACATCTTTGGCCTCGGACCTTCTGGGAATCCTTATGGTCGATTTATGGTTGAATACATTGAGATAGGGACTCAGAAGAAGGTTTCCGGATTCGCCGTCATTCTCCCTGATCGTGAGTACCAGCTCGTCATTATCGATGAGACTTCTCGAGCAATGTGGACAGAAACATTTCAGGAACGTTCCCGAGGTGATAATCTCCCTTTTTTCCTCTTTAGAAATGGCTATTTCCATAATTCTGTTATATCGGCGAATGATTATATATATTTTAGCTTTATTGATGGAAGGTCCAAATACCAAGGCCAGATAGGTATGTTTTTACAATTTTTTTTCATATTAAGTACTGTCATTTCTACAGAAATAAATATATGAATATGGTGAAAAATCATTTCAAATATATATCGTCAGAGAACGGATTAACAAATATTCATTATTGTCTGCTTGTTTTTCAAAATACCACCCGGTCTGGTTCTTCGTCCATGGTCACATTCCGAACGAAAGAGGGCCATGCAATACAAATATTCAATATGGAATTGTTCATATGGCATTAATGTAATATTGATAATGAACCATTCGTTGTTCCTTTGTCCCGGAAAACGGTCATATATCAGCGATGCAGGGGATGCGCAAGTGACATGTTAAACTTCAAATAATTTGATGCTATCCACTGATGGGGGCCCCCTGCTGCTTGGGAGTAACCAACCGAAGAACAGAATATGAAATCGAGGAGTCCAGATGTTCCAGATCATAAGACATGAACAGTTCTCGCCGGTCACATTCCTCTGGGAGATCCTCGCACCGGACCTTGCAAAGGCATCCGAACCCGGTCAGTTCGTGATGGTGAGGATAAGGGAAGGCGGGGAAAGGATACCCCTGACGATCGCCGATTACGATACCGAGAAGGGGACGATTATCCTCGTCATACAGGCCGTCGGCCGCTCATCGAACGAGATGATGGACCTGAGGGAAGGAGATTACATCCTGGACCTCCTCGGTCCTCTGGGTGTACCCAGCCACATCGATAAAAAGGATGGAAGGGTCGTGCTGGTCGGCGGTGGCCTGGGAGTCGCGCCGGTATTCCCCCAGCTTCGGAAGTACAAGGAAACGGGAAACCACACCATATCCATAATGGGATTCAGGAACCAGAACCTGATATTCTGGTCGGACAGGTTCATGAAATATTCCGACGAGTTCCATATTGCGACCGATGATGGTAGTTTCGGGACGAAGGGTTTCGTCACGACGGTACTTGACGATGTCCTGAAGAGGAACCCTGACATAGTCGAGGTGGTTGCGATCGGCCCGCTCGTCATGATGAAGGCATGCGCGGACGTGACCAGGAAGTACAACGTTAAAACCATTGTTTCCCTCAATACGATAATGGTTGACGGGATCGGTATGTGCGGCTCCTGCAGGGTGACGGTGGGCGGCGAGGTCAAGTTCGCCTGTGTGGATGGTCCGGATTTCGATGCCCATCAGGTGGACTGGGACGAGCTCATGCTCAGGCAGAGGAGGTTCACCAAGGAGGAATGCCACGCCCAGGAGTGTTTCGACAGGGAATGCCGGGCAAGAAAGAAGTTCGAGGAGGGTCAGTGATGCCGTTCGAACCGAGAGTGCCCTGTCCGGAACAGGACCCGAAGGAAAGGATCAAGAACTTCGATGATGTGGTCATCGGATACACCCTGGAAATGGCCAGGAAGGAAGCATCCAGGTGTCTTCAGTGCAAGAATCCCATGTGTGTCAAGGGATGTCCCGTGTCCATCGACATACCAGGTTTCATCAAGGCCATCGCCGACAACGAGCTCGAGATGGCCTATACCATCCTAACGGACCAGAATCCCATACCTGCCGTATGCGGAAGGGTATGTCCGCAGGAGGTACAGTGCGAGTCGAAGTGCGTTCTGGGCATCAAACACGATCCGATATCGATAGGAAAGCTTGAGAGGTTCGTTGGTAACTGGGCCGTTCGCGAGAACATTTGCGTAAGGGAGGAAGCTCCGAAGGTGAAGCCTGCGAAGGAGGTCGCCATCATCGGTTCCGGTCCGGCGGGCCTCGCATGCGCCATGGACCTGGCACTTGCAGGAGTGGGGGTCACCGTTTTCGAGGCGCTCCATACATTCGGTGGTGTCCTGAAGTACGGCATACCATCTTTCCGTCTTCCAAAGGATGTCATCGATGTGGAACTTTCCAAGGTCAGAAAGATCGGGGTCAAGTTCGTCGCGAACCACGCCATTGGTCGAATATTCACGATCCCGATGATGATGAACGAGATGGGCTTCGATGCGGTCTTCGTTGGAACGGGTGCGGGTCTGCCGAAGTTCCTGAATCTTACCGGCGAGGGTTTCAACGGTGTCCAATCGGCCAACGAGTTCCTCACCAGGGTCAATCTCATGAATCCGCCGGGGATCGGGGAGTGCTACACACCTATGGGGTGCGGAAATAAGGTGGCGGTCATAGGCGCGGGCAACGTTGCCATGGACTGCGTCAGAACGGCTGTCAGGCTGGGTGCCGAAAAATCCATGATCGTCTACAGGCGATCTCGTGAGGAGGCACCCGCCAGGGTCGAGGAGGTGCATCACGCCGAGCAGGAAGGGGTTGAATTCCACTTCCTTTCCAATCCCATCGAGATCCTGGGAGAGGACGGATGGGTAACAGGCCTCAAGCTCCAGAAGATGGAGCTTGGCGAGCCGGATGCATCAGGAAGGAGGAGGCCGGTCCCCATTCAAGGATCCGAGTACGTGATGGACTGCGATACCGTCGTGATAGCCGTAGGTACATCGTCCAATCCGATAATCGGCCAGACAACGCCAGGTCTCAAGCTGAACGACTGGGGTTACATTGAGGTCGACGATGATCAGATGACATCCGTTCCGGGAGTTTTCGCCGGCGGTGATATCGTCACCGGGTCCGCGACCGTGATACTTGCCATGGGGGCAGGCAAGAATGCTGCCCGGGGCATCCTCAAATACCTCGGTCTTGCGACAAGGGTGCAGAACGTTTGCGATGTTGAGATCGATCAGATGTCACCATCCTAGACCCGTGGTCTGAGATAGGTTCCCCAAAGATACCTGTTCAGTACGATGAAATAGCCTATGCTCAGGACCATGATCACTGATGCATTGAAGATGCCGTCTATGAGGGGTGCTATGGCCGTCACCAGGGCGAAGGTCGAGATCACCTCCATGGCCGCCATAGAGCGAAGGGTATCGGAGTGGTCCCAGTGTCTATCCCCCATGAGCTTATCATCAATTATCAGCATGAAAACGGCCAGACCGGACAGGACCGTATAAGGGAGGAATCCACCCCTTCCGAGGAAGAGGACCCAGAACAGGGTTCCGATCGATAGGGCCTTGATCATGTATGAGAATCCCCTGGCGAGCGTGGATGCCCTAAATATCCCCCCGTCTATTCTAGCACCCAGGCTCCTGAGGAAGGATGCTTCGTCCATATCGATGTCCTTCAGGTCTCCCTCGATCATGATCTGGTAGATGATCTGCAGGACCAGATAGGAGGTCCCGATGATCATGACAGCTCCTGTTGTCTCCCTGAAATACGGATATTCCGCAAGGATCGCGAAGCTTCCCCCCGATCCGAAGAAAGCGAAGGGAAGCAGGAGGGAATGGGCGGCCGCGATGGGTATGAACTTACCCTTCATTCTCTTACCAGCGACGTTGTAGAGGGCCCCTGCGATGGTTATGATCGCCAGCAGGACCATTGCCGTAAGGTCCCATCCGGATATGAAAAGCCCGTACACGAACGTCAACACGACCATCACTATGCAGGCGTACCTAGCCGTTCGGGGATCGATCGCTCCCCTCTGAAGGGGGTGGTGTGCCTTGTTGGGGTCCTCAGTGTCGTACCCCTGAATGTAATCCTCGGCGGAGTTGTGGCCGTATCCTGCATTGTGGTAAAGCCATCCGAAGATCATGAACAGAAGTACTTTGATGTCCCAGATAGTTCCCACCGCAAGTGCCGACCCCGTCACGGCTATTATCATCTCGAGAGGGCTCGTATGACTGCGGAAGAGCTGCAGCCAATCCCTGAGATTTCCCATGCGACGTGATTGTCGATAATGATATTTTGTGTTTGCGAGTTGTTGGAGGTTCATCAGGTGGTTGCGGCCACCGCATCGACTATTCCGTGCCCGTAGTACATGTCCCACCCGTCCATGTTGACGTCTTCCGCATCGTGAAGAGCGGATCTGATACCTTCGACGGTCCAGCTAGCACTGATACCGATAACAAGGGCTGCGACCCCGGTCACATGCGGACATGCCATCGAGGTTCCGCTGATGGTCTTGTATCCTCCATCGTTCCAGGTGGAGGGGATGGAGACACCAGGTGCGGCGACCTCGATCTGGCTTCCTCTGTTGCTCCAATACGGGATGTTATCGCCAGAGTCCGTTGCCGAGACCGCGACCACGGTGGAATAGGCTGCGGGATAGTCAACGACGGTTCCATCGTTCCCGGCCGCTGCGATGATCACTATCCCTGCGTCGTAGACTGACTGGATTGCGTTCCTGAAGTCCGCGTAATCATAATCCGTGCTCAGGCTCATGGAAACGATGTCCATGTCATTGGCAATGGCCCAGTTGAGACCGTTGATGATCCAGGTCAGGCTGCCGCTCCCTGTCCGATCGAGGACCTTCACGGCATAGATATTCACACCAGGAGCGACGCCAACCACTCCCTGATCGTTGTTCAGAGCGGCGATAGTTCCAGCAACATGGGTTCCATGACCATTATCATCGTCCCACTTCTTCGTGTCCAGTTTTCGTCCCTGCGGAACATAGTTGACCCCGCCTGCAACATCTAGGTCCGGATGGTCATTGTCGATGCCCGTATCGAGGACAGCGACCTTGACCCCCTCTCCGGTTGACGAGCTCCAGACAAGGTCCGCATCTATCCTGCCCACTCCCCAAGGGGTATACTGCGGCGGTGGTGGGGCCGGATCATCCTTCGGTGGTTTGCCCACATCTACAGGTTTCTTGTCGGCATCGAACCCGGAATCCACCAGATGGCCCCATGGAACCTCTTCCACTGCTTCCGCTACAACCGGAAAGATTCCTGCGGTCAATACCACAATGACCGATACTAGGAGAAATTTCTTATACATGTGTGAACCCCCAATATATAGGGATGGATGAATGAATCGGCTATAAAAGCTCTCCCTAATAAGATAGCTAGGTTTGTCCATGTTTCCCGTTGTCGGCGCCTCTGTCAATGAAGTGTGTGGCCAATATCAATAGAGAGCCGAACATTGCCATGAACCAGCCGCCTGAAAGGGCCCTGAAGTGGTCTGTCTGGAACTGGGTGAAATCCGCGCCACCGACGAACATGATGTTCGGAAGGAACAGGAAAAAAAATACAAGAGCGACAAGGATCAGGACCGCGAAACCGATGGTCAATGTCCTTGCTCCGAGCTGACCGGTCACAAGTGTTGCTATCCCGCCTATCAGCATGACAGCATGGACGATCAGGACCCCTGTCACCTCCGACCGGGATATCACCCCCTCCGCCGACTCACGGACGACCAGGTCCATTGGTTCGACCGAGATGTCCTCCTCTTCACCCTCAAGGGAGGCAAGTTCGGTCGATCTAAGGAAGCTCCCGAAGATCAACGGTATCATGATAACGATGAACCCGGTCAGGACGGAAACCCTCCTCCATCGGGGCATGCAGGATATGATCTTGATGTCCTTCTTATCGAATTCTTCAACAAGGTCCAAAACCAGCAGGAAAGTGGTCCCGAGGAAAAGCCCTCCCGGGACGATCCAGATGATGCCCACGGTCGTGAAACCCGCAACACCCGGTATCAACGCGCCGAGAAACCACCCGATCCTCCTGTTGAGGTCCGTCGAGGTCTCCCTGGACGCCCGATGGATGCAGTACGAGGCGAATGCTGAGATAATGATCGTGATCAGTCCCAGAACGAACGTATCCTCTTTGTTGCCCGTCAGGGCAGGAAGGTTGCCGCCTGCCGAGATCTGGACCAGTCCGGTCAGGGCTCCGAGGATCCCACCGGTCAATCCTGATCGCAGTGCTCGTTTCTTCCTGAAGGTGAGTTCCGGGCTTCCAGGGTCCACGCATCCAAAAGAGAAAGCAACTATTTGAAGGACCTCCTTTCGGCGAAGATGATTTCTATCTCCGATCACTTTGTCCGGTCACGGGTGATAGTTCATGGTCGTCAGGCAGATCAGGGTAGGCGGTGACAATTTCAGCTACCTCATACACGACAGGGAAACCCTCGAAGCCGCACTGGTGGACCCGGGATTCGATGCAAGGGGGGCTCTCGGTATCGTTGGGGACGAGGGACTCGATCTGAAATACGTCATCAATACGCATCATCACGGGGATCACACAGCTGCAAATAAAACTGTGATGAAGGAGACGGGGGCGAAGCTGGTGGCCTCGAAGAAGGACGGAGAGTCCCTCTCCGAGGATGTGGACATATCCGTTTGGGACGGGGACGAAATCTCCTTGGGATGTTTGTCCATGAAGTTCATGGGGGCCCCGGGACACACACCTGGAGGTCTCTGCATTATCGTCGAGGACGAGTTCCTCATCACCGGGGACACACTGTTCATAGATGACTGCGGACGCTGTGATCTTGAAGGGGGAAGCCTTTCCGATATGTTCGACACCCTGCAGAGGATAAAAAAGCTCGATGATTCGCTTGTGGTTTTCCCCGGTCACGATTACGGTCCGAAGCCGTATGATACATTGGGAAATCAGAAAAGAAGGAGCGGTGTCCTTCTTGCGAAGGACCTCGAAGAGTTCTCGAAGCTGTGACTGCAGGGGGGCTTCTTTCCGAATTTGCACATTTAATTTTCCACTATACCAGGGGCAAATTGAGTGCACTTTCCTTTCCACTTTGGTGCGGAAGTCGGAAAATTGGAACAGTTTTTCAGGATTATCTCTAAAAAACCCTTAAGCGTTTAAAATAATTATAATTTTTTAAATCGCATTTTTCCAATTACGGGGGTAAGAGGAAGAATTCCGGGTATGGACCACCAGTTACGGGGATACTATCTTGCAGTATTTTTTATTGAGGCTTAATAATTCAGAGTCATACGTGACCAGTGCTAACTTCTTACGCTTGGCAATGGTGATCATCAAGGTATCGATTGGTGTTGTAAGTATCTCGGAAGTGATCTCATAAGCCTCTAAGGCATCATATTCATCAGGAGTGTGTATGGAAATGGAATCACGCATTGTAGAAAGTACCGATGTTATTTTCTTCTTTTTCCATTTGTATTTCCTGGAAAGTACCGATGCAACTTCCATTAGATTATAAAGAGTAGTTGATATCTGATCCTTGTTGCGGTCAAGAAATTTCTTTGCTTCTTTTTCTTCTGAAGTTTTTAAAAGGACTTGAAGAAATACATTAGAATCAATGAGATACATATTATGCCCCTGATCTGACTTCTTTAATATCAGCCACTGGATCCGCACCTTTTTCTTTTTTGGCCAATTTGGATAGTAAAGTTCCAAGTGGGGAATTTTCTTTTTTCCCATCTATTATCTGGGCATAATGCCTAATCTCTTCGAGGGTTATTGACAAATATTGCACCTCCTAATTTTATTGGCATGAGAGTATATATTCTTTCTTGTTTGATATAAGTAGAATCTGCTCGGGTGGTCTTGATGAGGGACAGCTTTTCACAGGAATATATCAATGCCTTATCCGTCCATTTGGGGAAACACTTTTTCTATTCGCCTCCGGAATGATATCATCATGATCTCTACTTAAAGAATTCTCTGACAAGGTTGTTAATGAGGTATTGCTCTATGAGTATTCCATCGACTCAGTAAGATACTTCACTTTCTGTCGATAGGACTTGCTCCCGGTATACCCCCTTCCAGGTAGATCTCACGATCCGTCATTCCTTCTTTCTTTGCACTTTGCTGCTCGAGTCAGAATTCACATTGATTTACTTGCGCGGCCCCCTCTCTCTGGAAAAATATATAACCACTTCAAACAAGATACACAACCGGTGTAACGATGGAGGTGGATACCATCGACGAATTGAAACAGAAATATCCAGATGAATGGATCATAGTAGAG
>JBLIRL010000097.1:0-9941 GCA_049472275.1 Thermoplasmatota archaeon | reverse complement strand
CCTCCCACCAGCACCATCACGTCCTCCATCCCGTTTTTCCTCATCTGCTCGAAAAGCTCCCGGGTCAGGGGTATCTGGGCGCCGGATAGGATGCTCAGACCTATGACGTCCACATCCTCCTGGATCGCGGTCTGGACAACCATATCGGGTGTCTGGTGCAATCCGGTGTAGATGACCTCCATTCCTGAATCCCTCAGAGCTCTGGCAACAACCTTGGCCCCTCTGTCATGTCCGTCAAGGCCGGGTTTTGCCACGAGCACCCTGATTTTTCTATCCATCTTGTTACCCCCTGATCAGAAAATTGCGGGCTCCTTGTATTCGCCGAAGACCTCTCTGAGAACGCCGCAGACCTCTCCAAGGGTCCCGTGGGCGTGGACGCAATCCATTATGAAGGGCATCGTGTTCTCCTCGCCCTTGGCGGCCTTTCTCAGGGCCTCAAGGGCCCGATCGAGCTTGCCCTGGTCCCTTTCCCTGCGAAGCCTCTTGAGCCTGTTGATCTGTATCTCCTCTCCCTTCTCGTCCATCTGCAGGATCGGTATCTCCACGGGATCGTCCATCTGGTACTTGTTCACCCCCACTATCGTCCTATTCCCGCTCTCGATCTCCTGCTGGAGCCTGTAGGATGCCTCGGCGATCTCCCTCTGGAAGAAACCCTTCTCGATGGCCGGGACCACACCTCCGAGCTTCTCGATCCTATCGAAGTACCTCATGGTCTCCTCCTCCATCCTGTCGGTGAGCCACTCGAGATAGTAAGAACCGCCAAGGGGATCGGCGGTCGATGTCACGCCAGTCTCCTCCGCGATTATCTGCTGGGTCCTCAGAGCGAGCCTCACGGCTTTCTCTGACGGGAGCGCCAGGGCCTCGTCCATTGAGTTCGTGTGCAGCGACTGGGTCCCTCCAAGGACGGCAGCGAGGGCCTGGACAGCCACCCTGATGAGGTTTATCTCCGGCTGCTGGGCGGTGAGGGAAACACCAGCCGTCTGGGTGTGGAACCTCATTAGCATCGATCTCGGTTTCTTCGCACCAAGCTCCTTCATTCCCTTCGCCCATATCCTCCTTGCGGCCCTGTACTTCGCTATCTCCTCGAAGAAATCGTTGTGGGCGTTGAAGAAGAAGCTGAGCCTCGGAGCGAAGGCGTCTATATCCAGGCCGCGGGCCACTGCAGCCTTCACGTACTCGAAACCGTCGGCGAGGGTGAATGCCAGCTCCTGGACGGCGGTCGATCCGGCCTCCCTGATATGGTATCCTGATATGGAGATGGTGTTCCATCTCGGGACCTCCTTGAAGCCGAACTCGAATGTGTCCACTGTCAATCTCATGGATGGCCCGGGAGGGAAGATGAACGATTTCTGGGCGATGTACTCCTTGAGAACGTCGTTCTGGATTGTCCCGCCGATCTGCGTCCTCGGGATCCCCTGGTTGTCGGCATTGGCTATGTAGAAAGCCCACACGATGGGTGCGGGACCGTTTATCGTCATGGATGTTGTGATCCTGTCCACGGGGATGTCCTTGAAGAGAAGCTCCATGTCCTTCAACGAGGAGATGGCCACACCGCATTTACCGAACTCTCCTCTTGATAGTGGTTGATCGGTGTCGTAGCCATAGAGCGTGGGATAATCGAAGGCGACGCTGAGACCGGTCTCGCCGTGTGCCAGGAGGTACTTGTAGCGCTCGTTGGTCTCCTCGGCAGTGCCGAAACCTGCGAACTGCCTCATTGTCCAGAGGCGGCCTCTATGCATCGTGGAGTGGACCCCTCTCAGATAGGGGTACTCGCCCGGGAAACCTATATCCCGAAGATAATCGAGCTCTTTGATATCCGCAGGCGTGTAGAGCGGCCCGATATCCGTCCATGAGAGGTTCTGGAACCTATCCATCCTTTCGGGGATCCTCTCCTTGAGCGGGGCATAGCAGCTCGTCTCCCACTCCTTTCTTCTTGCTTCGATCTTTTTGAGGTCTTCCTTATCGAACATTTTTCCACCCCGCGTTCAGTACTCGATACCTTTTCTGGCCTCCACACCTTTCTGATAGAAATGCTTTACCTCGCACATCTCGGTAACGAGATCGGCCCGATCGATCACGGCGTCGGGAGCATACCTTCCGGTCATTACCAGCTCCACATGTTCGGGTTTGGAAAGCATGAGGTCGAGAACCTCGTCCAGACCGACCAGGCCGTAATCCACGGCCACATTGATCTCGTCAAGGATGACAAGGTCGAATTCCCCAGATAGGAGAACTCTCCTTGCCGTATCGAACCCTTCCCTTGCAAGCTCGATATCGATCTTTTCGGGATCATCCTTCGATACGAACTCGTCCCTTCCGTGCTGTGATATCGTGAAATTGTCGATACCCTCTATTGCATCGATCTCACTGTATCTCCTGCCCTTCATGAACTGGACCATCCTTACCCTTAACCCGTTCCCAACCGCCCTGAGTCCCAGTCCGAGGGAGGCCGTGGTCTTTCCCTTGCCGTTCCCAGTATAGACCTGGATGTATCCCCTTTTAAAAGCCATGATGCTCACTTGAATCAAGTGGTCCGATTTATTACTTTCTTCCACGGGATATTTAAAGGCCAGGACCCGAGGGCAGGATCTGCCCTAATAATATAACACCGTACTACAGAAACCTTTATTTTTCGAAATCCCGTTGGCCCTCTGCATGATTCTCGAACTCAATGAACAGCAGAAGATGATTAGGAACATGGTCAGGGAATTCGCCGAGAAGGAGGTCAGACCAAGGGCTGCGGAGCTCGATGAGAAGGAGGAATATCCTCACGCCGCCCTGAAACGGATGGCGGAGCTCGGCATACTTGGAGCCATCATACCCCAGGAATACGGAGGAGCCGGTCTCGATACCGTCAGCTATTCGGTGATAATCGAGGAGCTCTCGAGGGCCTGCGCCTCGACCGGGGTTGTAACGTCCGTCCACAATTCGTTGACAGCATGGCCTATCATGGAGTATGGGACCGAAGAGCAGAAGAAGAAATATCTGCCGATCCTCGCCCGCGGCGAGATGATCGGTGCTTTCGGCGGAACCGAACCGAACGCCGGTTCCGACCTCGGGGCGATGCAGACAACGGCCGAGCTGAAGGGGGATCACTTTATCGTCAACGGGACCAAGACCTTCATCACGAGCGGACCCGAGGCGGGGATAATAATCGTCTTCGCCGTCACGGACAAGGAGGCGGGATCCAGGGGGATCAGCGCTTTCATCGTGGAGCGGGACTTCAAAGGTTATTCCGTGGGTGGCATTTTCGATAAGATAGGGATCAATGCCTCCCTCACTTCCGAGCTCGTCTTCGAGGATATGGAGGTCCCGAAGGAGAACCTTCTAGGAAAGGAGGGAATGGGCTTCAAGATCGCCCTGGCAACACTTGACGGAGGAAGGATAGGGATCGCGGCGCAGGCCGTCGGGATCGCGCAGGCGGCCCTCGACGAGAGCATCCAGTATTCGATGCAGAGACAGCAGTTCGGGAAACCCCTGGCCAAGTTCCAGGCTATCCAGTGGATGATCGCGGAGATGGCGACAAAGGTGGATGCATCCAGGCTGCTTGTGAGAAACGCCGCATACAGCAAGGACCAGGGGCAGAGGATCAGCAAGGACGCCGCGATGGCAAAACTGTTTGCAGCGGAGACGGCGTCGTGGTGCGCGGACCGGGCGATCCAGGTCCATGGCGGCTATGGTTACACCAAGGAATACCCCGTGGAGAGGCTTTACCGTGACGCGAGGATCACCGGCATATACGAGGGGACCTCTGAGGTCATGAAGATGGTTATCGCGGGGAGCCTTCTGAGATGATGGTCCGTATCTGACCAGTGGGGATAAACATGGGGGATCTGAACTACGAGAAGGAATACGAGAACTGGAATTGGGTCATTCCGGAATTCTTCAATATGGGATACGACGCCGTGGACAAGCATCTTTCCGATCCTTCCATGAAGAACAAGGTTGCCCTTTACTGGGAGCACGAGAACGGCGAGGAGAGGAAGTACACCTTCTGGGAGATGTCGACCCTTTCCAACAAGTTCGGGAATGTCCTCAGGGACCTGGGACTTGGAAAGGGAGACCGGTTCCTGATAAGGCTGCCCAACATACCTGAGTTCCAGATGATCTTTCTTGGGGGCGTCAAGATAGGTGCCGTTCCCATTCCTAGCTCGGTGATGTTCAAACCGAAGGAGGTGGAATACCGGATAACCGACAGCGATGCCGTCCTCTGCGTGACAACCCCGGAATACGTCGCTGAGGTCGAGCAGATCAAGGCGAACTGCCCCACCCTGAGACACATCATGGTGGTCGGGGAACCCAGGGGAGATCAGCTCTCCTTCCACGACCTCCTTGCCGAGGCCTCGAGATATCTTGAGGTGGAGAGGACGAGGCCGGACGACATGGCCTTCTTCTGCTACACAAGCGGGACCACGGGTATGCCAAAGGGAGCCGTCCATGCCCACAGGTGGGCCATAGGCAACGACCCCAATGCCTTCTACTGGCAGGCATTCAAACCGGACGACATAGTAGCCCATACCGGGGCGCTGTCATGGATCTATCCTCTCGGGAACGCCTTCATCTATGCATGGAGGAACGGAGCGTCGGTTCTCCTGTACGAGGGGAGGTTCGATCCCGAGAGGTGGTTCAGACTCCTGGAAAAGTACCAGGTAACGAACCTCGCATGCGTACCCACCGGATACAGGATGTTCCTCACTGTGAAGGACTTCGAGAAGAGGTTCGACCTCTCCACCCTTAGACACTGCATCAGTGCAGGGGAACCCCTCAATCCCGAGGTCATTTCCGAGTGGAAGAGAAGGCTCGGGATCCAGATCTACGACGGCATAGGGATGACGGAATGCATGGTTTATCTCTCGAACATACCGGGAATGGAGATCCGGCCGGGATCCTGCGGGAGGCCGCAACCGGGACACATATGCGCGGTCGTTGATGACGATGGGATACCGGTCCCCAGGGGGGATCTCGGGACTCTGGCTGTAAGAAGGGACGATCCGGGTCTTTTCATAGAGTACTGGAACAAATCCGACAAGACGGCCGAATGCTTCAAGGGCGACTGGTTCCTAACCGGTGACACCCTGTTCATCGACAAGGACGGATACTACTGGTTCTCGGCAAGGGGTGACGACCTCATAATGACGGCAGGATACAGGGTCTCACCGTTCGAGGTCGAATCGACTTTGATAGAACACCCCGCCGTCATGGAAGCTGCCGTGGTGGCAAGCCCGGACGAGATGAGAGGGGTCATAGTCAAGGCCTTCCTCATACTGAACGAGGGCGAGGAGCCCGCGGAAGACCTCAGGAAGGACATCCAGAGGTTCATGAAGGAGAACGCCGCTCCCTACAAGTATCCGAGGGAGATCGAGTTTGTCAATCAATTACCAAAGACACAATCAGGTAAGATCAAACGTAAGCAGTTGCGAGAGCAAGAGATAGAGAAGAAGAAAATGAGGTAGGTCAGGATCCAGAGGAGAGATGAAAATGAACATCGTTGTGTGTGCGAAGCAGGTCGTCGATGTGGGGGAGATAAAGATCAATCCCTCGACGAACAGACCTGTCCTGGAGGGCATCCCCAAGAAGATCAGCGACATCGACAAGAACGCTGTGGAGGAAGCCATCAGGATAAAGGAGAAATTGGGAGGGAAGATCACAATAATGACCGTCGGCCCCCCAGATGCGAAGGAGAAGATCAAGGAGCTCCTGGCCATGGGAGCGGACGAGGGGGTCCTCATTCCGAGACCGGACGGGGCGGATTACCACATGGTGTCGAAGCTCCTGTCAAAGGGAATTGAGAAACTGGGCGATGTCAACCTGGTCATGTGCGGGGAAGCGTCGATCGACATGTTCTCGGGACAGGTCGGACCGAGGATAGCCGGTTTCCTGGACTGGCCTCAGTTGACGTATGCTTTCAAGATCGAGGCCGAGGCCGGGAACGTGAAGGCGCAGAGGAACATGGGTGACCGGATGGTCGTCACCGAATCGACCTATCCTGCCGTGATATCGGTCACCAAGGAGATCAATGAACCCAGGCTCCCGAGCCTGATGCAGATCCTTGGATCGGCAAGCAAGCCCATTCATGATTGGTCGGTGGCCGACCTCGGAATGGAGGGTGAAGGGGCGAAGGTAATCGAGAAAGACCTCAAAGGGATCAAGATGGAGCGCAAGAACATCATCTTCAAGGACGATCTGGATGAGGCAGTGAACGAACTCGCGGAAAAACTTTCAAAGGAGGGCCTTCTGGGGTGATATCATGATGTTGGTTTTCTCGGATGTAAAGAAGAACGGATTCGAGCTGCTCTCAAAGGCCAGGGAACTGGCAGACAAGAGAGGACAGAAGGTCGTGGCTGTGCTGATCGGAACAGACGCCGAGGCACAGGCCCAGGAATATATCCACAGAGGGGCGGACAAGGTCATCCTTTCGGGACTTTCGATGCAGAACTTCAAGGCCGAGGAGTCTGCGGATATCCTGATGGCAGTGATCAAAGAGGAGAACCCGGACCTGGTCATGGTCGCCTCCACGAAGGATGGAAAGGAGCTTGCTCCCCGCCTCGCCGCCAAGATGGACGCGGGCAGCATCTCGGATGCAACAAAGATATATCTCGAAGGCGACAACATCGTTGCTGAAAGGGGAGTCTACAGCGGGAACGGTGTGGCCGTCGAGCAGTTCAGCTCCTTTCCGGGAATAATAACGGTCCCGGCAAAGGCCTTCGATCCACTGCCTGCCGATGGTGGGAGGACGGGGGAGATCGTCAAGAAGGAAATTGGGATGAAGGACTACGGATCAAAAGTGGTCGATGTCCAGAAGATGAGGTCGGAGGGGGTCAATGTCGAGGATGCGGAAAAGATCGTATCCTGCGGACGCGGCTTCAAGGGCAGCGACGACATCAGGCTCATAAGGGAGCTCGCCGAGGTCATCAACGGCAACACTCTAGGATGCTCGAGACCCATCGCCGCCGACCTTAAATGGCTGTCTGAGGACCACTGGATCGGTCTTTCCGGACACAAGGTGAAACCCAGGTTGTACATCGCCTGCGGCATATCCGGACAGATACAGCACGTTGCGGGCATGAGGGACTCCGGTGTGATCGTTGCTATCAACAAGGACCCCGACGCACCGATCTTCAAATCCGCCGACTACGGCATAGTGGGCGACCTGTACCAGGTCCTGCCCAAGCTCATCGACGCCATCAAACAGAAAATGTGACACATCCCGACTGAAACTCATCCATAAATTCTACAGGGGGATCCCATGAGCATAACCGATCTGACCTCCATGGCGGAGGCACAGGCAGCTGAAAGGCAGGAGATCAACGAGAGGCTCCAGAGGCTTCGTGAGGAGGTCTCCGACTTCTGCTACCAGTGTGCAAAATGCACCTCCGGGTGCGAAGCGCATAAACTGCTGGAACTGGAGCCGCACAAGATAGCCGCTCTGCTGAAGAGAGGCCTCATCGATGAGATGGTCAACTCCGATATAATCTGGACCTGCATGAGCTGCTTCAAGTGCAAGGAAAGATGTCCGCAGAAGGTCGCCCCTGTTAACATACTCTTCACTCTCAAGAACCTGGCCGTCGCAAGCGGAAAGCAGGTCCCGGGTGATTTCACGGCCATGCTGCAATCCGCCATGGGGATCGGGCTCATCCAGGAAGTCCAGGCGGTTCCCACCAGAGAAGGCGGTACGAAGACGAGGGAGCAGGCGGGGCTGCCGCCCTGCTCCAGACCAACGGACCCGGCGAAGTTCCAGCAGACGATCATGACAGTGGCTGTAGAGAAGGTGTGAGGAGTGAAGATGACAAGATACGCACTTTACCCCGGTTGTCTGATGCCCACGGAACAGTACGGTTACGAGGTCTCCCTGAAAGCCTCGCTTCCCGTTCTCGGGATCGAGGTTGTGGACCTAGAGGGCTTCTCTTGCTGCGGGGAGCCGCTCAAGAGCATAAACCAGATGCTCACCCTGACCCTTTCCGCCAGGAACCTCGCAATCTGCGAGAGGGAAGGACTGGACATACTGATACCCTGCCCGATGTGCCACCTTGCACTGAGCGAGACAAAGAGGATACTGGATTCCGATGACAAGATGAAGGAGCGGATCAACTTAAAGCTCTCCGGAGAGAGATTGGAATACAAGGGAACCTCCCGACTTTTCCACGTTATCGATCTTCTTCACAACGTCGTTGGGCTCGATTCCATCAAGGATAAGGTCGTCAAGCCCCTATCGGAACTCAACTTCGCAACCCATTACGGGTGCCATATCTTCAGGCCTTCCGAAATCGGAAGACCGGTGGATCCCGAGAATCCACAGATGATGGAAAGGATACTGGAAGCCCTGGGCGCCAAGGCCGATGATTATCCCGAGAAGCTTGACTGCTGCGGAGGGCCCCTCCTTCCGGTGCATCCTGAGACATCCCTCACCAAGACTGGGCAGAAGCTTCAATCGATCCAGGAGCAGGGCTTCTCGGGAATGGCCCTCTCTTGTCCGTGGTGCCACAAGATGTACGATTCGAAACAGAAAAAAGCGGGTGAGACCGTGGGAGCGAAGCTCGGCGTCCCCGTCCTTTATCTCACGCAGCTGATGGGGTTGGCATTCGGTCTGAAGGTGGAAGATCTCGGATTGGACCTCAACCTGAGCCCGGTGGAGAAGGTCCTCGAAGAGGGCAAGGAGGTGGAAGCTTGAAGAAGATCGGTGTTTTCGTTTGCCACTGCGGAGTGAACATCGCCTCCAAAGTGGACGTGAAGGCCGTGGCGGATTACGCCTCCAGGCTCGATGGTGTGGTCGTCTCGAGGGAATACAAGTACATGTGTTCCGACCCGGGAGCCCAGCTCATCAAGGATTCGATAGAGGAGTTCGGACTAGACGGTGTCGTGGTCGCGAGCTGCTCCCCGAGGATGCACGAGCACACTTTCAGGGGGGTCGCCGAGGACGGCGGGATCAACCCGTACAGCGTGGAGATCACCAATATCAGGGAGCAGTGCAGCTGGGCGCATGAGGATCCCGATGAGGCGACGAAGAAGGCAAAATCACTTGTGAAGGCCGCCGTGGCCAAGGCCGTCCTGCTGGAACCCCTTGAAAAATCCAGGACCCCTGTCACACCGGAAGCACTGGTCATCGGGGGTGGCGTGGCCGGAATGCAGGCGGCTCTGGATATCGCAGATGACGGCTACAAGGTGTACCTCGTCGAGAAGGAACCAACGATCGGCGGCCGCATGGCTCAGCTCGACAAGACCTTCCCAACGTTGGACTGCTCATCATGCATCCTGACCCCCAAGATGATGGAGACCAAGAACCACCCGAACATAGAACTTATGACCTATTCCGAGGTGGTCGCGGTCGATGGGAGCGTCGGAAATTACAAGGTCAAGGTCAAGAAGAAGGCGAGATACGTCGACGTTGACAAATGCACCGGTTGCCATGACTGCACGACGGCCTGCCGAATAGCGGGCCACGTCCCGGACGATTTCAACATGAACATGGGCAAGCGAAGTGCGGCATACATCCCGTTCCCGCAGGCGATCCCTCTGAAGGCAACACTCGATCCGGACCACTGTCTGATGCTCAGGTTCGGCAAATGCGGCGATGGACCCCTGTGTGCCAAAGCCTGCGAACCCGGGGCCATCGACTTCTCCCAGAAGGATGAGGAAGTGGAGCTCAACGTGGGGGCTATAGTCGTTGCAACGGGATACGACCTCCTCGACCCTGAAAGTATGTTCGAATACGGATACACGCGGTCCCCGGACGTCATAACGACAATGGAGCTGGAGAGATTGATTAGCTCCTCCGGACCCACTAAGGGGGAGGTCGTTCTTCCCTCCAGCGGGGAGAGACCGGGGTCCGTCACATTCATTCTTTGTGCAGGCTCAAGGGATGAGACAGCATGCACATGGTGCTGCAGGATAGGCTGCATGAGCGCACTGAAGCATGTGTACCTTCTCAGGGAAAAGCTCGGATG
>JBLIRL010000096.1:0-10010 GCA_049472275.1 Thermoplasmatota archaeon | reverse complement strand
ACCAGGATTCAAACATTTAGAGATCACGTCGACGAAAGTTGACGAGGCCGGGAGGGCTGCCCTAACTTTCATGCGGACTGCATGGTCTGTCATGCAGCGATGCGCAGCCACCATCACGATGGTTGAGGAGTTCAGGAGCTCGATCTCGTTGCCGACGGCATCCACGATCCTGAGGGTGATGTTGTATTCACCAGGATCCGCGAAGGCGTGCTCGACAACATCGTCGTTGAGGGACTTTGATTCGTCCGAGAAGGTCCATACCCAGTCAACGATCTCCCCCTCACCGTCATCCGCTGTGGAGGCGTTGAAAACGATCTCCATGTCCTCGTCGGCTATGTATTTCTCCCCTTCCATGGTGACATTGTCTCCGCTGTCCTTGAAGGTCAGGGTGTACGATTCGATCGTAGGGGCCTGACCGTCGGGCATCAGAAGGATCCAGTCAGTGTTTGACTTGAGCATTGATGAGTCCTGCACCTGGATGGTGACGTTGTGGTATCCGTTCTTGTGAGCGGTGAACCGGAATGTGATATCCTCCATCTCGGTGAGGTCCATTTCCGCCTTTGCAACGAAGGTCTCCGAATCCTCATCCCAGACCTGGATGTTGTCCGGGAGGTTGCCCCACATGTACTTGGCTATGTCTCCCACGGGGTCGACGGAGTCCTTTGCCGTGAGCGTGATGTTCTCGTCAAGCTTCACGATGTACTTCTTCGGTTCCACCCTGTAGAAATCGTAGGAGTTTATGAACCTCAGGGCCGCTTCCGGGGCCTCCTCGACCTTCGCATTGAACTCGAGGGGTTCGTATACCCTGAGCCTCGACGTGTTGTCATCGATGAACTCAGCCTTCTCACCGAAGTTTCCGAGGATCTCGTACTCTGCGGGGAGGATCACCTCAACGACCTCACCCTCGAGTATGGCGAAGATCTCCACCCTGATATCGTCCTTGCCGACGTCGATGTCGATATCGGAGCTGTAGGGGGCCGTCATCGTGACGACCGGATTCACGCCAGGGTTCTTGGAAGGTCCTGTAAGCCCGCTCACCTCCACCATGTAGTCGTCATCGTTGGCGGTGTAGTACTCGGAGTTGACCTTGATGAAGCTCTCCGTCGTAAGATAGACCGGACCGGCCTTCTTTATCTCCATCCTCGTGTCGTTCTCCTCGTCCCCGTCCACGGTGAGCCAATCGGTCGAGAAGGGCGTCCCGGCTATCTGCATCCTGGGTGTCCCGAAATCGTTGAGCGTCCCGAAGAGCCTCGAGTTCCCGTCGAGGGTCCAGACGGTTGAGAACAACGGGTTCACGATATCAGAGGCGAGGTTCACGGTCGTGACCTTGCTCTCCATCTCGTTGATCTTATCCATCTGGAAGGTCTCTCCCGGTGGTGAGTAGTAGGTGGAGCTCTCGAGGTCGATGTCCTCGACAAGGAGAGGCTCGTACCCTTCGGCCTCTATCACGATATCGAAGATCGAGGGATACAGGGGAAGGGATATTGCGCCCTCGAAGTCCCTGCTCACAGGCACCATGTGGCCATTGTTCTGGTCCCAGATGGTTACGTCGATCCCGGGTATGTTGACAGAGCCGTTCATCACGAGACCGATCACAAGATAGGAGTTCTCGGGGACCGCCGGTCTCGCCGAGAGCATCACCTCGATATCCATGGTCCCGATCAATGTGAAGGAGTCACTGTAGGTGATCTTTCCCTTGGACATGACGAGCATGTGAAGGGCCTCTCCCTCGGGCGCCGAGATGTTGGCATATCCCTTGGGGGTCGTGGGCTCCATCAGGTGGATGCCGCCCGCACCGAACAGGTGCACTTTGGCGTCCTCCACGTCATCTCCGTTGTAGGTCACATGGACCCGTGCCATCGCGTCCGTTCCGATGATGTTCAACCTTATCTGCTGAACATTGTCATCATTGTCCGGTGTCAGTTTGTAGACCATCTTGGGCGAGGGCTGCGGGGCAAATCCTTCCGCCGAAGCGTAGATCTGGTATGAACCGGGTATGACATCCGCCTCGTAGCGGAGGTCGCCCGCGTCCCAGTCCAGGTCGTACCTAGCACCGGTGTGGACGTTCACACAGTAAACCATTGCGTCATCGATCGTACCGAGAAGGTTGTCCCTCACGACAACTTTCAGGTTAGCCATTCCCTCTGCCGAAGCGCCCGCGGGTATAAACAACAGACCCGCGAGGGCCAAAGTGAGCATCACAAGAACGCCCATCACCTTGCTTCGCGCCATGCTTGACATCAGATGTCCTCCGAATTCACGTCCAAATATACCAGGTACTAGCTGGCTTTAGCCCCAATAGGCTTTTGTTATATAGCTATTTCGTGGATGACCCATAGGGTCAACTCGGCGGTTTTAAGGGCCGCCAAAGTGGAAATCCTTTAACGATTTCTCTTATATAAACTCGACCCTCGAAATGCTCTGCAATGTTGCGGGGCACTATGTTCAATGTACATTGAGATATCCTCATGAATAACCTTTGGCATCACCGTTCGGAATGATTATCCGAATGGATAATACCGGATAGTGAACGAGCTGAATGCACCCCGGGCCGCCTTCAGGCCGTCTGAGGGCCCTTCTTCCCTATCTTAAGAGTGTCTCCGTCCCGGAATATGCTCGAGAGCCTGGTGAAAAGGGTGTCCTTCTTGATATCCGAGCGAAGTGCGTATTTCAGCACCTCCTTGAAAGTGGACACCGGTATGACCTCCACCTTGTCCTCGAACCTGTCCTCGAGTATGACGTCCTTGATGTTCGCCTTGGGTATCAGAACCCTCTTGATGCCGACCTTTGCCGCCGCCTCTATCTTGGCGGTCACGCCTCCGACGGGAAGGACCTCTCCGCGAACGGATAGCGACCCGGTCATCGCAAGGCCCATGTCCACCGGGACATCCTCGAGGGCTGAAATGATCGCCGTTGCGATGGATATCGATGCCGAATCGCCCTCCACTCCGTGTGTGTCCACGAACTGGATGTGCAGGTCGTAATCCGAGATGTTCTTTCCAGTGATCTTCTTGATGAGAGCGGATACGTTCTGGACGGATTCTTTGGCGATATCGCCGAGGCTCCCTGTCGCGATTATCCTCCCCTCTTCCTTCGAGGATGCCGGAGTAACCTCGGCGGCAACCCTTGCGACGATGCCCGACATTTCCGAGAGGCTCTGGTCTCCCTGCATGACGGCCAGCCCGTTGACCATGCCCACCAAGAATCCCTTCGTGGTGATGGCGGTGTACTCCTTGCGCTTCTTGATCTGATGGTCGACCACCTGCTGCTCGAGAGACCTCGAAAGGACCTTTCCGGTCTGGACGTCATTGGCGGTCACTATCTTGTGGGTCTTCTCCCTGGCAAGGTCGCCGGCAGCCCTGACCAGTCCTCCCAGTTCCCTGAACCGCAGCGACAGCTGCCCCCTGACCCCGGCGCGTCTCTGCGCTTCTCTTATAACCTCGGATATCGCACCGGAATCGAAATGGGGGATCTTGCCGTCCTTCTTGACCTCCTGGGCTATGAAGCGGACGATCTTGAGCCGGTTCCTCTCGGTATCCTTCATGGTCGTGTTCACATAGACCTCGTAACCGTAACCTCTGATCCTGGACCTCAGCGCCGGATGCATCCCGCCGTACCTCTCACCGTCGGGACCCTGCCTACCGTAGACAGAATCCAGGTTGCCCGCGGCGACCAGGATGAAATCGCAGGGGACCGGTTCGGTCTTAACCATCGCTCCGGCGGACCTCTCGGACTGTCCGAATATGGAGAACTTCTTCTCCTGCATGGCCGTCAGAAGGGCCTGCTGAGATTCCGGTCTCAGCAGATTGATCTCGTCTATGAACAGGACGCCCTTGTGAGCCTTGTGTATCGCACCTACCTCGACCCTCTCGTGGGGCGGGGTCTCCAGCCCTCCCGACTGGAAGGGATCGTGCTTCACATCGCCCAGCAGTGCTCCCGAATGGGCCCCGGTGGCATCGATGAACGGTGCCTTGGAGTTCCTATCGTGGCCCGATAGAAGCTTCGGTATCAGCTCGTCCTCCTTCTTGGACATCGAGATGAACCTGGAGAAGAAATAGATCCCTATTGCTATCATGGACCCGATTATCAGGATCATTATGTCCCTCTCGTAGAGGAAATATACGAACGTTATGACCATGATGGCCCCGATTATCAGGAACTTCCAGGAGTTCTTCTTCTCCTTCCTGACCTGCGCCTGCGCCTTCTGTGCCTTGACTATCTCCCTGCCCTTGCTGGCGGGGACGGTCCTAATCCTGGGCTCGTTCGGGTCCTCCGGATTCGGATAGACCAGTGTGTCCTCAAGCTCCTCTGGCGGCAGGTATTCGGTCATGGAACTCGCTATCATGGACTTTCCGGTTCCGGGATCGCCTATGAGGAGGAGATGGCGTCTCTGTTCCGCGGCCTTCTTGGCGACCTCGACACCCTCCTTCTGGCCGATCACCTGGTCCATCATCTTCTTGGGAACTTTCACATCCGCTGTGGAAGAGATGCCCTTCCCCTTCAGCCAGCGGCGGAGTTCCGCCACTGTGTTCCTTTCCGATGAGCCGTTCTTGGTCGCCATGATCGTGTACTCCCTATACGAAGGGTATATCTATGTAATCCAGAAGGGATGATAAATGTTTCCCTTTCTTTCCACTAGATATTCATCGTAGACAATACATAATTACCGGATAGGTTTTGAACGTCCATGGCCCAAAGAAGGAGTCATCGGACCCGCGACACATGGGGAAGGCCCCCCGAAGACCCCTTCATGAGAAAACTGCTGGCGGACCCCCGAAGGGCCGCCCGTCTCAGCCAGATATTCACGGTGGGCATGATTCTTTTCTGGATATCACTGGTTATCGGTATGATCCTTGCGGTCGCCTTCATGGTCTTCGGATGATATCAGAACATGTTCAGCATGTTCCTTGCAAGCTCCATCTGGTACCCGGGGTTCCTCGTTTCTATCCTTCCATGACCGGGATACAGAGAGCGGACCTCCCACTTGAGCGACCTGTCGATGGAGCGGCGGAGCAGTTCCAGATCACCCCCGGGAAGGTCCCATCTTCCGACGCCGCCGTCGCAGAAAACGAGATCACCGCAGAACAGATGTCTCCCGGACCTCTCGATCAGGCATACCAGGCCAGGAGCATGTCCCGGTGTCGAATGGACATCGAAGGATAGACCACCGATCTCCAGGCCGTCTGCTATCTCGACGATGTCCATCAGCGGCTCCATGTTCGCCCCGAACAGGAAGCTCCCTGTCAGGTTCGGGTCGGCTTCCCTCATTGCCCTGGCGCACTCGGGCGATCCGTAGAGGGGCGCATCGAATGTCCTCATCAGGTGAGCGGCACCTCCGCTGTGGTCGAAATGCTCATGGGTCAGCACTATCGCATCCATTCTGGCCCCGGACAGCTCCCTTCTGATGGATTCCTCAACAGCCTTGTTGTAGAAGCCCGACCCGGTGTCGATGAGGACATTGGTCCCTTCCTCCCTGATCAGGAATATGTTCGAATCGAAGGGACCCGCGTCGATCTGTGCGATATCGACCATACTGGAACTCACCCGGGCAAAGCATGGTTTAATAGTTCATATAACATTCGATTTCCGATGTGCAAGGGGTCCCCGGTCGACTGGAAGCTTCCGTCTGAGATACGGGAGAGGGTCCTCGGTGCCGTCTCTCCCTCCAGTTCGGAGAAGGACCGGATCGGACGTATCACCGGGGACCTGCTGGAAAGGATCGCTGAGGTGCTCGGGGAGAACGGCCTCGAGGACGTCGAGCCGGTGCTGGCTGGCTCCGTAGCGAAGGGCACCATGACAGCAAATCCCGATATCGACGTGTTCCTCGTCTTTCCTCCCGACACGGACCACGACACCCTGGAAACCATGGGTCTCAGGATAGGCATGGAGGTGCTTGAAGATCCCAGGGAGAAGTATACCCAGCACCCATACGTGACCGGCAGGTTCCAAGATACCAGCTGCGATGTCGTACCTTGCATATCGATCGTCAGGGGAGCTCCCGTGAGGACCGCCGTGGACAGAACGCCCTACCATACCCGGTATGTGAATTCCCGCATTAACGACGCTCAGAGGGTGGAGGTCCTGCTCCTGAAATCCTTCCTGAAGGGTATCGGCGCCTACGGTGCGGAGGATACTGTCCAGGGATGCAGCGGTTATCTGACCGAGCTCCTGATCCTTCGGTTCGGGACCCTCGAGGGCGTCATCGAATATCTCTCGAAGATCCCGATCGACAGGCCTTCCCCCGGCGGATGCGAGGAGATCGACCTTAATCCGAGTGCCGGAGGAGAGGCCGGCATCGTACTTTTCGACAGGGGCGGTCTCGCAGAGGAGAAGCCCATGGAACCGGACCGGTATGTGACGATGTTCTCCACCGATCCATTGATAATCGTTGATCCCGTCGACCCGAGAAGGAACGTCGCTGCCCCGGTATCCTCTCAGACCCTCTCATACATGAGAAGGGCTTCCAGGGCCTTGACGAGCAGTCCGAGCATCGATTTCTTCCATCCCTTCGCCAAACGTCCCCTCAAGCAGGGGACGGACGCTTCCGAACCCGCGGAACTGCAGGGGGTCCTCCTGGAGCTCGATCTTCCGGCGGGAGATCCCGGTGTCGTCATTACTCAGCTCAGGAGATCGCTACGCAAGCTCACCGAGGGGCTCCGGAGATCGGGTTTCGACGAGGTCACCGCCCGTTTCCTGCTCCATTTCCCCTCCGGATCACTTCCGGACCAGGGATACTTGAAAGCCAGATTTGTGCACCACGGAGACACCCGATCCCCCGGGATACTCGTCCTCGTGAGGACGATACCATCGGTCCTGGAGGATGAGTACATACACCGCGGACCCCCCGTGGACAATCCCAGGCTCGGTGATTTCAAGAGGAAATGGGGAGATGGGGTGAGGATCGACGGGAAGTCAGGGAGAAGCTTCGTGGTCCTGAGGAGGGACGAAGTGAGGGCTCTGCCCCTGGTCCTCGGGGAATGGGAGAGCATATCCCACGGATCAAGCTTCGTCGATGCGGTCCCGGAGGCCCTCGAAGGTGATGAAGTTACAAAGGTTTTATTGTCGGTCCTGCAGAATGGACGGGACCCCTGGGAGAGCGGTCCCTAGTCCGATGTTGGGACAATCTTAATTATCCATTTCCCATTACCCCAAATGCCCCCCGGATCGTTTGTTTGGTTCCTGTATGGAGATGGTTCTGTTGCCGCTGGAAAGGATAGATTACTGGCATGATATAGATTCCTCATTGGACGAACTCAGAGCTTTCGCCCTGGAAGCCCGGAGGTGGATCCTCAAGAGCACCTTCGAGGCAGGATCGGGCCACCCCGGAGGTTCGCTGTCAATGGTGGAGGTCCTCACATCCCTCTACTTCAAGGTTATGAGACACGATCCGGAGAATCCGCTATGGGAGGACCGCGACAGGTTCGTCCTGTCAAAGGGCCACGGGGCGCCCGGTCTGTATACCGTCCTCGCCCTTTCGGGATACTTCGAGAAGGAAGAGCTCCTGACCCTCAGGAAGCTCGGAAGCAGGCTTCAGGGGCACCCTAGCATGAACAAGACGCCGGGGATCGACATGTCCACGGGTTCACTGGGCCAGGGGCTCTCCATCGCCATTGGGATGGCCCTCGGTGCAAGATTGGACCGAAAGGACTACAGGGTCTATTGCATTCTGGGGGACGGGGAATCCCAGGAGGGGCAGCTTTGGGAGGCGGCGATGGCAGCCACTCATTACAAGGTGGACAATCTCTGCGCCATCCTGGACCGCAACCAGCTACAGATCGACGGCCCCACAGAGAAGATCATGTCGCTGGAGCCGGCATTTTCGAAGTTCAAGGCCTTCGGATGGCACGTCGTTGAGGTGAACGGCCACGATTTCAAGGAACTGCTCCGGGCCTTCCACGAGGCGGAGACCTACAAGGGTAAACCCACCATCATCATCGCCAACACCATCAAGGGGAAGGGGGTTTCCTTCATGGAGGGGTCCCTCAAGTTCCACGGCAAGGCCCCGACCAAGGAGGAACTGGAGCTCGGTCTCAGGGAACTCGGAGGTGATGCCTGATGGATTGGAAGCTCAAGAACATGAGACCGGGATTCGGAGAGGCGCTTGTGGAGCTCGGTGAGAAGTACCATCAGGTCGTTGCGCTCAACGCTGACCTTTCCGGATCCACCACCACCGCGATGTTCGACAAGGCGTTCCCCGAGAGGTTCTTCAATGTAGGGGTCGCCGAGCAGAACATGATGGGGATATCCGCGGGTCTCGCGGCCACCGGAAAGATAGTCTTCGCGTCGACGTTCGCAATGTTCGCAACGGGCAGGGCTTATGACCAGATCAGGCAGTCGATAGCGTACCCGAAGCTCAACGTCAAGATCGTCGCGACCCACGCCGGGATAACAGTGGGCGGGGACGGTGCGTCCCATCAGATGCACGAGGACCTTGCCCTGATGAGGGTGCTCCCACACATGGTTGTGATAGCCCCGGCGGATTACTGGGAGACGAAGAAGGCGGTCCTTAAGGTCGCCGAGACCCCAGGTCCCTGCTACATAAGGACGGGAAGGACCGATACTCCCCTCATCTACGATGAGAACTACGATTTCCAGATAGGAAAGGCGAACCGCCTCAGGGACGGGGACGACGTGACGATCATCGCAGTCGGTCTGATGGTGGCGAAAGCGATCGAGGCCGCAGAGCTGCTCAAGAGGAAGGGGATCTCCGCCAGGGTCGAGAACATGTCCACCATCAAGCCCATCGACAAGAACATGATCATCGACGCGGCCAGGGAGACGGGGGCTATCGTTACGGCCGAGGAGCACAATATGATAGTCGGCATGGGCTCCGCGGTTGCCGAGGTCCTGGCGGATTACGAACCGGTCCCCCAGCGGAGGGTGGGGATCCCGGACGTCTTCGGTGAATCGGGGGAATCCGAGGAACTGATGGAGGCATACGGGCTCACGGTCGAGAATCTTGTTGAGAACGTGAAAACAGCGGTTTCGATGAAGAGGTGAGATGATGAAGATATTCCTGGACACGGCAAATATCGACCATATCAGGGAGGCCAACGATCTTGGTGTGATAGACGGTGTGACGACGAACCCGTCGCTCATAGCGAAGGAAGGAAGGAAGTTCGAGGACGTCGTAAAGGAGATCTGCGATATCGTGGACGGACCCATCTCGGCCGAGACCGTGACCGAGAAGGCGGACACAATGTTCGAGGAGGCGAAGGTCCTCGCGAAGATCCATCCCAACATCGTCATCAAGTTACCGATGACTGCCGAAGGGCTGAAGGCAACCAAGATGTGCAAGGTAGCAAATATCAAGACGAACGTCACACTGGTCTTCTCAGCGAACCAGGCCCTTCTTGCCGCAAAGGCCGGGGCTACCTATGTGTCGCCCTTCGTCGGCAGGATCGACGACATAACGGAATACGGAATGGAGCTCGTGAGGAGGATCGCCCTCATGTTCGCGAACTACAGCATCGAAACCGAGATAATCGTCGCCTCCGTCAGGAATCCCATTCATGTCCTGGAGGCGGCCGAGGCCGGAGCGGACATAGCGACCATCCCATACAAGGTCCTGATGCAGATGGTGAAGCACCCGCTGACTGATATCGGTATCCAGAAGTTCCTCGCAGACTGGGAGAAGGTCCCCAAGGAGTGAGGGCGACGAAGGTCCTCGTTGTCGGTGTGGGCTCCCGGATGAGGGGTGACGACATGGCGGGTCCGTTCACGATAGATATTCTCAGGGAGAGAATGGAAGCCGGTGAAAGACCTGCCGGATTCGACATAGAGCTGATCGACGCCGATGTCATGCCCGAGAACTATACGAGACCTATCAGATCGAGCGGGGCGGAGATGGTCCTCCTCGTCGACGCGGTCGATATGGGACTCCCCCCCGGGGAGATCAGGATCGTCCCTAGGGAGAGGATCGATGCTACCCTCCCTTGCACGCATACGCTGCCCATGTCCCATGTCATGGCTTATCTGAACGAAGCGGTCCCCAGGGTCGAGCTGGTCGG
>JBLIRL010000095.1:0-10326 GCA_049472275.1 Thermoplasmatota archaeon | reverse complement strand
GGCTCACCGCTCGCCCGCGGAGACCGGGCTCACCCAGAGCGTCGGGCTTTCGGCCGTGTATCTGCTGGACCCCATCGCGCTGCTGACCGTCTCCCTGATCACCCATACTCCAAGCGGCGCCCAGTATTCTCCCGTGATCCATCTCAGGACGGTGAATCCGGCATTTTTTCCTATCTTCTTGAGATATCTGAGGACCGAGAGCCTCGCCGCATAATAGGCGCCTGTGATACTGTCGGCATAATCCTTCCTTCCCCTCGGTCCCTCGCTGTCCGTGATTACCGGGCTGTAACCCCAAAGAGAATCGTTCTGCCACTGCTCCAGCATCTCGAAACGGAAAGGAGCGGGATACAGGGCTACCAGGAAGTGGTTCCCGAACCTCTCGGAGGAGAAGAGCATATGGGTGTCGATGGACGGAAGTACCTGGACCTCCTCCTTCAGTTCCTTGGATATGATGTCGTCCACAGCTGTTATGGTCCATCTGGTGGGGACCAGCCTTCTACGCTTACCCTCTCCCAGAAGACCGACGCTGAAAAGTCTTACCAGGTGCTCGAGCGGTATGCCGCTTCTGAAAAGCTCAAGTGATGCATCGGAAGCCTTGATGTCCGTGTCCCCCGAGATCTTCTCGACGGGTCTCGGCACCCTCGGATTCTCGTTAACTTCCACCCTGGTGAAGTTGACGGACGGTCCCATCGGCATGGATATGGAATCCACATTGGGAGGTTCCAGCCCTCTCTCGCCGAACCTGGACAAGGTCAGTTCGGTATCCAGTGATCTTGCCGAAAGTGCAAGCTCCCGGACGGAGTCGAGTATCTTCCTACCCCTGACCGGAATATCGTCGATGACCTTGAAGAGAGGGTCCGACCCTGCTGCCCTGGGGTCCCTGGAGGTCCTGACATCGAGCCTGTGCTTCCCACGAACAAGCGAGGTTCGTATCGAGTACACGTCTTCTATGGATCTCGTGAAGAGGAATGAACCCGATTCAAGCCTTTCGGGAAGCGGGATATCGATGGGGGTCGTTAGGGGACCCACCGTGATTCTCGGATACCCGTACCTTCCAACGAAGATCGAGGGAGGCGACGGACCTTCGATGGAATCTCCCACTGTCTGAACGGGTCTTATCCTCTCCTTGACCCTCTCGAGGAGAGGACACCGGCCCAGACCGCAGAGGTCCCTCGTGCCTTTGCATCTGGAGCAATAGGGAAAGGCCATATAGTTATGGAACGTATGGTATCTATAAAACGGTGCTCCCCGACAAGGTTCAAATAATGCTTATCGTATGAGGGGCCCGAATCGAGGTGAGACCATGCCCAGGGAACTGGATCTTGAGAAGATGAGACACGGCACCGTTCTGCTGAAAAGGGGATTTGCCAAGATGCAGAAGGGCGGTGTCGTCATGGATGTTACCGACGCCGAGCAGGCACATATCGCGGAGGAAGCGGGAGCCGTTGCTGTGATGGCACTGGAGCGGGTGCCTGCTGACATCAGGGCCCAGGGCGGTGTGGCAAGGATGGCCGATCCCACCAAGATACTGGAGATCATCGATAACGTATCAATTCCCGTCATGGCCAAGGCAAGGATCGGTCATTTCGTGGAAGCGCAGATACTGGAATCGCTGGGTGTGGATATGATCGATGAATCGGAGGTCCTCACTCCTGCAGACCCCCACTACCACATCGAGAAGGCCAAGTTCAAGGTCCCCTTCGTGTGCGGGGCAAGGAGTCTGGGCGAAGCCCTGAGGAGGATACACGAGGGGGCAGCAATGATACGCACCAAGGGCGAGGCGGGGACCGGTGACGTCATCGAAGCTGTCCGCCACCAGCATGCGATAATGGGTTCGATAAGGTCGCTCAAGGGCAAGACCGACCAGGAGCTCTTCACCGTTGCCCGTGAGATAGAGGCACCCTACGAACTTGTGGTCGAGGTGGCCCGGTTGCAGAGGCTTCCGGTCGTCAACTTCGCTGCGGGAGGGATAGCCACACCCGCCGATGCGGGATTGATGATGCAGCTTGGATCTGACGGTGTTTTCGTCGGTTCCGGGATATTCAAATCGAAGAAGCCGGAGTTCATGGCCAAGGCCATCGTCGAGGCTGTTACCCATTACGACGATCCGGGCACCCTCGCCAAGGTCTCCAAGGGAATCGGGGACCCGATGTCCGGGATCAACGTTGCGGATATTCCCCAGGAGAAACAGCTCCAGAACAGAGGTTGGTAATCCACAACTGCCATGCAAAATTTGATATACTTCCCGTTTTTTAAAACATGGGATGCATAGGGTGTAAGTCCCTTTGGTAATCGTACCTCTTGGCAGGTACCCCAAAAGTCTAATCTGTTGGGCCTCCCGTCAGGCCTTTGCCTGTGCATCCCGCCCAGATGGAGGAGATTGGGCAATGGACAAGGTCAAGAAAGCCGAAATGACATTGAAGAACTGTCTCTCACCCAAAAGGTCGGACAGGGTCCTGGTCCTCTGCGACCGGAACACCCTCGAGATCGCACAGGCATTCTTCGAGGCGGGAGAGTCCATGAAGCTCGATCCGATCCTGATGGAGATACCGGTGGCCGGACACCATGGGGATGAGCCGCCGACCCTCGTGGCAGATGCGATGATCCACGCGGATGTGATAATGGCCCCGACAACATATTCCATCACCTATACCAATGCCACGAGGGCTGCACTGGCGAGAGGGGCGAGGATCGCGACGATGCCCGGATTGACAATGCAGATGCTTGAAAAAGGGGGTCTCTTCGCCGACTACGAGAAGATAGCGAAAAACATACGGAAGTTCGGGAGGAAGTTCCAGAAGGCAAGGGATGTTCGAGTGACATCCAGGGAAGGGACCGATATAACCTTCTCGGTGGAGAGGAGGAACTGGATACTCGATGACAACGGGCTCTGCCACCGCAGGGGATCGATAACGAACCTCCCGGCGGGAAAGGTCTTCATCGCACCCGTTGAGAAGACCGCGAACGGGACCATCATAGTGGACGGAGCATTCATGGAGAGCGAGAATGAGAGGGCCGAGGTCGCCGTGAAGAACGGTGTCATAACGGATATTTCGGGAAGCGAGGAGGTCAGGTCCCTGATGAACAGGGGCAGATGTGCAAGGACGATCTGCGAGTTTGGAATTGGGATGAATCCCCAGTCAAAGATCATCGGGAACATCCTCGAGGACCAGAAAGCCCTTGGGACCGTCCATTTCGGCTTCGGCGACAACTCGACCTTCGGAGGAGAGGTCAGATGCGACATCCACGTCGACGGCATGGTCCTCAAACCGTCGGTGTTCATAAACGAGCTGGAGATCATCAAGGAAGGCCGGATGGTACTGAAGCTGTGACCTCCTCCGCCCCGGGATAACCTTTTTGTATCAGGACCCATTCAAACCCAACATCAAGGAGGTCACGAGATGGCAAATCAACCCTCAGATGACGATAACGATTGGCAGAAGCTGCTCGAGGGACTCAAGGATCCGGTCACCATAGTCGTTCATCAAACACAGGCGCAGAACGAATATCTGGAGGAGTTCAAACCCAGACTGGAGGAGCTTTCCTCGAAATATGAACTGATAGACCTGAAGTTCGTCCAGGAAGAGGGTGAGCCTGAAGACAATGTCAAACATCTTGTGGACCATTTTCCCGCATTCGTCATACTCGACAAGGAAGGCAGCGATCACGGCATCAGGTTCTACGGCTGTCCGCTGGGGAATATCTTCCATTCGTTCATATCCACTCTAATCATGCTCTCCACCGGGGAGCATGGTCTGTCCGAGGACGAGACCGGGACAGCCGCATCCCTCGAGGATACTGACATCCAGGTGCTGGTCACTCCCAATGCCCCATCCATAAACAACACCATCGACATCACTCAGAGGCTGTCATATGTCAACGAAAGGGTAAAAGCCTGCGTGATCGAACTGATACAGTTCCCCGACATTGCCGAACAGTACCGGGTGCTTGGCATACCCAAGACCATAATCAACGAAACGCAGCATTACACGGGTCAGTTCACATTGAAGGAAGGTCTTGAGATAATCCAGAACAAGATCTCGGATGCCGAGGAATGAGATCAGCTCTGTTTGGCAAGAGCGTCCCTTATCGACTTGATGGTCCTGGCGCATCCGAGCAGGTCGCCTTCTTTGAAAAGGGTCGAGGCTTCCTGGTAGAGGTCCTCGGCCTCCCAGTTCTCGTAACCACTCTCGCTCAGTCTGTTCAGGGTCGACCTGACAGTAGTCAACTTCTTGCCCATGTCCATGTGGATCTTGCCGACCTTGATGGCAGTTGACATGGCCACCCTGTATTCCTTGAGTGCCTCGTCATCTTTCCCGTCCTTGAGGAGCTCCTCTCCCTTCTTGAAATGGGATTTCACCTCATCCAGCTGAAGCATGAGTGGGAACCTTCTGAAGAATGCCACTAGCTTCTCCCTAACATGCTCTGCCTCCACTGTCTCCTTCTTCTCCATCGAAGTATCGATATCGAGCATGTCCTCGATCATCTCTCCCGCTTCCCCGTCGAGTATCGGAACTTCATCGAGGGCCTTTGAATCACTTTTCTTGAGCTTCTCTATCCTGGCTCCGGCGATGGATCTCGCCATCTCGGCAAGCTCCTTTGATCCTTTCTCATCGTCCTTCTTCGGTGGTTCTTTGGGGCTCTTCTCTGCTTTCTTTCCCTTTCCAGTATTCTCGATCAGCTTCTTCTTCTGGGCCATGTCCTTGGCAAGTCTGGATATGCCGTCCTCGCTTTCCGTTTTTCTTGAAGGACCCGGTCTCCTGATCCCGCCCCGGGTCGCCCTTTTTCTGGAAAGTATATCGATCCCAGGGGATTCCGGAGCCTCCTCCATCAATTTAGAGCTGCCACCCGGAAGGATGCCTTTGGTCTCCATTTTGCGGATGTGCCCCTCGAGTCTCTCCCATGTCCTGAAGAACCTGTTCCAATCCCTGGATTTGAATTGCTGACCCAAATTCGCGATGTCCTCCGACAACAGATTATCGGTCTTCTCCTTCGATGTGAGGTCCATTTCCTCGAGGATGTCCAGTCTCCTCTGCGCCCTCCATTCCTGTTCGAGGTCTATGATGTCGTCGTTGAGCTCTGCTATGTTCTTCGAGAGCTCCTCCACCTGTTCCGGGTCGGTATCCTTGTAGAGTGAGGAGGTACCCTCGAGAAGCGTCGATATCTTCCGGTTGATCTTGTCGATACGTTTTGTGAACCTATCGTCATCGATCGAATCGAGGACATCCTTGGCCAGTTCGTCAAGCTCCTTCACCTCTGTCAACGCCTTCTCCACCTTCTGCATGTGAATCAGGTCACCTATAGAGGACATCTCGAGCTTCAGGGCTTGCAGCTGCTCCTCGACTCCCTCCACCTCACCGCTTCGTACCTTCTTTATGAGCTCCTGGCCTTTTTTGATAACTTCCCTGGCCCTCGGATCATCAATGTTCATGGCTGCTTCGATTATGTCGGAGCAACGGTTCAGGACCGACCTCTCCTTTGCTTGGCGTACCGCCTCCTGGAGCAGCTTCCCTGTTTCATCCAGAAGAGACGGCAGCTCGTCAAGGTCCCCGCTCTTCAAGGCAAGCTCGGTTCTTCTCACCTGCTCTCTCATCCTTGAGGCGGTTCCGTCGGGCAGGAGGGATAGATTGTTCTTCAGCATCTCCCTGTATCCTTCCTTGTATGCATCGAACCTCTCGCTTGCACCATCCTTTATGAACATCATCACCTTCCTGTGGAGCGAGGAGGCCAGTCGTAATCCTCTCTGGGGGTCCGTTTCCTTACCGTCAATGATGGCGCTTCTCTCCTGTTCGATCTCCTTAGTCTCGATGTCGAGTCCGATCGCCAGATCGAAGAGTCGGTTGACCTCTTCCATTTTCCGGTCCCTTAGGTCGCTGTAGGCCTTGCCCCTCAGAACATTCAACTTATCGAATGCCGTGTTGACCAGGCTCCAGGCTTCCTTCCTCTCTCCGGTTTCCAGTACGACCTCGGATTTGTTGGCCATGGATAGTATCTCCATGACCGGTTTCTGGTCGACCCCCAGGTTGGTGACCTCATCCAGTCCGTCCCTTGTCTTCTCGATGAGGTCCGAGATGGACCTGGCAAGCAGTTTGGAGATCTTGGCTGACAGTTCTGACTCGAACCTGTATGCATCCTCGAGGATATCCAGAGAGGATATCTCGAGAGATGCCTTCTCGAGGTTCTTGAGCTCCCTTTTTTCTCCACTTAGCGGGAAACCGTATCCGATCCCTTCATCGACCAGCTCCCTGCAAAGGGTAAGCTTCCGGTCGATCTCGGTGGGGAGCTTCTCGATTATGAAGTTCTGGATATCCGTCTGCAATTTCGAGAGTAGGGTAATGACCTCCGTCATCATTCCCTTCCCCTCTCCCTCGATAATCAACTTGCAGCGGTCCACTGATTCGGACCATTCCTTAAGGTCGGAACCTAGTCCCTTCAGCCGAAGGAGCTCTGCTTCGGTCGATGCGAGGATATCCTGGAGTTTCGAAGTGTAGTTCTCTCTCAGGAGTTTCTCCATGTTATCGAAAAGTTCATTTGTTAAAATCTCGGAAAGGCGGTAGTTCTCCTGTTTGATGGACCGCTCGATGACCCTTCTCACGGGTTCCACGTTCCGAGCTATCTCTTCGTCCATCCCGAGGAAGTCTGCTTCCCCGAGAATGGTATCGAGGCTCCTCAATCTGTACCGGACCTTGGAGACCTTGAGTTGCTCCTCGAAATAACCGATCCGTTTCTTAAGGTCCATGACCCTGGAATGCAGATCATGCGGGTCCTGTGTGGTTTCCAACTCCGATCCCAGCTTTTCAAGGTCACCTCTAAGGTCCTTGGTGTTGGCCCCATCCTTCTCCATGAGTTGGACCTGAAGGTCCAGCTCCTTCATCATCCTCTCCGCTTCCTTCCTGTAATAAGAAGAGGAGTCCTCCCTGTATCTGACCATGAACTCGTCGAAAGCCTCCGTTATGACCCTCGCCCCTTCATCTCCTTTGGTTTTGAAGGATCTGTAGAGTTCGTTCAGTCCCGATGTGTCGAACTGGTCCTTTGCCCTCGAGATGATCTCGCTCATCTCTTCCAGCCTTCCCCGGTGGTAGTGTTTGGTGACATCGATCCAGTATTCCTCTAGGGAGACCTCGATCTCCTTGAGCATGAAGACCGCTCCTTCCTGGTTGCCTTCTTTCTCGAGGTCCTCGACCATCTGGAACCTTATCAGAAGGTCCTGGTTCTCCATCCCGATCTCCCTGAGCTCCTCGAACTTCGCCTTCATCCTCTGCTTGATCTTGCTCTCTGTCTTGGAATCCCTTGATTTGAGGTCTGTCAGAAATGGGGCCAGCTCCAGAGCTATCTGCTTGCCGTCGAAATATCTGTTCTCGTTGAGGTATTTCTGGAGGTTCTTGACCTTCATCTTAAGGTGCTTGTGGAACGAATCCTCAACCTTGAACTTCTCAAGAAGGTCCTCGAACTGTCTGACCTGGTCCTTCAGATTCAACCTGAGGTTCTCAAGGACCTTCACTAGGCTCTCTATCTCAGTAAGAGCTTCCGGACCCTGCTCCTTATCGACCTTGTCCTCCAGCTCTCCCAGGAAGAGTATGATGTTCTCGTATTCCTTCTTGAGGTCGTCGCGATACGAGAGGGAGTTCTCGTTGCCGTCCATGATTGTACGGAGGTTGGTAACGATGAACTTCAGGATCCCCGACCATGAGATATGTATGTCCAGGTCCCTCACAGCCTGATAGGACTTTATGGACTGTGTCAGTTCTCTCTTTCTCAGATGTATCTCACCCTTGGCCAGAAGTGCTTCGAAATCCTGGGGATGCTGGTCCAGTATCCGGCTGTACATCTCCATTGCGGAATCCAGGTCCTCGAGCTTCAGGAGGATCTGTGCCATCCCCCTCAGGACCTCCTCGTTATGGGGATATAGTTCAATTCCTTTCTGCAGGACCTCCCTTGCCTCCCGGAGTTCGCCTGTCTGGACGTACACCTTCCCAAGGGCAACCAGAGCTCTGTCCTCCTCCGGCAGTAGATCGAGCGCCTTCTGAAGCAGCTGGGAGGCCAGCTTCGGCTGGTCGGATGCCTGAAGCGACACACCCGCATCCACCAGATTTGATGGGTCCAGAAGAGTGAACTGGAGGCCTTTTTTGTAATGCTCGATGGATTCCGTATCCTTGTGCATGTCCGAGAAGATCAGGCCCAGCCTGATCCACGGGTCACCGTAATCTTCCTTGTAGGAGATGGATGTCTTGATGGAGTTCAGGGCCTTCTTTGTCGATCCGAGCTCATGTTCAAGATGTCCTTTCAGGTACCAGAGAAAATAGTTCTCGGGAATATTGAAAAGAAGTGAGTCAACATCCTTGAGCTTCTGCTCCAGTCCCTCGGAGAAGTATTCCTTGAAATCCACAGGCGGTATCTCTCCCCCTTCCAGGGCTGCCCAGCAGTCCGTGCAGAAGTGGACCTCTTCGTCCTGGACCTTTTCCGATGGGCAGAAGGAGCACTTCACCTGTTTCACCCGTCCGTTATTGACACACACCCTGGATAGACCTACTGTCTCCTACATTTGACCCTATGGATTTTCCATTGATATATTTTTCATTAAAAATTTCAAATTTTAATATTCTTCTTCAAGACCGGACCCCGAGTGCCCTGCCAACATCTGACCTGGGCACCTCAACCTGCTTCTTTGTCGATAGGTCCTTGATGGTGACGGTCCCTTTCTGGATCTCGTTGTCTCCGAGTACGATGAGGAACCTGGAACCGGAGTTGAGGGCGGCTGCTAGTGCCTTCTTGAAGGGTCGGTCGGATGTCTCCAGGAAACATTTCATACCTAAGGATCTGATGGCGGAGGCCAGAGCAGGGGCCTCTTTTCCGGCTTTTCCCCCCATGGGTATGAGGTAAGCGCTGACCATCCCGTCGGTCTCCTTCACCTCTTTTCCGAGAGCGACCAGTATCCTGTCGAAACCGAGACCGAAACCGATACCTTCAACGACTCCGTCGAAAACATCAGAGAGCGAGTATGCACCGCCCCCGCATATCTGCTTCTCGGCTCCCAGTGTCGGAGCGTCGATCTCGAATACGATCCCATCGTAATAGTCGAGCCCTCTCGTTATCGATGGGTCCATCTTGACGTTCCCCCTGCACGGGATGATCCGATCCATCACAGCCGACAGCTCCTCAAGTGCTCCGATATCGATACCTGTAACTTCATCCCTCATCCTTTGGAGGATTCGGGAGGCCTCATGAATATTGCAGGAGCTCGAGACAAGTTCGGCCACCTTCTCGGCGTCTTCACCTCCCCCGAGAATGCTGACTATCCTCGGTCGGTCCTTCTTGTCTATGGCTATCATCAGTTCCCTGTTGCTCGAATCGACCGACCATTCAGAAAGGATGGAGGATAAAAGTGCCACATGTCCTACCCTGACATCGAATCCCTCGAGACCCGCCGCTTCGAGGGCGCTAATGGAAGCATTGATGACCTCCGAAAGCGCAAGTGTGGATCTGGTGCCGATATATTCGAGTCCCAGCTGCCAGAATTCCCTGTATCTGCCCTTCTGGGGTCTTTCATAGCGGAAGCAGTTCCCGAAATAGTATATCCTCAACGGTTTGGGGGAGTTCCGCAGCTCGGAGAAATAGTATCTCATCACGGGGGCCGTCAGTTCGGGACGCAGAACAAGATCCCTCCCCCCCTTGTCCTTGAAATCGTAGATCTGATCTAATATCTGGGGGCCTGAACGAGCAATGAAAAGGTCGGAATGTTCGAAGGTCGGGGTCGAGATCTCTTCGTAACCGTAGGCCTCGATGGCCTCTCTCATCCTTTTTTCCACCTCTCTTCTTGCCCTCATCTCCTCAGGGCCGAAGTCTCTTGTTCCCCTGGGTCTCGTGAAATCCGCCATTTTCACTACCTCGTTATCCTGCGGTAAATAGATACTATTATATTAATGTCAAATCCATATGATGTCCCCCCGATGAACAGGCTGGAAATGGAGGTAAAAAGCGCTCCTTCATCGCGGGCAAATATTATATAGGGGATGCTTCTTACACCACTTCCCCCAGGGGTGGACCGGGATATCCTGGACCATGTCCAGAGGGGGATTTGTGCACCCCGCGATGCATGCATCACGGGGGAAGGAGATAGGTAGAGGCTAACGCCTGTGATACCGATGAATCTCGTTCATATGCTCCGGACGTCTGTTGAGCCGGTAGTCTTGCGGTTGCTACGCCGTCTGGTGAATGGCTTGGCTCGGGCGCCGATGAAGGTCGTACCAAGTTGCGATATGCGGAGGGTAGGCACATGGAGCCTTTAATCCTCTGATTGCCGAATGGGACTTCCTGGCGCAAGTCAAC
>JBLIRL010000094.1:0-10473 GCA_049472275.1 Thermoplasmatota archaeon | reverse complement strand
TGTCGGGGGGAACCATGAGGTTTATCACGTAGCGCTCGCTGCCATAAGAAGCGTTCTCCGGAAGTGTGAAGAGCCCGGTCGATCCGTCACCGTTGAAACGATATTCGACCAACACCTCCGCCACTCCGATATTATCCGTCGCATGGACCTCAACTAGGAACTCCTGAGCCGTCATGGCATCCTCGTTCTTGATCTCATGTATGACCGGAGGGATCACATCCTCGACATCGTAGACCAGGTCTATATCGGCGGTGTTGCCGGCAAAATCCCGGATCGTAAGTTCCACCCTGATGTTGACACTGTCAGTTTCCACAGCTATCGTTTGGGTGAACCTTCCCTTGTCATCGAGGACCACGCTATTATTGGTCACCACGGGACCGTAACCGGAACCGGACTCATACTGCGAGACACTGACCTCCACATCGATTCCGAAGAGGCTCCTTTTATCATAGACCTCTATCCAGACATCGAATTCCTCACCGGTCCGGGGATCGTCCCTTGTGAGGTCCACGATATAGGGGGCCTCCACATCCGGAGGGGGAGGATCGGTCACCAGGGGGCCCATATCACCCGGACCGTGAGGTAGGAGGGTGTCGCCTATCCCGTCCCCGTCGATATCCTGTCCTTCGTAATCGGACCAGTAATTGCCAAATGAGTAGTCACTACCGATGATATTCTTCTCGGTCCTCTTTTGGGGATATGACCAGCTGATCAGGCCCATATCCTGATTTGTGGAGGTAATTGAAGCCTGTTCGAAGAGGTTGTTGAATACCTTTATTTCACTGCATTGAAGGAAGAAGATGGAGTGTTCCGATCCGAGGAACAGGTTGTTCTTGATCGAGGTACCCTCGTTATATTCGAGAATCAATGAATACAGCTGGCTCCCCCCGAAAGTATTGTTGAGAATATGTGTGAATGAGGAGGCTCCGACAATAGCGAGCAGGTGTCCAGTATTGTTCTTCAGAACATTGTTCAAAATCAAGTTCCCCGGACTGGTTGCCCTTATCTGGATCCCTCCCCCTCCATTTCCCGATACCAAATTTTCGGATATTTCGTTCTGCCTGCTCTGTTCGATATGGATGCCCGACCCTCTGTTGTCAACAACGCTGTTGTTTCGTATGATGTTGATCTGAGAGTTCGAGGCAAGCAGGCCGATGTCGTTCCTCGAAAGATCGTTCTCGGTGATGAGATTGTAGCTGCCCGAACTCACGAGCAGGCCCGTCGTGCTCCCGTCCGATATGGTGTTTCCCCTGACCTCGCAGTATGAACTACCGGAAAGGAGGAATCCTATGTGACCGGTTCCCGTTATCCTGTTATCGATCACATCGACCTGAGAGGCGACCTGAAGCTCCAGACCGTAGATCTCACTGTCCGTGATATCATTGTCCTCTATCAGGACCCCGGGACCGGAAATAACCTCCCCGTAGATCCCGCCGTTCCCGTTTCCAATGATCTGATTGCCAGTGATGTTGATAGGGCCCCCTGTCAGGATCATCATACCGAAACCGAAGTTGGACGACAGGGAATTGTTGGAGATCGTGATGTTGGCGCCTTTCAATCCGCTTCCGTGAAGGGCATCCCTGCTTCCGCGGGAGATGTTGTTGTCCTTGACAATCAGATCATTGAACGAACCCTCGAGCTTGAGACCGTAGCCCGGATTATCCAGCAGAGTATTGTTTTGGAATACCACGTTCCTGTTGGACCCGTTCATCCTTACCGCCGAAGCTCCGCTCCCCTCGAGGTCGTTGGAAGCGATCCTGGAGTTATTCGCGGAGATCAGCCGGATGCCGTGAGAGGTCGTGTTTGATATCACATTTTCAGAAACATGAGTGTTCGAGGTCCTGGAGATGATCAATCCGTTGTCATTTTCGAGAAGCAGCGAGTTCACGACGGAGATGCTGGTGGAACCCTCGACCAAAATGGCCTCGGTCGTGTCATTGACAACCACTGCATCCAGATGGACCTCATCACAATCCCTTATCTCGATCCCGATATTCCCGTTCCAAATCCTGCAGACCAACCGAACATTGGATGATCTGTAGAGGACCATGCTGGAATGTGTTCCGCCCCTTCCATCGACAAGTGTGACGTTCATGACCCTGATGTGGGCCGTTGTGTTCGAGATGCTGATGGCGGGGGAACCCGAAACCTCGATGGTCATGTTCCTGATAAGATACGGGTCCGTATCCGTACCGGAACCGGAATCCACCCCGTTCGCCGGTGTGAGGTCCTCGTTTCCATCTATTACAACCGCCGGATCGTATGATGACCAGGGCGCCCCGGTATCGGGTTCGGGTGGCTCCTCCGTGGCAGGAACACCACCTGCGGGAACGATGAAAGAGAGAAGGAATACCACGGAAAGGACCGGAGATACCCGGACCATCTTGGCAGAGGATATCGCTTCCATGTGATACGGTGCAATTCAAGACATGTTGGATATATAACGATTGGCAGTACATGACGTCGGGGGGGACCCATAGTACAATAAATGATTAATAATCCGTAGAACCTGAAGATCGTGGGATCTTGGTGAAGAAAAGGAAGTTGTGGATAGTTGCGCTCCTGTTCATCCTGGTGATACCGGGTGTTTCCGATCGAGCTGCATCGGGACATGCGATCAGAGGTACGGAAACGCAGCAGCCCGCTGCATCCCATGACAGGATCGTGATCAACAGCAACTCCGAATTCACTTCCGACAATGGTGTATCGGCCGGGAACGGCTCGGCAGGAAATCCCTACATCATAGAGGACTTCGAGATAGAACCGGGGGACAACAACGGCATAGAGATAAGGAACACGGACAAGCATGTGATCATCAGGAACTGCACGATCGGCAGGGGATTCGTGAACAGGTACGGCCTCTACCTTTTCTCCATCGACAACTGCACTATCGACAGCTGTACTATTAAGTACTTCAACGTGGGCATCTACTTCTACAGCTGCATGAACATGCTCGTGAACAACACACGACTTGCCAACTGCTCATACGGTATAGATACCGCCAGCAGTGAAAACGTGACCATCGACGGATGCATGTTCACGGGAACATGGCACGGTATCATGTCCAACGGGGAAGATCTTCTATGGATTCGCGAATGCGACATACTCGAAGCCTCCGCGGCAGTGAGTCTTGTAGGAACTACCCGTTCGATTGTCGCAAACAACACGATGATATCCAGTCTCCTCGGGGTAAATATTCAGACCGGTGGTGATCATACCATCCGGGGGAACAGGTTCATCGGTTTCAAGAAGGATGTTCAGGGTCCACCCCCGGGAAGCTACGCCGTATCGACGTTCAACGGTCAGTCCTTCCGCATATCGGACAATCAGATGACGAACTTTCAGTACGGGATAAAGATCAGAAGCACCAAGAACCTGATCTCGAACAACACGATCGAGAACTGCTCTAGCTACGGTGTCCAGATCAGGACCCAGACATCGAACCCAACGATCCTTTTGAACAATACTTTCAGGGACGTTGATGGAAGCGGAGTTTACCTGGAAAGGGACGCAAGCCTCTTTTCGAATACCTTCATCAACTGCTCGATCATGACAAAAACAAGTACGATATCAATGCTGGAAACCGATATCCCCCCGAACAATACCGTGAACGGCAAACCCGTAAAGTTCTGGACGAGCTCCCATGATTACGGGCTATCGATAGAGGGTCCCGTGGGGGAGATCCTCCTTATGGATATGAAAGATATGGTTTTCGACAACTTTACTTTTACAAGAAGCAGCTGCGCCATAGAGCTCCACCAGAGTTCGAACATCTCATTCACGGACATTGACCTTACCGACCTCACCATCGGTGTCAATATTCGGGATTCCGAGGACATCCATTTCACGAGGGTGAAATCGACGAACATCCGGGTATCCTGCCTGAGTTCGTACCTCTCCTCGATGAAAGTGACAGGTTGCGACTTCGACCTGTCCGGAGGGGCGATCTTCATAGATCGGAGCAATGCCGTGGTCGAGGGGTCCAACTTCACCATGAACACCATCGGTTTCGTGGCCTACAATGCCGGAAACATCATCGAAGGGTGCACATTTCTCCACAATGATGTCGGAATCTACCTGAGTTCCACCTGGAATCCCAACGAGGGAAGCAACCTCGTCACCAACTGTTCCATAAAGTACAACAGGGTCGGTTGTGAGCTTTACTATGACCATTCAGACCCCGATATCCTTAGAGGGAACGACATCTCGGAGAACAGCGATATCGGCGTGATCATGAACGTAACCAGCGCCCGGCTCGAGAACAACAGGATCGCCCTCAACGGAAAATACGGAGTCGACCTGAGGGATTCCCACGAATGCGCCATCATGAACAATTCGATGCTCGAGAATGGGGACTCCGGCATTCTCGTCGACGGAAGCCTGAATCTGGTCCGCAACAACACTATAGGCAACAACAGAGGTTTCGGTATCGACACCTGGTATGAATCCGATCTCAATGCATATTCCAACAACACGATCTTCAACAATTCAAAGTACGGTATACACTGCGGCAATGAATTCAGCTATGACAACAGGGTTCTCAACAATCACATAAGCGGGAACGGCCGGGGAGGTATCCTCTCTCCCTCCAGAGCAGATATTGAGGAAAATGAAATACTGAACAATGCCGGCCCTGGCATCAGTGCAGGATACCGCGACAGGATCATGAACAACACGATATCGGGGAACTCGATAGGCATCTTCCTGAACAGGAGCGGCTATTCGACGATCTACGGGAACGTCGTGGTCGACAATGATATCGGCATATGGGCCAACTACTCCTCCTCCAACACGATCTACAACAATCTCTTCTCGAACGTGAACGACTACATTGAAACGAGGACGGATGACAGATGGTGGATAGAACCAATAACTGAGAGGAACATCGTTGGAGGCAGGAAGACCTCGGGCAACTACTGGTCCAGCTATTCGGGGAAGGACATAACGGGCGACGGACTCGGGGACACCAGCATTCCCTTCGGACCGGGTGACGAGCACCCCCTCGTCTTGATTCCCGACCGGATCGATGTTGCCCTCAACGGCAGCGGGGAACCGGCAACGGGCGGATTCTTCACCCTCTCTTATGATGTCGAACATGAATATCCCTGGACAGCATTCCAGTATACTCTTTCCGTAGATTTCCGGGACCTCGGGGGAACGTTGGTTGATTCTTTCGAGAACTCCGCCATGACGAGCAATGGGGACGGCAGCATAGGGATCGAGGTCTACGTTCCCAGGGAAGCAGCCAAGATGGACCACCATCTCCATGTCAACGACCTCTACGGCAACTCCGTCAACTCATCCGGATCCCTCGAAGTGCTGGACATCATCGAGCCGGTGATAACTGCGTTAAGGCTCAACGAGCTCAGGTCGAACAGACACGGAACCGCCACCGCGGTCATATCCGAGAACATAGCCGTGTCCGAACTGTGGTTCGAGGCTGTCTTCGATGACGGCAGCAATGAGACCGGGACGATCCAGATGCCCTCGCGGGGAGAGGACGGGAACTTCACGGTCACCGTCCACATGGAAGTACCACCCTATACATCATACATGGACATCAGTGTGAAGGTCGTCGACCTGGACGGGAACACCGCATGGAGGAACGTCTCGAACGTTCTCCTTCTTGACGGGACTCCCCCCTACGTGGAGCTCGTCTCTGACCTCCCGGGAACCCCCGGAGTTGAGCACTACCTCGGTTTCATCATATCCGACAGGAGCGGTATCGACGAGGCGTTCATAGAGCTGATCGACAGGTCCGGTAATTCGACCGTCGAGAGAGCCAATCTCAATATGGGAAGCGGCAGCGAATGGTTCTGCAACCTTGATGTCCCTCTCTTCATGGAGCTTGGTATGCTGAACCTGACAGTATACGACAGAGCAAGGAACCTGGCCAGGCTGACCTGGAACCTGACCCTTCACCACGATCTCTCCTCACTGATTATCGATACCAGCAAGGGTGATCCCAGGACGGGAATGGGCTTTTCGATAATTATCGATGTCAGGCCGCCTATTGTACCAGCCATGGTCCAGATCGAATACTGGACCGATGATCAGGCCGGTTTCAGAACTTCCTCGACACGGGTTGACATACCCGTGATACCTACGGATTCCAGGATTCTCCACTACAGGGTGTTCATCACAGATTCGGCGGGTACCACACGGTCGTTGGAATTCAGTCGTAACGTCACCGATATCATCGGACCCGGGATATCACTGGAGGTCGGGGAAGCGGTCAACGGAGAGGAACTGATGGTGGAGGTGATAGCCACTGACAACTTCGGAATCCAAGATCTCGTTGTCCTTCTTCTGCAGGAGAACTCGACCGGTGAAATGGCACAATACGATAATTCGGTCTTCTCGGCCCTTATATTGGATCATGTAGCCTGGATCACGCTCGTGATTTCCGCGACCGACATAGACAGCAACACCGCTTACCTCAACAGGACCATCCAGGTCATCGACCGGACAAGTCCCCGCATCGATGAGAGAGGCATCCACGTCTTCCGGGACGGGGGTGTCCTGAGGTTTGAAGTGACCGCCAGCGATAACAGGGGGGTATCCCTGGTGGAGCTGACATGGCGCTACGAGGGAGGGATAAGATACACCATAGACCTCTCAGATGACGGGACCGGCACTTTCCGCGGTGAGGTGGACATCACCAAGGACAGTGACGGTTTATACTATACGATCAGTGTACGGGATGAAATGGGGAACACCTTCGAAACTGAGGAATCCTTTTTCGAGTTCGAAGAGGGATCCGATCCACCCTCTCCAACGGGAATCGTATTTGTGATCCTGTCTTTGCTTGGTCTGGTCCTCATTGCGGGAATTTCTGCATATCTGATAATCGGGAAACGGATCAGAGACAGGGCCAGGACCTTTGAGGAATGATATCTCAGGCGGAGATGTGACACAACATTCTCGAAGCTCGATCGATCGGATGCCCTGGAGGTCTCGTTTTCAGAGGGAAAGTGTATTTAGGACCTCCTTCTGATACCTGCAGATGAAAACCCTGAAGGGGATCATAACGGTCATCAGACCGGAGGATGGGATGCTTGGATCGGTCGGCGTCTATGTCGGATGGGTGGTCGCCAACCAGAGTCTCATCTCGACTGGTCTCCTGCCGGTCATCCTCGCATCGATATCGACCTTCCTCCTTGTTGGTGTACTGAACATCCTCAATGACCTTGGGGATGTCGACATCGATAAGCTGATACACAGCAAGAGGGCCCTGGCCTCGGGGGGGCTGTCCAGGGGTTTCTCGAAATACTACCTGATCGGTCTGCTGCTCTCATCAGCCGCATCAGCGATCCTGGCAGCTCTGATAGCCGGGACCATGCTTCTTCCCATCATATTCTTCACCGGACTGCTGCTTGGTCTTATGTACGAGATCCGGTTCAAGAAACGGGGTTTTTCAGGCAATGTGACCATAGCGGTGTTGCTTTTCTTCCCATTCCTAATGGGAGCCTCGATAGTGGGGATAACGGAAACGGTGATCATTCTCTGTCTGATGGCCTTCGTGACGGGGATGGCCAAGGAGATAATCAACGACGTCAAGGACGCCGAGGGAGATCATGGACACCGTCGGACGCTCCCCCACACACTTGGGATCAAACCATCCCTCCTATTCGCGATATTCTTCCTGGTGCTCACGATACTGATCAGTGCGATACCGGTCTTGCTCGAGGGTCTGATGGTGACATACCTGGTCTTCATTGGTATTGCCGACCTGTTGCTGGTAAGCGTTATGATACTCTCATTCTACAGGCCGGTGGCTGCTCACCGACTTCACAGCCTGGGCATGGTGGTCTCCATCCCGGCCTTCCTTTCATTGTCGTTCTAACCGTTATCATCAGAGGTTCTTCACGAAATTCGCGAAGTTCTTCCTCTCGCTGTATCCGGTCTTTCCGTAGAAATCCTTCTGGTAGGCCTTTGCGAACTTGCCGCTGTTGAGCATCATCCTGGTGCATCCTCTCTTCCTGGCCCCGGCCTCCGCTCCCTCCAGGAGAGCCCTTCCCGCTCCTTTGCCCCTCTCGGTCTCACCCACGAGCAGGTCGGTGACGTAGCATTCTCTACCTACCACCATCGGGAAATCGACGTAATGGACATTGATGTAGCCGAGGACCTTTCCATCCTCGATGCACACCAGGACCTCGGAGGATGGATCGGCCATGGCCCTCTTGAAGATATCCGTTATCTCCATCCTCATCTCGCGGTGAAATTCGGGCACCCTCTCCCTTCTGTTCCGAAAGACCATCTCGACAAGTTCGTAGAGGTCCTTCTCGACGATCGTCCTTATCTCCATGATACCTGAAATACCCACATCATACATTAGTCTAGGACACCAACCATGGTGACGGATGTACACCTATCACTAGTACGTTAAATCCGCTGTCCAGCACCACGAACTGAAATGTCTCGACATAGTATGCCGCGAGGGGACCCCAGATGTCATCGTAGCTGAGATACATCTTCACGAAGTAGGTGTTGTTGAAATGTAGATAGAGGTCAACATCGCTGCTGTACGTTCCCACTCCTGCTGATGAATATTTATCGACCGACCAATTCCCGTTCACCATGTGGCCGAGGAACATCTCCTCGTAGTCCATGTACAGAGAGAAACCTCGGATATCACCGTCCTTGAATGGATCGTCGCCGTTCACCCGGACCAACAGTTCCCATCTGTCCCTCTTCAGCCTGAGGTCCATCTCCGGATGGAACTCCGCCCATGCGCAGTATCTGAATGTTATATCAGCTTCCCTTCCCGCATCCCGGTCCATGGTGAAGGACCGGTTGTATTCCTCTATCACCTCGGAATCGATATAATTCGCCCATTCATTCGTCCAGCGTGTGAGATTGGTAAATCTGGTGTAGTTCAGGTTCTCTGCGACCTCGATGGCTTTTCCCTCCATCTCCGTGTCGTGATTTCTCCGGATGTCCCTGTGGTAGCTGCCGTAATCCCAGAGACCGTCCTCGATGCAGCCTCCGAACAGGACACACAACACCAATATGCAGGCTGCCGTTATGGTTATCCACACCTTCATTCCCTTACCGGCATTCCAATATTTCCGGTGATAATAAGTGTTTTTCATCCATGTCTCAATATTGTTAAATAAAATCACCCTGTTGAACGTTCCCAAACCTATCCCGGGTGATGTCTTGACCTCCACCAGATCATTTTCCTCTCTGATCGCGGTCCTCTCAATAGCACTTGTTCTGGTTTGCATTCCGACAAGGGCTCAGGATGAAAGCGGACTGTCCCAGGCCGAGATCTCCCTCGGGCTGCCGCAGGAGATCGATTCCTTCACAACTGTCGAGGTCTTCGATTCAGACGGCGACGGTCTGGATGAGATGTTCCTTGGCGGAGCAGGATTCACTGACAACGTCATGACCGAGGGAATAAGGGCATACGAGTTCGATCCGGGTACATCGAGATGGGCCCCATTCGGTTCAGGGCTTCCAGGTGTCGGGGACGGATTGTACTTCGGTGCTCTCGGGCTGGGTGATATCAACGGGGATGGGGAGATGGACATCGCGGCCCCGGTTCCCACTAGATGGTACCTCTCGGTCGACGAGAGCGATGCGGGTGTCTATATCTACTCGGGCGACGGAAGCGGGAACTTCGACTTCCTGCACATGATCTCCCTGACCGATCCGCTCGGCCAGCGGTTCCACGACTCATCCAACGAGGTCGAGATAGTGGACCTTGATTCTGACGGGTCCAACGACATCGTGGTCACGACATATATCGGCATAAGAATCTTCTACGGGGACGGATCGGGTACTAACTGGGAGGAGCAGAGTCCGGTTCATCCGACCCAGACCGAGATCTCCGGGGTCGGCATTGGAGACCTGGACAACGACGGCCGGCTGGACCTCATCGGGACACCGTACCAGAGGTCAACTGTCATAGAGATGTATATCCAGGAATCGGACAGGGTCTTCAGGAGCCGTGATTTCAAGGAGACCTCCGCAGGTTACGGGGTGAAGATAGCCGACCTTGACAATGACGGCAACAACGATGTCGTTTACGGTACGAACAGCGAGGGTATCAAGGTATGGCTGGGCGAGGGGAGAACGACCCTCACGTCATTTCCGTGTACAGAAGCGAGCAACGGGCTGCCGACCGGAGAGGGAGCCTGGAACCAGGTCGAGCTCGGTGACGTCAACGTCGACGGGAAACCCGACATCATCTCTGCTTGCAGTTCATTGGATACCGTTAACCTCTACATCAACGATCTTCCGGACGGATGGATCGAGGTCTTCGGGGATGAGCTGTATGTCATGGGGGATCCTTACGGGGCCAATTTCGGCGATTGGGACGGGGACGGTCGCGATGACGTCGCCGGGGTGCAGGGTCATGATGTGCGATATATACTCCACCAGCGCAAACACGGATTTGCCGATCTCCCGCGTGTTGCTGTCCTGTTTCACCTGGCCGTTCACGAGACATCGTATGGAGAGAGCCGA
>JBLIRL010000093.1:0-10586 GCA_049472275.1 Thermoplasmatota archaeon | reverse complement strand
TCTTCGGAGAAATGGAAATGAGTGTATTTGGAGAGAAAGTCCAGGGTCTTGAGGACGAGGGCCCCTTCCTGATGCTGTTGCAGTGCACTGGAAAGATCGTCAAGTCTCGAAATAAGCATCCTGTGCTGCTCGTCTATCAGCTCGACCCCCACAGATAGGCTCTGGTCCCACTCGATCCTTTCCATTCTTGTCACCGTTCCTGATGAGTCCTACAACAAGGAACGGGGGTCTCTTACTTTTAGATTTTCTCAGAAGAAGATACCGAACGTCACGAACCTGCCCAGTATCAGTGCGATGGACAGCAGCAACCCGATCCTGAGGTAGAGGTGCACTTCCTTGCCGACCAGAGCGATGGACAGCAGGCCGATGATCAGGACCCCGAAACCCAGATATTCGAAGAGACCGAAGAAATCTCCTATCCCCGCGAAGACGTTGCCCGCATCTCCCTTGATCCCCTGGGCCTTGACGGTGTAGAAGAAATACTTCACGAACAGACCCAGGACGGCAACGACCAATCCTGCCTGTGCGACGTGACCAAATGTTTTCGAGCTTCCGGTGAGATTCTGATAGAGCGTTCTCTCCTCGCCGACCTTTTCCTTCTTATCCATTTGAACTTCCCCCTTGCGATTGTAAATGGGTCGTTTCCCATTTATCATCTTTGCGGGATGGTTCGCAAAGAGGGAAATGAGTTCTTCCTCTTATCCTGTTCTCCCAGGTGGCAGGGTGGATATTAGCGTTCATCGTCCGATGAAAGCTCATCCACGAGTTCCATCAGTGTATCACGGTCAATGTCACCCTTCGTGAACTTCGATACCAGGACGAGGAACATACGGTCCCGGAGTTTCTCCTCGGTCACGATCTCGTAGCCGAAACCGTCCCTGGTCTTGATCCTCCAGATCAATCTGAGCTCCTTTAGTTTGTTGAGGTTGTAGTTGAATGACGACCTTTTCAGACCTGTCCTTCTCCTCAGGCTATCTACGGAGATGCCGGGATTGATTGAGACTATCTCAAGTATCCTTTCCTGTTCCATGTTGAGGTTCACCCTGCCTCCCGTATAGGGGAATCTTTTCTTGATATAGGAGAAATAGCACCTCTCCCGTCCCTTCTTCTCCTGGACTATGACCCGTTTTCTCATCAGATAGCCCAGATGGTACGACAGGGTGCCCTTGTTGATGTTCAGGGCGTTCATGAGCAGCTTGAAGGAGACACCAGGGTTCTCACTGATGTATTCCTTGAGAAGCCTTCTCGTCTTGTGGTCCCTGCACACCTCTCCCTCCATTGTCGGACACCTCCCGGCCTCATTCCTCCAGAATGCGATCGAGGTTCTGTCTCAGTATATCGTATTCCCTCTTCGACAGTTCGCCATCGAGCTGTTTCCTTTTCAATTTTTTTATCAACGACGAGATCGAATAGCTGTCAGGGACAGGTCCCTCCTCCCCTAAAGCCTCGAACATGATCCCTTTGAGGTCATTATCGAACCTCATTGACCAGGGAGTTTCCGGTATGTCCATCCCGATATCCATGTCCGTATCCTCATCTGCGGTCTCGAGCTCCCCTAACGACGACGGGTCCTCGAGGTGTCCGCTCTTCACGGTCCCCGGTCTCAGATCGGTGTTGCTCCCGAGATCCAGGGAAGGCGCACCCGGCAATCTGCGGGAGACCGCCGGCGTCGGAGGAGGTACGGCATCTTCCGTCCTCGGTGTACCTGCCGACCTCCTCCTGAGTATAAATATAAGGACCCCGATCACGAGAAGGGCGAGGAAGGGTAAGAGGAGAAGGAAGAGCCATGAGCGATCGGGGTCGTCGGTTGTGGGGGTGACTCCTCCTCTTCTCTCTATGATTATTGGAACGGTGATCTCTGTGTAGTTGCCCTGGGAATCCGATACTCTCAGCGTCAGATTGTAACTTCCTCTGGGGAGAGACAGGTTGAAGGAATAAACGTAGCTCACTGGGACCCCGTCGATGTACCAGGTCACGTTGGCGCCATCCCCGATATCGGGATCCATGAACCCCGCGGAAACGGTCTGGTCCCCTCCTTCCACCAGTTTCAGTGCGGCAAAGGAGATCTTGAGGTCCCTCGGGGCGTCGTTGACGGGTTGGACAATGACATCGATGACGAAGACCTTGTCGTAGAATCCGTCGGATACGTTGAATGTCAGCTCCTCGGTCCCGTACCAGTCCGCATCCGGGACCACGTTCAGTATCGAACCGTTGTCCATGCTTGCGTTGATCCTAGTGCCGCCAGCGACGGAGATCGACAGGGGGTCGTTGTCGTAGTTGAAGAACAATCTTAAGATCGGGAGCTTGATCGAGGTGTCCTCGAGCATGCTGAGATAGGGCCTCGATGAGTTCTGCATGGGTGGGTCGTTCACATCCTTCACGGTGAGATAGAAATGGGACATATCCCAGAGCTCACCGTCGTTGACGGAGACATTTACGAAGAAGGTTCCCACGTCGTTCAGGCCGGGGATCCCGGAAAGTAAACCCGAGGTCCTGTTGATCGACAGGAAACCAGCTTCTGTGACCAACCTCCATTCCAGGTCGGTACCTTCATCGGTGGCGTTGTAATCGACCGAATAAGACTGCCACTGGTCCATGGTGGTCACATCCTGCGTCGTGATATTGGGCGGCTGGTTTTCTATGGCCACCTTCACGGTGAAATTGGTAAAATCCGAGAGGACGCCGTCGGTCGCCGAGATGTTGACCCAATAGCTTCCGATATCCGATGTCTTCGGCCTTCCCTTCAGCTCATGGTCGGAGTAGAAGGTCAGCCATCCGGCGTTCGTCGAGAACTTCCAAGTTATGTTGCCGGGATTGCTTCCGGTGTACAGGATGGAGTAATTCACCACGTAGTCCTGGTCCACTGGCGCGATGAACCGGTGGTTCCTGGAGATCCTGAGCATCTGGGGGAGCGTTATCGGAACAGAAACGAGCGGATAGTTGTCCTTTGATGCGGTACCGCCGTCAACTACGTAAGGTGTGTCCCATACGGACCCGTCATTGGTGGCGGGAGGAACGTATCTCGATCCGTAATCCCCCCAGAAATTTCCCTGGGAGTTGCCGTCATCGAAGGTGCTTGCCTGACCCCGGTCCCTTACCTGGACACCGCCGTTGTTGTTGTCCATGAGGACATTGAGCATTATTGCGCATCCTTCGATGTCCGGACCGGAGAGATCGATCCCGTATCCCTCGTTGCTCGAGATGTTGTTCCTCGTGATCTCCGCCTCGACCTCCTGGGTCTCGGAGTAGATCCCAATCTCGTTCCACATGATGACGTTCTTCATGATGCTTACAGTAGTCCTCAACCTGATGTCGACACCCCATCTGTTTCCAAGGACCTGGTTCTCCCAGATGAGGATGTTCTCGCCTCTCATGCTGATGCCGAAGTTGCTGCTGGAATCCACTATGTTACGAAATACCCTGTGGTTATCTCCGTCTACCCAGATACCACTATTCCCGCTGGATACCACATTCTCCTTGACCAGGCAGTTCCCGCTCGGGTCCAGGGCTCCGACCCAGATCCCTTCTCCCACATTGGTGATCTCGTTGTATTCGATGGTGGACCAATGGGTTCCAAGCCAGTAGATCCCGTACTTGCCGTCCTCCAAAGTGCAGTTGTAGACGCCGGAATACTGCCCGTCCCTCATCTGGATGCCCCAGTTGAAGTTCTCTATTTCCGTCTCCTCGATGGAGACGCCCCGGGCCGTATCGATCACTATGGCCTCGTTGTGGTCCCTGAACACGCAGTTCCTGATCTGGATCCCCTGGGAATCGAATATCGTAACGGCCGGCGAGACATCCTCGAAGGTCATGTCCACGATGGAGACGCTCTGACAGTTGACGAGTATTATCTGGCCGACATTTCCGGTAAGGGCCTTCTCACCTACGCTGTTCTTGAGGAAGATTATCGGTTTTCCGTTGACCTTGTTCGAGTCGTCGATGGAGTTTGACAGCGTTTCATTGGTGGTATCGAAATACATACGGAACCCGCAATCCTCGAGGATGTTGTCACGGAAGGTATTGTTCCTGGAATTGGCGATGATGACACCGTTCCTGCTGAGACCGTCCCCGGTCGCCCTGATGTCCATCATCACGTTCCCTATGATCTTGTTGTCATGGGAGTATTCAGAGAGGCTGATCCCCCTTCCGGAGCCTCCGCTGAGATTGTTGTATCTTATGATGTTCCTCGAGCTCATTCTGACCCTAACACCGGTCCCCGAATGGTCGTTGGGTGTGGTTTCGGAGTAGGTGTCGAGACAGTCGTTGTACTCGATAATATTGTCCTCGCATTCGAAATCGATATAGATACCGGCCCCTCCACTTCTCGAGATGGAATTGTTGGCAACGAGGCAGAGGTCCGTATCGCTCCGGAGCTCCACACCAACGCCATTTGAATCGAAATGGTTGTTCCGGATGGTGATGTTCCGACTCCCGTCGTGGAAGCCCATGCCTTCGGAGTTCCCGCTGCATGTGTTGTTGTATAATGTGATCCTATCCGATCCGCTGCCCATTACCCCTTTCCCGTTGTTCTCAAGAAGACAGTACGTGATAATGCCGTTCTCCACGTTGTCCAGATTGATGCCTGTGTTGAAGCGTGGTTCTTCCTCGTCCATGCCATCCATTATCCAGCAGTTGCGGATGATGAAGTGCTTGTCCGTATCGCGGATGGTGATGCCGTCCGATGAGGCCGCTGAGATCTTCCAGTCCTCGATGATGTACGGATCGGAGGAGGATCCAGTACCAGAGCTCACGCCGTTTGCGGATGTGAATTCCGAGTTTCCGTTGATCAATACAGGTGATCTGGTTGTCAGGGCCGATCCGTCGGAGAGCTTCCCCTCGACATCTTCCGGGGACCACAGAACCATCATTGATCCCGAGAAAATCATGGTGATCGCGATGACCAGTGGAAATATGCTTCTCATTCTATCATTCTCCTTTCGAGGGGCTCCCAAGAAGGCCTCCCGTTTTCTGTATCCGATCATCGGGATCATGGTTATAAGAGGTTCTGTGAACAGAGAGGACAGGGTGCTGGCCTCGGTCAATATATAAAAAATTTGTGTGATCTGGACACATCATGCGGAGGCTGAGACAGCACTTCACCTCCCAACCTGAACAATAGTAACCTGCCATTACAAAATGGTCTATTCGTTATTTAAAACAAAAGAATGGGGTGGGGGTGACCCACCCCGTATATGGTAGCTGTTCTGAGTTCAGCCGAAGAGCGCACCGAGTCCGGCCATGGCCTCTTCCTCGGACGGCCCCTCGTCTTCCTCTTCCTTCTTCTCTTCTTCCTTCTTCTCCTCGGCAGGGGCCCCTGCAGCGGCTGCGGGGGCGGCTGCGGCGGGTGCGGCGACAGCGGTCTTCATGGCCTCCTCGATGTTGACACCATCGAGGGAGGTGACCACTGCCTTCACCCTGGCGGGCTCGACGGCCACGCCGGCAGCCTCGAGGACCTTCTTGAGTCCGTCCTCGTTGATCTCCTTGCCAGCGGAGTGAAGCAGAAGGGCGCCATAGATGTATTCCATGTTTCTTACCTCCTTCTTTCTTGATCTTCGTTCTCAACCGAAAAGTGCTCCAAGTCCGGCCATCCCGTCCTCCTCGGACGGGGCATCCTCCTCGGGTTCCTCTTCTTTCTTCTCCTCGACCTTCTCCTCGGCAGTTGCCGCTGGTGCGGTTTCCTGCTGGGCCGCAGCGGCCCCTTCGAGAATACCCTGGAGGTCGTTGTCGAGCGCTTCAGCGCTCATCAACCTTGCCAAGGCGAGCATGCCTCCGTAGGCCTTGGAGAGTATGATGTCCACCGTATCCTTGTTGACGATGCCGGCGAACACTGCCAGATTGAACGCTTCCATCCTCGCCTTCTGGAGGATGGGAACGGCTGTCTGCGGTGTGGCATAAGCTGTGAACACCGCCAGATTGAAGGCCATCTGTACCCCGTAGGTCAGATTGGTCCTGTAAGCTTCCATGTCAATATCCAGGTCCTTGGGTTCATAGACCAGGCCGTCCTCCCATGCGCTGTCCAGTGCGATTCCGACGCGGAACGGGAAGATCTCGAGCTTTGTAAGGGCGAAGGCCAGTTCCTTGGAGATCGTGTCTCCCTTCTTCACAGGGGTCACTGTCTTCCTGATGATCACCTTGCCTTTGTCTATGGCTGCAGGTATCCCTGCCTTGCCGAACTCACCGACGATCGGTCCTGGTGGGAACGACGTCTCCCCGGCCGGTACCGTTATGTCCTCCGGTGCTTCCTCGCCACCCTTGGCGGGCATGGGCTGGATGTTCTGTCCCAGGATCTTGAAAAGTGTGAAGGGATTGAGGTTGGTCCCGAGAATGGCCGCCTGGCCATCGATGTAGTTCTCGAGCTTGTCGATTCCTTCCTTCTCGGATTTCATGTTGTCTATGGCGATCCTTATCAGGTTCTGCTTGGCGACCTTGATGGTCATCTGGTCCCGCAGCTTGGACCTGATGTTCTGCATCTGGACACCGGGGATCCGGTCGATCTTGACCACAGCTATGGTATCGTAATCCCTTATGATGCCCTGAAGTTCGTTCACGACGTCCTTCTTCCACTCCGCTACGTGTGCCATGGTGATCACCTCAGTTCGATCCTCACAGCCGGTCCCATCGTGGTCTTGACGTAGACCGAGTGTATGTTCATGTATCCGCGCTCCAGTTTGGACCTGATCCTCCCGAGGACGGCCTCAATGTTCGAGGCCAGGTCCTTTGGGTCCATATCCCTCATTCCAACGGGGACATGGAAGGTCCTGCGGTCCTTGGACCGGACCTTTACAGTTTTTCTGAGATTGCCGATGATGGGGGTGGGATCCGCTCCCGGCGGGATGGGCCTGGGCATCTTACCCCTCGGACCGAGTATCACACCGAGGTTCTTACCGACGACTGCCATGAGAGGTGCCTCGGCAACGAAGAAGTCGACCTCGTTCACTTTCTTCTTGGTCTCGGACTTCTCCTCGGCCATCTTCGATATCTCCTCCGCACCGAAGATCAGATCGGCGACCCCCCGTGCCTTGCCCATCATCTCGGGTGTGCCGAAGAGACCGATCTTGACCTCTTTGCCCCTTCCCCTGGGGAGGATGACCTCCTCGGTGATCCTGTTCTTGGGATTAGCCAGGTCAATGTCCTTGAGGTTTATGGCCAGCTCTACGGTTTCCTTGAACTTGCGTTCAGGGGCCTTATTCAGGGCCTCCTTCACTGCCTTGATAATATGTTCTTCTGCCATGTTTCACACCCCGTGTAGTTGGTCGGAGGCGGTCCGTTCGGACCCGTGCTCCTCCTACATCGGATGCTTCCTGTCGAGACGCTCTCACTCGGAGGTGAGGAGGGCTGAATACTGGCCCTCGTTTATAAGCTTTTGTACCTCCCTGGGGTCCTTGCCGTCGACCGTCGCGTGCATCGAAACGGCAGTTCCCAGAACCTCCTTCACCGCGGATTCGAGGGTGACCGCCAGCAGGCTCTCCCTCTTCATCCTGGCCACCTTGACGACTTTCTCCATGGGAATGTCCACGGTGTCCTGGACGCTTCCGGGCCCCTTCTCCTTCCCGATCTCCTGGAGCAGAAGGGAGGACGTCGGAGGGGTTCCCACGGTTATGCTGTATTCTTTGGTCTTCGGATCGATTATTATCGTCACAGGTACCTTCATTCCCGTGAAATCCTTGGTCTTCTTGTTGATCTCGCCGACTATCTGGCCGATGTTAACTCCCATCGGGCCGAGAGCTGGTCCTAGAGGGGGGCCCGCTGAGGCCTTTCCGCCGTCGACCAGTGCTTCGATCTTCTCTGCCATGGAGGTTCCTCCTAGGTACAGACCCACCTGGGCCGTATGGCCCGAAAGTTGTTTTCATATTAAAAGGTGTAGGGTGCCCAGACCTGTTTACCTTCCCAGAAAATATATTATCGCATCGGTTCATCCCATGGGGATGAGGAAGCACCGCGTATGGCCTGTCCCGATCCTCGCTCTCTTGGCGGTATCGATGATGCTGGTCCCGGCCCTCATCACCACTGCCGCATCGGACAGACTCTACGGGGCTCCCGACCTTGCAGTAACGGAGCTTACAATCGTCCCGGCAAGGGATTCCTTCGAGGGGGCCCTGAAGATAAGGAACCTGGGCCTTTCGTCCTCCGTGACAGTTGACGTCATCGTGATGGACGTGGGTGGAAGCTCTCTTCAGAACAGGAGCGTGGTGGTTACGTTCCCACTTCTTCCACTGGGTCCCAACAAGGAATTCGTGAAGGAGTTCAAATGGGTTCCGGAGCTTCCCGGGACCCACATCATAACGGCAGTGGTGGACACGGAAGGTGTCGAAAGGGAGAGGATGGAAAGGAACAATGCCCACTCCATCATGGCCTCCCTTCCCTTCATAGGTTCCATCAGCTCCGGATCTGACGGGGACATGGACCCGGAGGTCCTGGGTGAATACTTCTCCGGTGTGGAGAACAGGATAGAACTCGATATCAACTTCGAGGGAGCGGGCGATCCATCGCTTCTCAGGGTATACGCTACCGTTGAAGGGAAGTTCCTGGAATACGGGACGAGGACGGAGGGAAGCCGGTTCCGAGCATCCTTTGATGCGGGTTCGCTCGCACCAGGGAACCATACGCTGGTTGTCAACTCCACCTACTGCGGATTCCCTCTCCCGCAGAGGACACTCACGATACGTATGAGGTCCCCGCCGCCATGGTTCCATGACCTTTCAAGGGGCCACAGCTACTTCGACAAGGCCCTCTCATCATACATATTCACAGGGAAGGCGGATATCAAGCCCATCGAGGTGCCAACCACTTCCGACAAGGTGGAGGATCCCGGGGTTCTGTTGATCTTCACCGAGGAGAACGAGGTCTATCTGTCCGGCAGCGTACTTCTCGACGGAACGGCCACAATTTCCGGCCGGACCGACATGACCATCACGGGTACAACGGACGGTTCGTACAGGCATTCGATCGCCCTCGAGGGAAAGACCTTCCTGGCCTCATCCGCCGCCCCCTTCACCCTGGAGATGGAGGGCGGGTCGTTCATGGAGATGGACCTTTCCGTGCTGGTTCTCGGGAGGAAGATGACGGCTACAGGCGTCTTCGGAGAGGAAATTGTTCTTCCTGTACCAAGCATGAAAATCGGTGGAACGTCCAGGGCAACGACCGTGCTTGATGTAGGTCCTGACGGGCGTATCGGTACACCGGAATCCGACATTGCTCTCGAACTGAAGGGAAACACGACCGACATACTCTCGACAGGCATCGAGGGCTACGATGATCCAAGGTTCATCATCTCTCTCGATGCGGGGCTGTCCGGCCATTTCGCATCTGCAGGCGGGGCCACATCGGGCTCGAACGAGCTTGCACTTGCCTCCGAACTTCTCATCAACGATCTGGGGCTGGAGGCCGGGGACGCAGTCGACGGATGGACGCTGAATCCCCAAGGTGTCGGAACTGACATCGCGGTGTCCCCCGAAGGCGGGACCGGCTACCTCGAACTCACGGTAAAGGAGGGGCACACGACCCATCTCATATATCGCAACGGAACCGGGGAGTCCGAGGTCTACAGGAACAATACCTACAAGTCACATCCGCGTCTGGAATATTTGAAGGACGGGAGACCGGTTGTGGTATGGTCCGAGACCGGCTACATGGAGGACCCCGCGGAGAGGGCATCTTCGATGAGGCTCCACTACGAGATCCCCGATGAGAATGGAAGCTTCTCGGCTGATCCCGTCAGGATCACCCGCACGGAGACCTCCGAGCAGTATCCGGTCCTTGCCTCCGACCACGATCACGGCAGATTGGCACTGGCCTTCACGAGGGATCTTGACAATGATATTCGCACGCTCCAGGATAGGGAGGTCATGGTCACCTTTTACGTTGACGAATCATGGACAGACCCCGAGAGCGTCACCGATGACGAGATCGTCGACAGGGAACCCGACCTGTGGTTCGACGAGGACGGTGGTCTGCATCTGGTATGGCTGTCCCACGGGGGGAACATCAGATATTCGTCGTGGAATGAGGTGTCCGGGTGGTCCCCGCCCATTGTCGTTGACATTGACGCCGACCTCATTGCCGAGGATGTATCGATAGCGGGGGATGAGTCAGGTGAACCTGTCCTTCTCGCGACATTATCGTCCCCGGGAAATCCCCATATTCTTTCGATATTGGATCCTGTGTCAACTCCTGCCATCCTCGGGAACATAACCGCTTCGATGGGACATATCGGTTCATCCTCGCTGGTCAGGACACGAGCTGGTTCCTACGATGCAATGTGGCGTGAGTGGACCTCGACGGGAGGGGACCTTTACTGCTCCACGACATTCGGACCGACCTCAAGCGGACCCTGGACAAAACCGCTGAGGATCACCTCGGACGGGAAGATGGAGCTTTCACCCTCTATGTCGCGGATAGGGGCTTCGGATTTCCTTCTCGGCTACATGGAGGTGGTGGAAACGGAGGGTAACGTCTCCCTGCCGCAATCCCCGACATTCTCCATAAGGAACCTTTCATGGGGCGGGGAGGTTGTTTCCTTCTCCGTCTCCGATCCCTCTGCCACTCCCGGGACCATGGTGATATCCGACGCAATGGTCGAATACAGG
>JBLIRL010000092.1:0-10812 GCA_049472275.1 Thermoplasmatota archaeon | reverse complement strand
GCCTATGACTTCCGATACCGCCGGATGTACAATAATGTGAAACATTCCCGAACCATCCGAACCAAGAAGGGATGGAGGTTCATATCACCGGCAAACTCCTCCGGCGCAGCAGTGGAGAACCGGGGTGATGCCCCTTGACCCGAGGACACCCGAGAGGGTCAGGTCCTCCGCCCTGTCGGTGCTTGACACCGAGGATGATGTGATCATTCATCGAAAGGCCGGGGCCGATCATCCTCCCTCCTCCCGTTTGATGGGACTCTACCTTCCCGTGGACATGGACGATCCGGACTATGCGGAGCTCGTCATAGCAGAGACCACGGCCTGGGATGATACGGCACGACTCTACGTACGTGAGATGGATGCGAGGCCCCAGCCTCTGAACTGGACCGAGGAGAAACCTCTGGAACTGGATTTCGTACTCAGAACGCTGACCCCGGAGGCCATCACCAAGGTCGAGGTCCAGGTGATCGAAGGTGGAGAGGCCCATGACCTCACACTCTCGGGTTCGGGCGGACTTTTCTCCGGATCATACGAGACTGGTGAAGGGCTCGAGGTCAGGTACCGCTTCAGGGTCCATTCCATATACGGAGGGGCAGTGGACTTTCCTCCCGACGGATACAACCTTATCAGGTTCGAGGCCGAGGCTCAACCGCCGGAGGTATGGCACGAACCCCCCGCAGTCATCAGCATCGGACCCAGTTCCGGCGGCCTGCTGTTCTATATCAGGGACAGCACGGGGATAGAACTGAACAGACCGGAGAACGTCCCGCGTCTGGAATACCGGGAGAAGGGGAAGACCTCGTGGTACAGCAAACCTCTGGTCCAGGGCAACGGGGCTGGTTTCAACGGATGGATGCCGTTCAGCGAGACCCCGTCCGGAATGAATCCGGGATCCAGGATCGAATACAGGGTTGTGGTGGAGGACGTTATAGGCAATTCCGCCACCTGGCCGTCGACCGGGCTCTGGGAATCCCTGATGGGGGTCGGGGCACGCTTCGTGGTGGACGGCATACATTCCGATATCTCTGACCACGGTCTGTTCCTTGACGAGTTCACCGAGATGGGAATGGTCCTCGACGTGAGCCTTGAGGAGGACGGTATGGAGGACATGCCGACCTACAAGGGTTATGTCCTCATCATGCCAGACGAGCCGATACCTCCTGCCAGGGTGGAGGCCATAGCCGGATTCATAAATGATGGAGGGGAACTGCTCATAGTCATGGACCCGGCCGACAGTCATCAGGCATCGCAGGCGTCCCTCCTCCTGGAGAGGTTCGATGTGGACCCCACCCCAGAGGGGTCCGTCAACGGCTTCCTACCGTCCAATTCCTACTCCGAACTGGGGGGCAGACTTCCAGCGATATCCGGGACGACATCGGGCTCTTTCAGGGTGGCGGGTGACCAGACGCCTGTATATTACACGGAGCCTCCGCTCATATCGATGTACACCGATCGGTTCGGATACGGTCGCATCGTGGTCTCCCATTCGGATATCTTCGATGACGAGATGATGAAGAGGGATGCCAACAGACAGCTTGCGGACAGGGTGATAGGATACCTCCACGAGAACCTGATGCCGGTGGTCGGGGTCGAGATAACACCGGAGGGTGTAGTGACCCCCGGTCAGACGATCACCTTCAACCTTTCAGGTTCCTACGACCCGGACGGTGAGGTCGTTCAGTACTCGCTTTCCCTCTCGGACAACACCTACCTCGAGAACTCGGACCCCGTGTTCCAGCATGTGTTTTTGACATCGGGAACGTTCACGGTTCTTCTCAAGGCATATGACGAGGAAGGGGAGATCGGAAGCCTGACGGTCACGGTGAAGGTCAACAGGCCGCCGACAACCGATGTCGGGATCTCCTCCATCAATGTCTACGCCGGGGAAGAGGTGACCTTCACCTACAAGGGTATGGACCCGGACGGGGACGAGATCATCGCCGAATGGGATTTCGGTGATGGTTTCAAGGTCTCCGGCCTCCTCGTCAGGCACACCTACAAGAGGAGAGGGGAATACACTTTCACCGTGGTGGTCCGAGACAGCAACGGTCTGGAATCGGAGAGGTCAGGTACGATCACTGTCATGAACTCCGATCCCACGGCCCTGATCGACCGCGATAACATCCTCGTCAACGGCGCACCAGGTAACTTCTCGGGAGAGCTGAAGGTCACTCTGTATGCGGTCGAGGGCGATACCGTACGCATTCCCGGTGATCTCTCCTACGATCCGGATCAGAACGAGGTCCTGAACTTCACGTGGGACCTTGGTGACGGGAACAAGGCCTACGATCGGATAGTTATCCACAGGTTCATGGTCTCCGGCCTTCTCAAGGTAACGTTAACGGTGGAAGACGGGGTGGGAGGCATCGATACCACAGAACTTTTCGTGAGCGTCGATAACAGGGAGCCATTCGCCGCTTTCGAGTACAGCAGTAAGGATGGCGGCAAGGTCACCTTCGATGCCACACTCTCCACCGACGATCCTTGGGACATGGCAGGTCTGGAGTACAGATGGGACTTCGGGGACGGGGACAAGAAAGTCACCCTCGACCCCGTCATCGAGCACGATTACACATTCGGGGGAGAGTACAGGGTCAAGCTCACCGTGGCGGACGGTGACGGTGCCCAGAGCACATTCGTGCGAGACGTCAACGCCAGGGGGATCCGTCCCGGTGTCGTCGTGGCATTGGTCGCCTCGATACTCGTCATACTGGCGGTCCTCTCCTTCATGGGATGGAGAAGACTTCATGACAGGATGCTCCGTGAGGACAAGGGCCTCCTTCAGATCATGGGTTTCGGAACAGGTGAAGAAACCCCCATGGACGATCATCCCGGAAGCTTCAGAAGGCCGAAAAGGCAACGTGGGGGAGAACCCGCGATGGATGAGAGAAGAAGGACCCGTCTCCAGAAGGACAGGAGGAGCCCCCCAAAAAGGGGGCTGCCGGCAAGGTCTAGGAGGGAAGCTCTGCCCCCATTCCCCGGAAGAAGGTCCTCGGGAAGGGGTGGGAACGATTGAGGGCGGCAGTCCTCTCCGACATACACGGCAATCCATGGGCTCTCGAATCAGTCCTTGATGAAATTCAGGATGCAGACAGTATCTTCGTTCTCGGAGACCTGGTCGGTATCGGCCCAAACCCCGACGAGGCGATAGACATCCTCCGGAGGGACGGCAGGGTAAGGAAGGTCATGGGCAATCACGATCACAACACCCTTTTCGGGACCGAGCTGGGTCCGACCGATATCGTTCCGAGGAGGCCGCATCACGATTGGGTGAGATCGAAGCTCTCCGGCACCCAGCTCGAGTACCTGAACGCGCCGATGGAGCTCAGGTACTGCGACGGGATCGACATCACCCTCATGCACAGGCATCCGGATGACTGCGGGTCCAAGGTGCCGTATTTCGACAGACCCTACCCGGAGGTCCTGGACAGGTTCTACGGCGATGTCGAGGGTGACCTGCTCTTCTTCGGCCACACCCACTTCCCCCTGGATTTGACGGGCTCCAGCGGCCGAAGGTACGTGAATCCGGGTGCAGTTGGCGCTCAGAACGGGGGGAGGGCAAGTTACGTGGTCCTCGATACCAAGAAGGGCGTCCGATCCGTGGAGAGAAGGGAGGCGGCATACGACGTGGAGAGCGTCGTCGATGAGATAGAGAGGGAGAAGGCCCCCTATCACGACTTCATAGTGGAACATTTCTTCCGAGGCCGCCCTCTGACATATCACCCTTCGGACCGTTAATCATATCTATACAGCTAATCATCTCATCACGGTGGAGCGTGGAGAGGTCTTGACCGACCGGAAAATGGTTCCTGCATTTGCGGCTGCGGCATTTCTCCTTGCGACAGCCCTGCTGATCGCCCTACCGGAGGTTTCTGCCAGTGAAACGATCTCCCTCACCGACGGAATAGATGACGTGATGAGGACGGGTTATGTCGACACCAGGATAGGCGGAAATCCCGAGCTTGACATAGTGTCACTCGCCTCCTCTGAATCCATAAGCGACGTGACGGTCGTCATGAGCTGCTCGGGGAACATCGAGGATTCGGTGGGATATCTCTACACCATCACCGTCAGCGGCATCCACATATCCTACCAGGAGGGGGCCTTCGACGTCTGGCGCATAGGTTCGGAGATCCAGAGAGTGGATAACGTCCTGACCGATGTGTCGGGCAGCGAGATGTCCGTCATCGTCAAGAAGACCTCCATATTGGGGGATTTCATCATAAACTGCACATCCAACAGGTATGCCGTCGATTGGACCCAGGGGGCCGCGAGCGAGAGCTACTACGATCGTGCGGGCGAGATAGAGGGTGCCTCGAGGGCCCCTCCCGTTGGGGGGTACACCAAGACCTACGAGGACCCCGAGGGCGATGTCAGATTGATATATCTCGATATCGAGCCCGTGGAGGAGGACGGTCTGGACATCATCGGAGTGACGATGAACGTGGACCAGGACATCGAGATAATCCTGGAGCTCGGCGACGATCCACTGACAGGCGGGGACACGACCTACACTGTCTACATGCTTAACTCGAGGATCATATGGACAGCGGGGGAAGCTCGGTTGGTCCGGGAGGATGAACCCTCATCGAGCCTCGAGTCGGATGTGGACGGCTCCGTCATCACCATCGACATTCCCTCCGATCGGATCGAGGGGGAACTCGGAGGGGTCGTTGTCCAGGCTAGGCGAACCGTCGATGAGAGTACCTACGAGGAGGACCTGCTCCCCGATGATCCCTACACGATCTCCGAGCTACTGCCCTTTCCACCGGGCTCGGCGAGGTCCCTTTCGCTGATTGTCAACGGTCCGAGGAACATCCTGATGGAAAGATCGTATTCGGGTTTCTCCGCACAGGCCGAGGAGGATATCAGGAACTCCATGGATGCCGATGATGACGGCTCCGTGAGCGAAGGGGAGGTCGAGGATTTCCTGGAGGCCACCCTGGTTTCGATCCTCTCCGACCATATCGAGGACCTCACGGTGGACGGCCGGACCGGGGACATGGCGGTCACTCTCATGCACGAGGGTCTGGTGGGAAGCGTGGGTTCAGGGGCCCCCGTCGTGATCACATGGTCGATGAACTTCACATTCGATATCAGGGGGGAAGGCCCTCATATGATAGAGCTCGGCATAGAGCACTTCGACCCCCGTCTCCTTCCCTCGCCGGGGATCGGCGAGGAGGAGGCCCGGTACGATGTCATCATTGAGGTGTCACAGGGCTGGTCCGTCAATCCGCTTTCCCTGGAACCACCGGAGCTTGCCAACGACATGGACCTGGCCGGCAGGTCCATCGAACACAGCAGGTCTGGAGAGGATGCTCGTGAGTTCGATGCGGGATCGATCAGGTTCAGGATAGGTCCCGTCACGGACCAGGATGACGACGATGATACCGAGGGCGAGGTTGACGAGGACCTCACATGGCTATATGTCCTGATCCTCGTCATAATGGTGGTCGTGATAGCCGGGATCGTCATATGGTCCAGAAGGGAGGAGCCCTGACCTTCGAAAGATTATTCAATAAAGCCCATATTCTGAAAGCCCCATGAAACCCTCCCGGGAGCTTCTCACCTTCACTGGCAACGTGCTCGTGCCGGTATCGGATGTCGACGTCAGGGGTCTTTCCGAGATCTACGATGAGAGCGATATCTATCTCTCGGTCTACGTTCCGACTGCGTCGAGGGAGGATGAGGCCATCAACGAGACATATCTCAACAGCAGGATAAGGGCTGTGGAGAAGGCTCTTGAGGGGGATCTCCTTCGGAAGTTCGATGCGACCCTGGAGATGGCGAGGGAACACATATTCGGATCTTCAATACCGGGGGAGAAGGGCAGGGTGATATTCGCCAGCGAACCTCTCGGATTCCTTCATGTCTACAGGCTGGGGGTGGTTCCGGAAAGGAAGCTCGTCCTGGACACCTCCCCCTTCCTGCTGCCGCTCGCGAAACTGCGGGACGATTACGAGGATTATGCGATCCTGATCATGGACTCCCAGCAGGCCAGGCTGTACTCCGTTAGGTCGAACATACTCGAGATGGAGGGCTCCGACTCCATAGACCTCATGAACAGGCACAAGAAGGGGGGTATGAGCCAGATGAGGTTCAACAGGCTGAGGCGGGGCGCCATCAGCGCCTTCATCTCTGAACTGGTCGAGGACCTCAGGAGGATCGAGGGATTCGGCAGTATAAGGGGTATCGTCATCGCGGGACCGGGGGAGGCCAAGAAACAGCTCCTCGAAGAGCTTCCTCCGGAGATCTCGAAGATAGTACTGGGTGTGGTGGACATCTCCATCGACGCCCCCCTAGGAGAGCTTCTGGAGGCAGGTGAGAGGATCACCCTCTCCAACGAGAGGTCCGAGGAGAGGGGAAACGTCGAGGCGCTGAGGGACGCCATCATGAGGTCCCGTCCAGCGGCTTACGGTGCCAGGCAGGTACGGGACGCCCTCAACGGGGGGAGGGTGAATATTCTGCTGATCCTGAGGGACGCCTCCATACCGGGATGGATATGCGAGAGATGCCAGAACATCGTTGAGAAGGCCGCCCCACCGAAGATATGCCCATTCTGCGGTGGTCCCACATCGGGTGTGGACGTCGTGGAGGAGCTTTACGAACTCGCACTGAGAACTGGGTCGGAGGTCGAGTTCGTGACCGATTCCGATTTCCTGGAGTCCATCGGGGGAATAGCCGCTCTCCTGAGATATTGATGATCGTACACATGTAACTTTCCTTTATAAAGGAAACAGCTTTTCGACCTGAATTTTGAGGATTTCACATCTGAAGGGAAAAACCATAATAATATCAAAATATACATGAAAAATAATGAATTTATTCTATCGTTCCTTATGATCGTCAAAACGTAATCACATGAACGCTCAACCTTAAATTATCCTCCAGGTAGCTTCTGGTCCGAGGAGGAAATTGAATGACCTCTAGGGTAGAAAGGCTGTACTCCATCGGTATCTTCACGATGCTCTTTCTGATGGGTCTCGCAGGACTCGCCTCGGGATTGAATCCCCTCGATCCTGGTGACTATGACAAGGACCCGGACGGGGACGGACTGAACAATCTCCAGGAATTCCTGGCCGGTTCGGACCCGAACAACTATGACACGGACGGGGACACCATGTCCGACGGATGGGAGGCCGAGAATGGTCTCGATCCCGGGGACCCAGCCGATGCATTGCTGGACAATGACTACTTCGGCGGGGAGGAATGGGCCGTCGGCAGCGAGGCGCCCCTTCCCTATACTAATTTCGACGAGTACTGGAGGTTCGCATGGGTCGACAAGGATACGGGTGATAACGTGTACATCCCGACCGATCCGAACGATCCGGATACGGACGGCGACGGAATTCTCGATCCTGACGATCCTTGGCCCTGGGACTTCTCCGGAGATCCGAACAACGGACAGGGGAACGGGGGAGGCAATGCTCCCAATCCCGGTCCGCCCTTACCACCTGACAACAAGGACACCGACGGAGACGGCCTGACGGACAACTTCGAGAAGTCCATAGGCACGGATTACAAGAATCCCGATACCGACGGTGACGGCCTCAGGGACCCCCAGGAGCTCTCGCTCGGCCTTGATCCGAACGACTGGGACACCGACAACGACATGCTCATAGACGGTGTCGAGCTCGGGGAGGGCTTCTCGACGGACGGACATCTCACAGATACCGACGGTGACGGCCTCCCTGATCCATGGGAGGACAACGATAACGACGGAATCCTGAACATAGAGGAGCAGGACATCGTCCTCTGGTTCTTCGCATGGATCACATCACCCGCCGGAGGAGGCGGAGGACTGGACCCATACCTTACCACTCAGATAGCCTATCGGTTCCGCATGGACCCCAACTCGGAGGATACGGACTCGGATAACATACCCGACAATCTTGAGACACAGGCATACTCGCCAGGCCCTATAAATTCGAACTCCAGGAGCGAATACAATTATCATCAGGTGAACAACGAGACAGGGCAGGGCAGATGGATCCCCGATAGGTTCGATCCCGACCACGATCTGTCGAACCCCTCTTCCGGTTTCTCGAAATGGACCGAGGGCCGCTACGGCTACTGGAAGTACTGGTTCGACAGGTCGTTTGAGGCAGGCTCCCTGCCCATTCAGAGCTACAGCGTTGTCCTCTACGAGATGAACCCGTGGCTCCTGTGGTACTACAACTGGGACACTTACGGGTACATGCCGGCCGAGGAATTCATCGCAGGGTTCTACCATTCCCAGGACCCGATCCCGACCTATGACTCCTACACAACATGGGAGGATGTCATCGGATGGCAGGACAAGGGAAAAGCCACCACGTACCCGTATCTCTACAGATGGAACATGTACGACTGCAATCCCGCCAACGACGACACCGACGGGGACAGGATGCAGGATGACTGGGACCCGAGGCCGACGATACCAGACGACAGACTGGATACGGCCGTCGCACTGAGAAAGATCGGCTACCCGCAGCCCGGCGGGGGCCTCGAGTGGTACGAACCCGCGTTCGGCCCCTGGAAGCAGAGCCCCGTATCTGCAATGTTCCTCAGTGCCGACAACGGTCCTTCGTGGTACTACGGCCTGAACAATTTCCAGACGATAGTGAACGATCAGTTCCTCCACGATTACTACGGGTTCCCCTACAGGATAATCGACTCTACCATGAACAAGGGCATGTCCCTCTACATGGAGATCATCGTCGGGATCGAGGGCGCGCACCCCGGTTCGGAGTTCTTCACGAGAGGTTTCTATGATTATCTGAACGTCACCCTGAGGTTCCACAACGGGTCCATCGACGTCGATCCCGTGGCGCACGGGCCGGGCCCCTCCGACAACGTATCGTACGATTCCGACGACGATATCGACGGTGACGGCATACCCAGGGCATTAGACGAGATAATGGGACTCTGGCAGTACACTCCTGCCGGAACCACCTACTCGACGTTCGCCCTCGGGCTCGACGACCTGAACATTGATAACATCCCCGAGGAGATGAAGTTCGACGAGTTCAACCCGAAGGATTTCATCATAGAGGGTTACGGGGCCTGGGCAGGTCCTGACGATCCGTACGTCGATCCGGTATCCGGAGAAGGACACAGCGGGCTCCAGGTCCCGTTCGTGAACATCTCCAACTACCCGGACATCAGGGCGCTCCATCCATCGGGGACGAACGTATGGATGTACTGGGGGACGATGACCTTCTACCGGATCGGATTCCACTTCATGGTCCCGGAGGGGGTCATGGCCGGGTACGTCGTCATGGACATGTCGATAGATACGACGCAGAACATTCATGTGGAGCAGTCCTTCGACGCCTTCGGACTGTTCCCGTACATCGCCTATTAGGAGACCATCCAGAGAGAGGAGATCTGATAGCAGCACCTTCTGCCGGGGGGCGTGCCACCCCGCGCCCCCACTATTTTTTCATTCCAGAGTTTGCCAGAGTCTCTTGTATGCGTCCTTGTAGTGATTGTATCCGATCAGTAGAATGATCATTGCTGCGGCGGGGGAAAATCTCAAAACGAGGGTCCAGGGTCCGGGGATGAGCTCATTCAGCATCGATCCCGCACCGATCCCCAGAAGAAACGAGATGGCCATCAATAGGTATATGTAATTTCTCAGTTGACGCTTGTTCATGGATATCTCCCCTGTTCATTCCATCCGTCGAACATCGAAGGAACCTTGACAGATGTCGATGGAATGCAGTATCCGGGATATAGATTTTCCACGACCTTTCCTCAAGGATACCATCGAGAAACGGGGAGATGCACAATGTTCGGACAACACTTGTGCAGACATCATTTTTGTATGCTGATGTTCGTGGGATCCTGTGAAGCATATTGTGATATTGATCATATTGGGTTCCACCATCCCGCTATCGGGATGCCTGGGGGAAGATCAACATCCGAAAGAAGGATCGGAACTTGAAGGCATTAAGATGGCGGATGTGGGAGATATCAGGGTGAACATCTTCATGGACAGAGGTTCGTACAGCAAAGACCATACACAAATATCAATCAATATCCGGATCATCAATGTCGGATCATCTCCGGTCCTAATTGAGAAGAATATGATAATGGGGTACAATCTGATAATCTCGCTGACCTCTCCATCGAACAAGACCCTCTCTTCACGGCAGCACGATCCGAGGCCTTCATCTCCGGCAATCATATATCGTGAATTGGACGAGGAATATCACGGAAGGTTCAACCTCAAGGACCTGCGTTGGAATTCGGACCCGTGGGGCCGGTCAGGGGAGTTTTTGATACAGGCAGAATACATCGTTCACTGGTTCGATCGCACGGGGCCCTACAACGTTATGAGAGAGAACCGTTTTCCTTCCAATATCATTCCCTTTAATATCATTTGAGCTCAGATAATCGAGGGCCGAGGTCCATCCATCGTTTCTCCTGATCCAAGGTCATATCATAGTTCGGGCGAAGTGGGTGTGTTCTGAAGACCGTAGCCACTCTCAATCATCCGTGTCAGTTCTGCCAGAGCCCTGACGGCCGGAGCGCCGTCGATCACATCATGGTCGGCAAGAACCGTCAAGTAGAGGATCTCCCTTGGCTCTATCCTGTCCTCCACAACACCGGGCTTCCTGACGATGGAACCCACTCCGAAGCAGAGAGGATGGATGCCAACGGGGATCACCCATCCGTTGATCCGGCCGGCCATTCCCACGGATGTGACCACTACGGTCCCCATCATCTTCTTCATCGGACGCAGAACCAGGCCGGGGGCCCCATGCTCGATACCGAAGCAATTGATACCTTCTCCCGTATTGGCAAAGGTCACGTAGTAGTAATCAC
>JBLIRL010000091.1:0-10608 GCA_049472275.1 Thermoplasmatota archaeon | reverse complement strand
AACGGGGAAGATCTACCTGAGGGGGGATGCTTGAAATGGCGAAGGAGGAGAAGATCAAGCACGATGAGAAGTTCGAGAAGGAACTGATCACAGGTCTGATTTCCCTTATACTGCTTGCCATCACCCGCAACAGGGGAGAACCCATGTACGGTTATCAGATAGCCAAGGAGATGGAGGTGGGCAACCGTACTCACGTCCAGCTCAAGCAGGGTACCATATATCCTGTATTGAGGGCCATGGAGAAGAAGGGCTACCTCAAGAGCGAGATCAAGGCATCCGAGTCCGGACCGCCGAGGAAGTACTACAAGATAACCAAGAAAGGATTGGACAAGCTGGATGTCTGGACGGCCGCATGGGAGGATACGAGCGATTTCGTGAACGGTGTGCTAAGGGGGAAGATCGATGGTTAGATACACTCGTATAGAGGACTACGTGAAGGACCTCAAACGGGAGTTGAGGGAGATCGATGAAGCAATAATTTCGGACGCCATCGATGATGCCGAGGAGCACCTCGGGCTGATGGTCGAGGAGAAGATGATGGAGGACCGCAGGCTCTCAAGAAAAGAGGCAATCGGGTCGGCAGTGGAGGAATACGGAACACCGAAGGAGGTCGCCTCGGCATATCTGAAGCTCAACGAAGAGGTCAAGGAGAAGGAGGAGAAGAGACGCATCAAGAGGGAGAACAGATCGCTCTTTTGCGATATGTTCTGCATATACGGGGAAGGGAGGACCTATGTGGCACTGTTATACCTGCTTCTGATGTTCCCCCTCGGGATCATTTACTTCACATACATGGTGACGATGGTCGCAGTGGGCCTCAGCACGGCCTTCACAATTGTCGGTATTCTGCTGATAATCCTCTTCCTCGCCAGCAATTACGGGCTTTCATGGCTGCACAGCAGGATGACGGAGAAGATGCTCGGCATCAAGATGCCAAGAAAGCAGAGGAGGTTGAGAGCGAAGGGATCCTTCTGGCAGAAGATGAAGGCCATGTTCAAGGATCCGAGGATGTACTCCTCGCTACTCTACATGCTCCTGATGTTCCCGCTCGGGATCATCTACTTCACGGTGTTCGTGACCCTGTTCGCTCTGTCGGTTGGCCTCATCCTGTCGCCCTTCACGACGCTGCTTTCGGAGATATTCAACCTTCCAATTGGAATGCCCAGTCCCTCCGAGGCCAGGCTGGTACTGCTGCCTCTGTCAGTAATCGCGGGGTTCATTCTCCTGACGTGGACGCTTCATCTGTCGAACATATTCGCACATTATCACGGGAAGCTGACCAAGGCACTGCTCCTGAAAAGGTGATCATTCGGTGGAACATTAATAAATCGATATGCCGATAGGCGGGCATGGGTAAAGGTCCAGGTAGCGTATGGAGGCGATTGGCGGGTTTCCTGCCCATCGAGATCTTCAACGGCCTGAAACTGAGTCAGATGAGGACACCAGGGACACTGATATTCCTTATCCTCATGGCAAGCCCCATCGCCATCTGGCTCGCCAATGATCCGGACTCGGTCAGAAATCCTCTTATCGCCGTGGCCAAAACCTGCGCCTTCCTGGGTATTTCCACTCTATCGGTGAACTATGTTCTTGCGGCAAGGTGGACCGTCCTCGAGAACCTCTTCAACGGATTGGACAGGATGTACAGGGTCCACAAGGCGGTCGGCAGAAGCTCCCTGTTCTTCATGCTCATTCACCCCGTCTTCCTCGGATTGTCGAAGCTGCCAGATACAGGAACTATCACGACCTATGTATTGCCGATAGGCCCACTCGAGGTCTCACTCGGCGTTATCTCGCTCTATGTCTTCATTATCCTCCTATCCCTTACTGTTGCAGTCGGGATATCATACCACGTTTGGCATGTTAGCCACAAGTTCATGGGTATCGTTCTTGTGCTTGCTCTAGTGCATGCCTTGATGGCCGGTTCCGACATGGGCTCTTTTACATTTCTGAGATTCTGGATCATACTCCTTTCATGCGCAGGAATTATCTCGTGGATCTACATGCTCTTCCTTTACAAACTGCTGGGGCCTCGATATACTGTCAAGGTCACTAAGGTCCTGCACCTTCGGAACATGACCGAGTTATTCATTGAGAGACCCGATGGCTTCGATTACCATCCCGGACAGTACATATTCCTGAGGTTCCCGAATTTCGAGGGCTACAAGGAGCTGTTCCCCTTTTCCATCTCCACGGACCCTTCACAGGGATCGATCCGTGTCTCGATCAGGAGGTCCGGGGACTACACTTCGAAGAAGGTTCCATTGATCGAGAAGGGTGACATGGTGATCCTCATGGGTCCCTATGGCAAGTTCGGGGAGCGATATCTGAGACACGAAATGGACATGATATGGATCGCGGGAGGCATCGGGATAACACCCTTCCTGTCGATGGCCAAGCACGAATCTCTCTTTCCAACGGGCAGAAAGATACAGCTGATCTGGGTCTTCCGTGATCCCAAGGACCCTACCCATGATTCCGAGCTTTTCGCTGAAGCTAGAAGGAATCCCAAGTTCGATTACGTTCACTGGATATCCTCGCAGAAAGGGAGGCTCGATGCCGATGGGATCTCCGACATCATTGGCGGCGACGATAAACTAAGAAGGAGGATCATCATGCTCTGCGGACCCCCGAAAATGGTCTCGAGCCTATCGAGACAGCTTCACAGGAAGGGCATTCCTTATCGCAGAATGCTCTTCGAGGACTTCAACATGCTCGATTGAAAGGGATCAACTGCTTTCCTTTCCCGTGAGCCTATCGATGACAAGTTCGAGAACGTTGATCCCGGAATAATCCGCATCCCTCGAGAGGAAGCGCTCTCTCATCCGGTCCGGGTCCTCCTCGAGATGGCTGAACATCGTCATCATACCCCACTTCTTCTCCCCGAGGTTGTTTATCTGTTTCATTGTTCCGAAAACCACCACCGAGCGGTATCGGTGGGAGCATTCTCCACTCCGATATCCAAGATCCTCGATCACCGTACCGCAGACCCTGCCGTTCCTTTTCAATAGATCCATCTTGGCTCCCAGGAAAGAACTGTGGAAGTATAATTTCATGGAACTCCCGTCCAAACCGTAGCTCAATGTCACAGCATAGGGGTCGTTATCGGAACAAAGTGCCAGTGTCATGAACTTGCCTCTCTTGAGGATACCGATCAATTCATCCCTGTCGAGTATCTCCCTTTCTGCTTTGCGCATGTGGTACTTTCCCGGCATGTCTTAGGTATGGTAGAACTGATATAATGAAGTTGGAGGTCCGACACTTTCATGGGTTAGATATATACGGGGAACCAAGTATGCTGTGCCATGGGCAGGGATTGGATCATCGACGGTCCGGACAGCACCGTGAGATTGAACAATGGCATCGAGATGCCGGTCTTCGGACTGGGCACCTACAGGTCCGGGATCGGAAGACAGACAAGGGAGGCAGTGAAGGCAGCCCTTGACAACGGATACAGGCTCGTGGATACGGCCACCATATACGGGAACGAGAGGGACGTGGGTCAGGGAATCAGGGAGAGCATTCTCGATCGGGGCCAGGTATTCCTAACAACAAAGCTCTGGAATTCGGACCACGGATACGAGAGGACCAAGAAGGCCTTCCATCAGAGTTTGAAGATGCTCAACGTCGACCATATCGACCTCTATCTCATGCACTGGCCGGTCGGAGGTTACAGACTGGAGAGCTGGAAGGCCATGGAAGAGCTGAACAAGGAAGGGCTGGCGAGATCCATTGGTGTGAGCAATTTCGGGATCAGGCACCTTGATGAACTGCTCGAGGAGGGGGATATAGTTCCCTCCGTGAACCAGGTAGAATTCACACCCTTTCTGTACCAGAGGGAGCTGCTGGAATACTGCTTGAAGAAGGGCATACAGCTGGAATCCTACAGCCCGCTGACAAAGGGCAGGAAGCTCGGGGATCCCACCCTCAACATGATAGCGCAGGAGCATGGAAGGACACCGGCCCAGGTTCTCATAAGATGGGCCCTTCAGGCGGGGGCGGTTACGATCCCCAAGTCCACCAGATCCGAGAGGATCATTGAGAACGTGAACGTCTTCGATTTCGAACTGACCCCCGGCGAGATGGATATCCTCAACGGGCTCGATGAGGGTCTGAGGACAGGGTGGGATCCGTCCGACGAGCCCTGAAAAGAACTCGATCTCCCACCGTTTTCATCCCGATATAGAACAGATTTAATATGTTCCACATGAATCCCTTTCATCATGCGGCTGCGAGGATTCCTCCGACGGAGGGAAGGTATCCGGAGCCTTGTCACCTTAGCAACAATCCTTCTGACTTTCACATTGGTTCCGATAGACCAAGCGGAATCGAAGATCGGCCCTGAGGAGCCCGACATAATCATAACCATGCCTCCGGACCACATCAAGATACGCACCGGTCCGGGAATGAGCGGTGTAACGAAGATCGATGTCCCGATAACTATCATAAAACCCATAGAGGCCCAGGGAGACACGGTAACTGTGGACCTGTGGTATATCAGGCAGGAGGACGACCTCGGGATCTCGATGATGCCGGATACCCTGGTATTCCCCGCCAACGGGAACAGGACCATGGACTTCGTGGTTGAGATGGAATTCTCCTACGACCCCATGAACAGAACCTCCTACATCAACGGATACTTCCAGATCGAGGGGAACTGGAGGTATGAGAATCTAGCCGGCAACGGGAGGGTCATCCCAGAATCGGGGATTGTCGATATCGTACCTTTCCTCAGGACCGAGGCAGATCCGACGGTCGACAGCAGTTCTGTTACTGCGGATGTCGGTGAATGGATGAATATCTGGATCGCGGTCAACAACAACGGCAATGCCCAGGTACACATCACAGTGAGCGTGGCCGAGGTCCCGAAGGATGTGGAGCTCTACATTGACACACCCACATTGACCATCAATCCTTTCGGTCATGAAATGGCGAAATTGAAGGTCAGACAGGAATCAGGGAAGGGACGGGATATCGACATAACGGTCAGGTTGAAAACGAAATATCTGACGGAAACCGAGACGGACGAGGTCACCGTTGAGCTCCACACGGAAACTGATGGTAATCCGATGTTCGGGAGCACCTCCCTGATCATATCCGTCCTATCCGCGATCTTCCTCGGTTTGATGATCTTTTCGATATTTCTGTTCATCAGAGATAGAAGATCGAAATGATCCGCTCAGGTGTCAAATCTGCCTCAAATGAGCTTCTTCAACCTCTGATAGGTGTCCTCGTCGATATTGTCCAATAGGAATTCATCTATCAGCTTCAACAGAAGCTTCCTTCTCATCTCCTCCCCGTCAATCTTCCTGTAATGGACCTTTCTACCGCTCTTCCTTCGGCTGATCAGGTCTCGGTCCGTCAGACATTTCAGATGATAAAAGAGCACGAAACGATTGATCCTCAGGGCCCTAGCCAGTTCGTTCTGGGATATTTCAGGATTCTCCGTTATGGTAGCGAGTATCTTCCTCTGGAGGGCACTCAAACCCCTTTCTTTCCCGACACAATCCCGTATTGACTTCGATGAACTGGTCTCGAACGTATAATAGGACCTCTCTCCGTGATTGATCTCCTTTCGAATCATCTCCTTCTTCTGCAGGACCCTCAGATGGTACTGGATCGTCCCAATGGAGAAGTCCACCCTGCTGCTCAGGTCCTTGAATGTGATCCCGGGATCACTGGATATCAGACGATACAGCCTGCTCCTTTTGGGATTGTCAAGGATGACATCTTCGACAAGCATTCGGATTCTCCTCTCATTTCTTTCCCGTTTTCATGATCAACTCTTCCATCTCCCAATAGGTCTCGGGTGTAATCTTATTTTCTTCTCGTTTCCGTCGAAGAAGCTCCATTCTCCTTCCCTGCGACCGGGGACCTTCATGACCCTGTTCATCACGATCAAGTTCCTTTCGGTATCTCCTGATCGTTCTCGAATCCCTGCCGATACTTCGGTTCCTGATGAAGAGCAGGATCGTGAGGAACATGAAGAACATTACCAAGACAGTCAAGAGAAATATGGTGGTCGAAGTGTCATCCTCATCGATCCCAGACTCAATGTGTCTTTCCCTGTCGTACGGAAAACGATCCAGGGAAAGCCCGAGGATCGAATCCTCCTCCGACATTCCGGGATTCCAGATATCCGGATATCCGTCCCCATCCCGATCTATTGACGCGGAAGGATCCGTCGGGAAGGCGTCGGAATTGTCCCCCACTCCGTCCCCATCGGTGTCATCCCATTCATCGGGATCGAGGGGGAATGCGTCGATCTCGTCATCGTGTCCGTCATTATCCATGTCGATGCTTTTTTCGAGTTCCAGGATCCTTAAGTTGATGCTATCCATATCTGTGAAACCATTGGTATCGGTTACCCCGAGGGTGATGATATGACTCCCAATTGATAGTGGTGTACGAACAAAAGCCGTTCTGCCGATGATCCCGTCCAGGTCGGAGTTCCACTCGAAGCTGATCTCGTCCCCGTCGGGATCGTACGATCTCATACCATCCAGATCCACCATCTCATTGGAAAAGAACTCCAGTTTATTGGAAAGTGCAATCGCAACCGGCGGATCATTTTCGAGGGGAGGCTCTCGGACCGTGACATTGCAATAATCCGATGAAATGGAGAAACCGTCCGAAACAAGCAGTCGGACCGTGAATTCTCCCGGTACGGTGTAGATATGGATCACTTCCGTTTCGAACCCCCAGTAAGTATCATTACCATCACCGAAATCCCATCTGAACTGGAGTTCATCACCATCGGGATCGTAGGAACCTTCAGCATCGAAGGAAACGATCTCCCACCGATCAACCATCCTGTTGCCTCCGATATCGGCCACAGGTGGGCGGTCCATTCTTTCCACATCGATCCGGCATGTATCCTGGTCAGTGAACTCACCGTCCGAGACATAAAGTCTTACGTAGTACTGACCTGATTCGGAATAGCTGTGGGATGTTGAACTATCGTCCTGCCAGTCCGTCGAGGAACCGTCCCCGAAATCCCATCTGTATTCCAATGCATCGTCGTTAGGATCATAGGACCCGCCGCCATCGAGGCTCACGATCTCGTTAACCTGCACCGTCCGGTCGGGGCCCGCATCGGCTGTTGGAGGCCTGTTCTCCTCCTTCACGTGAACAAGGCAGGTATCACTGTCGGAAGCCAGACCGTCACTTACTGTCAGGGTGATCGTGTAATTCCCCGGTTCATCATATGATATGTCCCTCCGATCCCAGGTACCTGAATAGCTCCTTCCGTCGCCAAAGTCCCAATCGTAATGGAGAACATCATTATCCGGATCGGACGAACCGCTTCCATTCAGTTCGAATGTATCACCCTCGTAAACCGTAAGGTCCGATCCTGCGTCGGCTAAAGGAGGCCTGTTCCGTTCAAAGTGCGGGGCATCGCTGTTGAAGGAGTTCAGAAATGGTACGAAGAATACTATCCCGTAGTTGTAATCATCATAATAATCTGAGATGTTCTGCTCGATAGAAGCAATGTTCGTCGTCCCCCAGTAATTAAAGGTGGCATTCACATCATAATAACAGCGCGATAGGATACCATGCCCAAAATTATCGAAGATGTTGTTGTAATGGATGTTGGGATCACGGAACCTATATATCACGATCCCCTCTTTGTTCTTGGCTATAGTGTTGTTGGTGACAATGGTATCCACCAAATTGCCCTCGTCTATGATTATCCCGTAATACTCATTTCTGATGATCAGATTGTTCATTATCCTGGAGGCTCCGGAGGCCGAATGAACGATCCCATAACGATTCTCCTTTATCGTATTGTTCGCAATGAGAGGATTTGAGTGATCTCCCAAGACCTCTATTCCATTCCTGTTCGAATGGACCAGGTTATCGATGATCCTGGGAGACCCGAATACATGAATCCCATCATTTCCGTTGTTCGATATCGTGTTATTTGCTATGATCATAGAATCGAAGGTCGGCGATTGACGGTTGCCGACCTGAACGTAGAAACCTCGATTTTTGCAATATCTGATGGAATTATTGATGATCCTGGGTGCCTGATCGGTGACCTTGATACCGTATGTTGCGTATTGAAAGATGGAGAACCCTATCGTCGAATTCATACCATCACCCCCTCCTGAAAAATCCATCGTATACCAATCACCGGGCTCCGGTTCATTCGAATCGGAAGTGAAGACGATGGGTTCCGTTTCGGTTCCGATGGCTCTTATCGATCCCTCGATCTTGATGTAGTAGTAACCCCGGAACCTGATCTCGACACCCGGGTCGATAGTCAGGGTTGCATTCTCATGAACGAGTATGTTCGATGTAACGATATAGGGATCGCTCTCGTTGGTCCATGTCGTGTTCGAGGCGATTATCCCGCTGACGTTCGTTCCCGGCAGACCCCGGGATAATTCTGCAAGATGCAGACCGATACTCAAGATCGGGACGCACATAAGGATGATAGCAACGATCGATGCCGATCTCCCATGAAGAAATCCTTTCATCTCCTCATCTCCATTCACGATGATCGTTTCAAGATGTCCAGCGGGCATCAAAAATTCCGATCATACCTGCAGGGAACAAATCCCCTTGTTTGGTATTAATAAGTTGTAAAGAATGGATTTTACGTATCTGGATATGCCTGATTATAAATACCTTCTCATAAACGATCCGTTAGAACAGGTGATGTTATCGTTCGGATACTAAATGAGATATGGTAAGATCTCATTTCCATCATAAGGAAGAAGATCCCCGAGGGATGGAGAGAAGATGTGGAAATTCATCCTTGAAGGAGGCCGCAAAGGATGGTGGGAAACTGTATTTCCGATGATCGAAGTATTTTGAAATCAATAATTTCTTAAAAGGTTAAACCATGTGGAATAAGTTTAGGAATGGAGAAAGGAATGAAAGATATGAGCGGAACCAAAAAACGGTCTCTTGATAGGACCTTGTCTCTCATCATCGCCGGCATGGGGCTAACATCATTCATTATCTGGTCGCTTCTTTTCATTCTTCTGGTGATCGGAAATATTGTGTACTGGAGCGGATTCCCGTACGATCTTGGGCCAACCTCCGAAGATGCCCTCTGGGGCGGGTGGGTTCATCTATTATTGGTGTTGTTCTTGATATTGATGATCCCATTCACGCTGATTCTCATGGGGTCCGGAATTCTCACATTCATCGGAGGACTGGTGCATATTAGGAAACAACGACCATTGGTCTTGACGATCTCATTTGTGATCAACCTCATAATTTTGTTTGTGATGACGATTATCTTACTCTTTTCTTTCCTTATCAGTCTTCCAGACAGGATACCGTTCTCGTTATTCATTCTTGGACCTTTGATCCTTTCTTTTCTTGCAAGATCGATATTGACCGCAAAGGTGATCTTCGATCACCACAGGACAAGGGAAAGAGCAGCTAGATTTAATCTCCCCCCTGACGTCCCCGGAGGGATCTCACCCATATGAGGAAGAATAAAGATCGGACTTTGAGTAGAGTTACAGACCGAAAGACAGTGAAAGGATGTTGGAGATATTAGTTCCACTTCTCGTCGAAATGGTAAAACCTCAGAAAAGAGAAAATATATATCAGGATGAGTAGGATGGTATGAGCAATACAATGGGAAAGATGCCAACTTTGAACGAAACTGGAAAATTAGAGAGGAGATGAAAATTTCAAAACCATTGATGATATGATGTTGGATGGGACAGAAAATGGACTATGAAAAATGCACATACTGTGGAGATTTCCTAGAAGATCCTCATGACATCATAATAGGGACACATAGATTTTCAACACCGAAGCTATATCATCATGATTGCTTCGATCGGGTCAGGAAAGATAGAAGCTCAACAAAACGACCGAATTCCCATTACATGCCAGAAAATATATCCGAGATTGTGAAATACAGCAAGTATAGATTTTTCTCATTAGTATTCGTATTGCTTTCAATGCTTATAGCAATAATATATTTAATTGTAGATGGGGGAAATGAACCGGAAGCAAGTAGAATGGGCATATCGATTGGTTTAATTATTGTCATTACAATTTTCATAACACCAACAATCATAACCTGGAGAAAATATCGGAAATATCTATTGTTAGATAAATACCTTAACAGTCTGAAACTTGATTTCTGATGATTCCCAGGTTCCCGCCGTATCAGTCAATTTCAAATATTTTATCTTAGATTAAAAATGTTCATATTTTAAAGACCAATGGAAAATCAAATTAATCCCCGGGGAAATTTGAATTTTTCCGAATTCTGCTCCAAATCGGAAACAAAAGAGGACAAATTGATCCCCGGGAGACGAAAAAGATTTCACCCTTTGATCATTGTATCTTGATCCTTCGAGTTCACCTGATAAAACCAGAGATATTCTCTGCTGTTTTCACCATCCCGAGCTCTTTGTACTTATCTACAGCTGATCCGAAGTTAAAGGCTTGAAGATGCTTCCTAGCCTCCACCACATCATCGAGTCTCGTTTTCATACGATAGAACAGGATCGAAATCGATAACATGACCAGAGTGAACAGGACATGGATGAAGAAAGTGGGTCCGGGTCTGATGCTCTCAAACTCTGGAGAGTAGGGATTCAAAAAGAATGAAAGCCAGAAGGAAACAAG
>JBLIRL010000090.1:0-10953 GCA_049472275.1 Thermoplasmatota archaeon | reverse complement strand
CATAAAGGTCGCCTGTAACATAAGCCCCTTCTAGGTCGGAGCAGTTGAACCGGAAATGTGCGAAGAAATCCGACCAGGTAAGGTCTCCGCCGGGTCTGTAGTTCTTCCCCTTCAACCTGTCCTGCGATGGTACGTAGGGGCAGGCCCAATCGGGCATGGGTGTGAAGATTATGGAGGATCCGTCCGGATCCAGGTCTATGGTGATATTGGCCGGATCAGCCAGGTCGTTCATCGGCTCGTAGGTATACAGCAGTGTTTCATCGGGGTCCTTGAGGTCCCCGAATATTTCGTCGAGCTGGTCGTTATCCTTGTTGATCCCGTCATAGTAGGAATCCTCGTCCATCTCGATGGAGAAGAAATCCTTCTCCGATATCAACGTGGGGGGATCGTTGACGTTGAGGACCTGGAACCAAAGCTCCGCTGTGGAGCTGCCGGTTGAGTTCCACGCCGTCACGGTGATCTTGTAGTGGTCCTTGCCGTATATGTATGAATTGAAATCCGGGTCCTGGCATGCCACGGTCGCCGTGGCAAAGCTTGTATCGTAGTGGGATGTGACGAACTTAACCTCGATGGGGGTGTTGTATTTATCGTACCCCCAGGGGTAGTTGACCTCGAAGGCCTTGTGCGGATAGGGGATCTCTCCCTCTTTCCAGTTGTAGTTCGGATCGAAAAAGATATCCATTGATCCCTTTCCCGTGCCGTAGAAGAACTGGCCCGAGAACTCCTCGAAATCCTCGTAAAGGGTTATCTCAACAACGGACCTGTTCACGACAGGACCCTCGCCTCTTGCCGGTTCCTTTGCTGTGACCGTCGTATCATCCACATCGAAGACGATGATACCGGAAAGAGCTACCAGCAGGGCTATCGATATTCCATAGAAAAGACTGGTAAGCGTCGACCTGACCATTTAGAACACCTCGACCCGAAATGTCTGGATACCTTGGTCAAAATGACCTTTCCATTATAAACATTTTGAGTGAATCGCTATTATGGTCATCAACTTCTGAGGATCCTCTGAAGGTCTTACCTTCCGCATACCCAAGATCTGCCGAATCTGGTTTTCCAAAATACGGGCAAATATTAATAACCGTTATGGGTGATTCATGAAACAACTTGGGGGGTGAACGATTGGAAAACGAAAGAGATGAAGAAGTCATCATAAGTTTACCTGTAAAAAAAAGCAAGATATCCTCCGTTGAAGGAGGGATCGCCAGGCTGCATTCATCGCACATGGAAATGTTCGAAGAAGAGGAGAAGCACATGGTGATCCTCAAACATGGAAAAAAGGACAAGGTCGTTCATATCGTTTCCGACAGACTGGCTCAGAAGAACGTCATAATCCTTCGTTCCGGCGACATGGAGGACCTTGATGTGGAAGAGGGTGATATGATCGACATTGAGCCCTACCACAAACTGACGGACGAATTGAAAGATACCTGGAACAAGTTCGTTTCCAGGTTCAGGAAGAAGGAACAACAAGAGGAAGAAGGTGATTGAATGGGAATTGGTCAAAGCATACAGGCGATATCCGTAACGCACCCTCTATCCATCAACAGGAAGATAGACCAGTACCTCAGCGAGAAGCTTCCACTGTTGATGGACGAATACAAGATCGCAGACCGCAACGATGTTGGGGACCTGGACAAGGAGTTCGAGGGGATCGAGGCAAGAATGGATGAACTGGACAGGTGGAAGAGGTCCTTCGACGAGAGACTGGTTTCGGGAAGGGCAAGACTGGACCGTCTGAAGATGAAATACGGAGTGAAGTGAGGTGATATGAATGGGCTGGGATTGGACTACGTTCTGGTATGTTCTGATAATCGGTGTGCTTCTGGTTGCCTTGGTCCTAGTGATAATCTGGTACATCCAGCTTTCCAGGAAGAAGAAGAAGGAGCCCTCTCATATAGAACTCTACTTCGACGAGAACTTCAGGGGAATAATCGGCGAATGGGACTTCATGACCCGCGACAAGGTTAAGGAATTCAAGAAGGACATGGGAAAGAGACTTTCAAAGGTGGGAAGCGATATCGATGTCCTCGAGAAGAAGAAGACGTCGCTCGACAAGAGAATGACTGTCCTTGAGACAAAGATGAAGGACCTGGAGGGGCTCTGAGGAGGTGATGATGATGACGGAATTCAATGAAGAGGAACAAGAGAGAAAAGGTTTCTTCGAATGGTTCCGGTCCCTTTTCAGGGGCAAGGAGGGGGAGGAAGAGGTTCCGGAACCGCCGAAATACAAGAGACGACTGCTTGACGGCCGGATAGAGAAGTATCTTGACCAGAACATGGACGCATACATTCAGGAATACGGAATTCTCACCGGACTCGACATAGAAGCTTACGAGACCAGGTACACCGGCATCACGGGTAGGATATCCGTCATGAAGGAGTACATGATAGATGCGGATGCACAGATCTCCTCGATGGAGAAGGAGATAGGTCAGGTAAAAACGGCTTCAAAGAAGAAATAGGAGTGATGGAAGATGCTCGCCAAACTGATAGAGGATTACAAGGTAGTCAATTCAGTCGGGAACCACGTCGGGAAGATCAAGGACATCTACATCGACCTGAACAAATGGCTTATAGTCGGTTTCGAGGTTTCTCCCGGAGCTCTCAAGAAGGACTTCCTCGTAAAGGTGGAGGATGTCGTGAAGTTCGATGAGGCCGACAAGATCGTCATAGTGAAAGATGATTTCCAGACAGAGGAAGCACCGGAGCACCCCATGAGGGAGAGATATCCCTTCGATGAGCTCAAGAAGCATGTCGTACTGGATTCCGAGGGTGAGAAGGTCGGAAAGATCTACAATCTGGAGATACCCTTCGAGAAGCTGAAGACCTTCAAGGTATGGAAGGTCCTGATAAGGACGGGCATCTCGGAAAGGAGGCTCAGGTTGAACCCGGCTGAAATAGTCGAGATCATGGACGAGATCAAACTGGCCAAGACCGAAGATGAATACCAGGGTACGGAATAAATCCCCACCATGGTTGTTATACAGCCCCGATGGATGCACGAAATGTCGTGTATAGACAAACGTCTAGTCCACGAGAAACGCATGGACCTGCAAATGAAAAATATATAATCGAGATATTTCATCAACGGTCAGGCCAAAGAGGTGAAACAAGATGCCAACCACGGAGAAGATGATCAAACAGGTGCTTGAGCTCCGGGAGAAGGGACTATCAAGGGAAGATATCGCAAAGGAGCTGCACCTATCAGAGGAGACCGTTGGATGGCTGCTCTCGAGGGGTGAGGGGTCCGAGAAACCTCCCGCCGATATCTACATCGGATGGAGGTCGATGGGTGTGTATTCATCCAGACTGACCCACATGGCAAGGATCTTCTCGGATATCATCCTCGAGGAATGTGCGAAACACGACATGGACATAGATGCGATAATGGGTGTTGCCATAAACGGGATCCCCCTGGCAACGACCATTGCCAACGAGATGGATGTAGAACTGATACTCTTCAGGCCCAAGAGGGGTGACGATCCCGGGGAGGCCGTTGGCTCCATACTCTCCAACTTCGCAGGGGTCCGCGACAAACGAGTTGTGATCGTCGACGATGTACTCTCGACGGGGTCGACCATGAAGAACGCCATCGAGTTCCTGAAGGCAAACCAGGGCGAACCCGCTCTCTGCCTGGCAATAGTCAACAAACAGAACTTCGACCAGATCGACGGGGTTCCGGTGAGGGCTCTGATAAGGACGCATGTGGTGTGATCCGAGGAGCGGTGATCTGATGCATTGGGCTGACGTCATAGCCGAGAAGCTGAAGGAATCCGGCGGCCCCCACCGGATAGCTACCGGCATCACCCCTTCCGGGCACATACACGTGGGAAACATGAGGGAGATTCTCACCGGAGAAATCGTTCACAGGGCATCAAGGGAGATCGGTGTGGATTCCACCCTTTACTACCTCGCTGACGATTTCGATCCGCTTCGAAAGCTGTATCCTTTCCTTACGGAGGAGTATTCCGAGCACATAGGGAAACCCCTTTCCGAGATACCGTCCCCCGCGGGGGACGGAAAGACCTATGCCCAGCACTTCCTCGAACCGTTCCTTCGATCCATAGAGACCCTCGGGATCGAACCCGTCGTCCTCCCATCAAGCGAGTCCTACCGGGCGGGAAGATACGCGGAACCCACGGCCATACTTCTGGACAGAAAGGACGAGGCCAGGGAAATCCTGAACAGGATATCCGGAAGGGAGCTCCCCGAAGACTGGTTCCCCTACAACGCAAAATGTTCTGCATGCGGGAGGATAGATTCGACCAAGGGAATCGAATGGGAACCCCCGTATGTTCTGTACACCTGCAGATGCGGTCATGAGGGAAGGGCCGATACGAGGACAGATGACGGCAAGCTGCCCTGGAGGCTGGACTGGCCGGCTAGATGGTACTGGCTGGGAGTGACCTGCGAACCTTTCGGAAAGGACCATGCCGCCTCGGGGGGGTCCTACGACACATCATCAGAGATCATGACAAGTATATTCGGAAGGAAACCACCGATACCTGTGGTGTACGAATGGATCCAGTTGAAGGGCAGGGGGGCGATGTCCTCTTCCAGCGGGATCGTTGTAAGCGGAGTGGACATGCTGAAGATGACACCACCCGAGGTGCTTCGGTTCCTGATTGCTAAAAACCAGCCCTCAAGACATATCGATATGGATCCCGGACTTGGAATACTCTCGCTCGTGGACGAGTTCGACCGTTACGAGGAGAACTTCTACGGAGGACGGGAAAGTGACGATCAGGATGATATGAAGAGAACCTACATCCTCTCCATGGTAAAGGAGCCTACCCACAGGGAGCACATGGAACATTTGGTCAATGTTCCATACAGGCATCTCGTCACACTAACCCAATTGGCATCCGACATGGACCAGCTTGTTGAGATGATCAAGAGGTCCGAGAAGATCGACAAGCTCTCCCAGGCATCCATTGAGAGGCTGGAGCATAGAAGGTCATGCGTCGATTTCTGGCTGGAGAGATTCGCACCGGACGGGGTCAAATTCACCCTGTTCGATGAACCTCCGAAAGAGGAGGTGGAAGGTCTGGGTGAAGATCTCGTCAAAGCTCTGGAAGCTATGTACGAGGATTTCCAGGATCTGGAATGGGACGCCGAGATCATCCACAATACGATCTACGAGGGATCGAGATCGAGGAGCATCGATCCGAAGACAACCTTCAGGGCCTTTTACAGGATACTGCTCGGTCGGGACAGGGGGCCAAGACTGGGATTCTTTCTCTCCACGATGGAGAGAGACGATGTCCTCCGCAAGTTGAAGAAAGCTCTGAGGAGATGAGAAAAGGGTTAACTATAAGCTCCCTTTTCCCGGACCTAACCTTCAGCCCCGTAGTGTAGAGGTCAATCATTCCGGCCTTTGGAGCCGGAGACGGCGGTTCGAATCCGCCCGGGGCTACCATATATTCTCCGACATTAATCTCACAGCTGGAGAATATATGATGTCACAAACATAACAAATACCAGGGGTGGGGGTTTGTGACCTATGTTCTGACGCTTCGGGGAAGCGGCAGAGGGGCTACCATATATTCTCTTCTCAACATATCAAAACAGAGAATATATAATGTCACAAATAACACAGGATCTCCGGGGCGGGGGCTAGTGACCTGCGATCTGCCGCTTCGGGGAAGCGGCAGAGGGGCTGCAATATGTTCCCGGTCCAAGAACATCGAAATTCGAACCATAGATATACACCTTCATCGATTAAGGACCACAAGGGGACAGGATATGACCAGGTACAGGATCGCAGAAATGCCGGGTGACGGTGTCGGGATAGAGGTCGTCGAAGCGGCCAAGCTCGTTCTGGATTCCGTCGGATTCAAGGCGGATTACAGACACGGTGACATTGGTTGGGAGTTCTGGAAGAGGGAGGGGAACGCACTCCCGGAGAGGACCATTGAGCTTCTCAGGAACACCGACTGCGCACTGTTCGGCGCGATCACATCGAAGCCGAAGGACGAAGCGGCAAAGGAACTGGATCCGTCCCTCAAGGAAAAGGGATTCGTCTATTTCTCCCCGATCGTCGGTATGAGGCAGCTCTTACAGCTTCATACGAACATGAGGCCATGCAGGTCCTACACGGGTAATCCCCTGAACGTCAAGGATGGGATCGATCTGGTCGTGTTCAGGGAGAACACCGAAGGTCTCTATGCCGGTATAGAGTGGTGGCCCGTTCCCGATGAGGTCAGGGAGATCTTCCTCAAGCATCACAAAAAATGGGAACCCTTCAACGAGTTCCCCAGGGATGACGTTGCAGTATCCCTCAGAGTGATCTCGAGGAGGGGCGCCCGGAGGATAGTCAGGTCAGGGTTCGAATATGCCAGAAAATTCTCAAAGACCCGTCTGACACTTGCCGAGAAGCCAAACGTCCTGAGGGAGACGTCCGGCCTAATGACCCAGGTTGCCAGGGAGATGGCGAAGGAATATCCGGAGGTACCCATGGACGAAGCCAACATCGATGCCATGGCAATGTGGCTCGTGAAGGACCCTGAGAAGTATCAGGTCATAGTGGCCTCCAACCTCTTTGGTGACATACTCTCCGACCTCGGCGGGGGTTTGGTCGGTGGGCTTGGTTTCGCAGCTGCCGCCAACATCGGCGACGATTATGCCGTTTTCGAACCAACCCACGGCTCGGCACCCAAATACTCTGGGAAAGGGATCGTCAATCCGTCGGCCATGATACTCGCATCAAAGCTGATGCTCGAGCACCTCGGGGAGACCGAGATGGGGGCAAGGATAGAGAATGCCGTATCGGAGGTCATAAAGGAAGGGAAGGTCAGGACCAAGGACCTGGGCGGAACCGCTTCCACCATGGAGATGGCGAAAGCCATAGCCTCCAGAATATGAAAGGGAGAGAACACGTGAACTCATCCGATGACATCAAACGCAGCGTCAGTAGGACATACGATAACATCGCACCGCATTTCGCACCCACCAGGGAGAATGTATGGCCTCCTACAATGGAACTGATAAGGTATAGGTCACCCTGCATCATCGGAGACCTCGGCTGCGGCACCGGGAGAGCCCTGGTCGAGGCCGCATCAAGAGGGTGCTCTGTCATCGGGATCGACAGCTCCGGAGGTCAGCTCGAAATGGCAAGGAGCGCACTCATCAAAACGGGTCTCATCGGGAGCGCCCGTTTGTACGTGGCTGATATGGAAGATGTCCCCCTGAACGATCGGGAACTCGATATCTGCCTGATGATCGCCTCACTCCATCACCTTCCCGATGCGGATTCCAGGAGAAGTGCCCTGAACGAGGCATACAGGATCACCAAACCCGGAGGAATCCTTCAGGTATCCGTGTGGACCTGGGACCAGGAGAGGTTCAGGAGGAGACATCTCGACAGGCTGCACGGGAGGAGAAGTACGGACGACGATGACGGACAGGCAACTGGCGATTTCCTCGTTCCATGGAAGAAGGGCACGAACGCAATGAGGTTCTACCATCTCTACGGGCCGGGGGAGCTCGAGAGGGAGATCCGCTCATCCAGGTGGACCCTTCAGAGAAGCTTCTTCGACGGGAGAAATCACTGGGCAGAATGTATCAGAGGCCCCTGACGTTATCCACATGGCCCTCAGAAGCCTCGTCGTCCTCGTACCCCACCTGCCGTTTCTTCCCCGGCTTGTATCGAACAAGGACCAGTGCGGCCACACCCAGACCAACTAGCAGGAGGATCACAATGATGAGGGCGAACAGTCCCGGTCCCGATCCCTTCGATGGTTCGATATCTATGTGTGCATCGTCATCATCGGCCGCTGAGCTCTGATAGACCCTCATGGTCCTTTCCTCGGTCACGATGCGTCTATCGTCAACCTCGATCTCGAACCTGAATGTGTGAGTTCCCTTGTCGAGCCTGACCTTCCTCGTGAGGTTCATCCCGTCGATGGGATCGCCGCTTTCGATATCGAGTGTGTACTCGTCACCGTCAACTATGACTTTCTGAACATCTGGAACCGCCCCGAGACCGTACCTGTAATGGACGAAGAACGTCACATCGTCCCCATCCTCGGGATCCTCCGGGGTGAAACCGTCGTACTCGATCAGGGGATCGAAAACATCGGGGCCGATAAGCTCCCCGTTCCTCGGATACCTCACGGTGATATCATTCATCTCTGCAACAAAATAATAGCTGTGGGACCCTGTCGGGAGGGTCACCGTTATCCGGAACTCCACCCCGCTCGAGGGATCCGCTCCGCTTTCAACCAGGAACATGGAGTCGACGAGCTCCTCTCCGTCGTCCACGAACAGATAGACATCGTCAGGCATCCTTCCCCCCGGGTCCTTCCAGTATATCGTGTACGTGAAATCAGTGTCCGTGTTCCCCTCCTCACTGTCCAGTGAAGGACCGTACAGTATCGGATCCTCCGGGGAGGAGACCACCGGTCCGTCATATTCCCCGAACTCCGGCAATCTCACACCGTCCACCTCGAAATGGAAGGAATGCTCGCCCTCGGGAAGGGACCCTGTCCATGTGAAGGAAGCTCCGGTCAGAAAATCCCCATCATCATGCGACATGCGATGTCTCGATCCGCTCACGGAAACCTCCACCGAAACCGGTGCGTCCCCCTCCACATCCCTCAGTGTGAGTGTGAAAAGGTACTCCGTATCGATGCTACCCTCGGACGGGTCCACTGAGCCCTCGATGAGTTCCACGGGATCGTCCATCGGTCTGACGATGACGGTAACCTCCGACCTCACGGGATCGTGCCTCCTGTCGGTTGCCGTTAGATTGAAGACGAACGTTCCCGATGCATCCCTGGGGGGAATTATCACGACGCTGTCCCCGTCGATGTCCACTTCCAGCTGTCCGGTGTCAACAGCTGCGAAGTCCAGGACATCCCCGTCTGGATCGCTGAAATGATCTTTAGGATCGAGCCCGGTGTAGACCTCGTCCTCATCAATGTTGACATCCGGAATATCTGACGCTACGGGGGGTCTGTTGTCATCGATCCGTCTCAGGACCAGCTCCCTCACCTTCACGACATCGGACTCGTATGGAGCATAGGTCTCCCATTTAATCCACCAGCCGGCCTCATCGGAGTAGTAGAGGGTGGAATTGTGGACGGTGGTCATGTCCTCTTTCTCCTTCCGCTCCCTCACCACATGCACATCGAATACCTCATTCCCCAGGTCGAGCGTTGTCTCGTTCGAGCAAAACCTCCAATGGACATAGGTCTCGTCAGATGTGCCGGAATCGATGGTCGTGCCATCGGAGGAGAGCGTCCATGAGGTTATGGATCTCACCTCGTCCATCCAAGAGGTCTCGGGATCGTCTGCCTTGAGCGGGAACTTCACCCATCGGAAATAGGGGAGGTCGTGGTCCGTGGATGATCTGTTCGTACCAGTGATACCCGAACCGTCCACGGTCCTCGTAAGCTCCCTTGTGGATCGGACCACGGACAGATCGTTCTGCCTGTGAATGGCCTCCCAGGTACCCGATTCGTCTCCCGATCCGTCCGGGGTGGTGAACTCTCCGTAGATAGTGCCCGACACTATGAAGACATCCATGGAGTTCCAGGTTCCCGCCGAGACGCTAGCCGTCTGGACACCCGTGCGGCTCGAGGTACCATCGGGACTCCACTCGCTGTATGTCCATTCGAGATAGGTACCCTCCTGGAGGGAAGGGGAAACGATGCTTGCCCTGGATGGGGGGCCACTCCAGAATGACGGAATTCCGGGAATGGCCAGTATAATTGAAAGAAGGAGCAACAACACCCCCATCCGCCCAAGTTTCATGAACATGAAATTCGCTATATCGATATTAACGCTTTTGGGAGCTCTGTCGAATCGGCGATGGATTTAAGGGGGTCTCCGCTTTCTGGAAGAATGATGAAGAGGCTCGGTTTCGTTGTCAATCCGATAGCAGGACTCGGGGGAAGGGTAGGTCTGAAGGGAACCGACGGGGTCGTCCAGAAAGCGCTGGACATGGGAGCCATACCCCGAGCCCCCGACAGGTCCATGGAGGCACTTTCCAGATTGAAGGAAGCCTTCATCCGTCACCGTCTCAAGGAAGAGGTCTGCTGGATCACCGCAGGTGGAGAGATGGGCGAAGACGAGCTGAAGGCCATGGATGTCGATCTGTGGAGCATCGAATGCGTCCATCGACCCGATGGTGCGACGACGGCGGAGGATACGAAGGAATTCGTCCGTCGGGCGATCGATACTGGCGTCGAACTGATAGTGTTCTGCGGGGGTGACGGTACGGCAAGGGATGTCTTCGAAGCAGCAGGAACTGAACCCATTTTCGGCATTCCGTCGGGTGTGAAGATGCATTCCGGTGTATTCGCGATCGATCCGTATTCGGCCGGGGAGCTCCTCGAGTTCTACATAAGGGGTGAGATGACAACGGGAGAGGGAGAGATAATGGACCTCGACGAGGAGAGGTACAGAAAGGGAGATTGGAACATCCGGCTCTTCGGTATCGCTATGACATTGCTCGAACCCGCCTTCATTCAGACCGGAAAGTTCATGGTGGCGGAGCAGGAGGTAAACACATTCCTCGAGGAGATCGCCGATGACATCGCGGAGAGGGTCCAGGAGGAGCCCGGATCGATATTCATACTAGGTCCAGGAGGAACACTCTCAACCATTGGGGAAAGGCTAGGGATCGACAAGACCCTGCTCGGGATAGACGTCGTAAAGGGATCCGAGCAGATTGGAAGGGACGTGACCGAAAAGGGACTGCTTTCTATCATCCGGGAAGAGCCCCCGGGGACACCCTGCCACATCGTGGTATCACCGATCGGCGGCCAGGGCTTTTTCCTGGGAAGGGGGAACCTCCAGGTCAGTCCGGATGTCGTCCAGAGGCATCATGAGGAGCTCCGCCCCGTCCGCGTCGTCGATCAGGCGCACGTAAACGTCTCCGGTGGGGATGGTCTGACAGGGCTCGCCGATGGCGGTGCTGCACTCGCCCGTGGCGGCGCG
>JBLIRL010000009.1:0-30236 GCA_049472275.1 Thermoplasmatota archaeon | reverse complement strand
ATGTCCCACTCCGGGTAATGAACGGGATACTAGCTAGAAGTTGATAAACCATTCCTCCGAAGAACCCAAATGGTTATATTTCATCTGAGCCTTCTCACAAGGATATTTGTACAAGTGTGTGGGGATTCTAATCAATAAGAAGGATATCGATAAAGAAAGTATGGACGTCTGGAATTCGTTCGATCCGAGGCTGGAGAAATGGTTCGGGCATAACATAGGCCAGCCGACGGAAGTGCAGAAAGCGGCTTGGGATGCTTTGGAGAGAGGAAGGAACATCCTTGTCGTGTCGCCGACCGGAAGCGGAAAGACCCTGGCTGCGGTTATTCCCGCGATAAATGTCATACTCAAGGGGGAGGTTGACCGTTCCAGAACTTCCATCGTGTACATATCTCCGATGAAAGCACTCGGTACTGACATTGTCAAGACCCTGACCAATCTTTCCGAAGGACTGGGCAGGATAAAAGGGAGAAAAGTGAGGAAGTGGGGAAGGGGCAGGAGGAGGAAGAACGAGGATATGCCAGATGCAAAACTTCAGGTCGGTATCAGAACGGGAGACGTCCCGCAATCCGAGAGAAGAAGAATGTTATTGGACCCACCCGACCTTCTGGTGATTACTCCGGAGAACCTCTTGCTCATGCTCTGTTCCAAAGCGAGGGAAACAATCGAATCCGTACGTTGGATAGTTGTCGATGAGGTTCACGAAATGGTCCCGGGAAAGAGAGGTGCACTGCTGTCTTTGACATTGGAGATGTTGACCGATATGGTGACGGCGAAAAACGGCTCTGAACCTGTCCGAATTGGTTTATCTGCAACGGTCAAGCCGGTTTCGGTCGCAGCAAAATACCTGGGAGGAATGGATGACAGAGGCAGATCCCGACCGGTCACCATCGTGAAGGAGGATTCCGGAAAGGAGATGATGATAGAGTTCAGAACCCTGCTTGAAGGAGTTGACAGGGAACCGGAACAGAATGAAAAGATACTGGATGAGATCGGGTCCATGATAGAGAGGGAAAAGGGGCCACTGGTAGTTTTTCACAATACGAGAAGGGCAGCTGAGGAGATGGCCTATTCCCTGACCCTCAGAGGTTACGAGAATGTGATGCCGCATCATGGTTCCCTCGGTGCCGATGTGAGGCGCCTGGCTGAGGAAGGATTGAGGACCGGAGAATTGAAGGCAATAATTTCCTCCACATCGCTGGAGCTCGGAATAGATATCGGCGAGGTTGAAACAGTTTGCCAGATATCCTCTCCGAAGGATCCATCAAAGATGCTTCAACGGTTCGGAAGGTCCGGTCATGGACTGGGAAGGGTATCACACGGCATCATATATCCCCAGGATGGAATCGACCTGCTTGAAGCTCTGGCCGTTTCCCGGGCCGCATCGAAGGGGAAGCTCCAGAAATTGAAGGCACCGGAAGTACCTATGGACGTTCTTGCTCAATTTGCCATAGGCGCATCACTCAACGATGGAGGTTTTTCTTCGGATTTTCTCTGGAAGATGTGCAGAAAGGCATATCCATTCAGAACATTGAAAAGGTCCTCCATGAAAGAATTGCTCGATCTGCTCTCACAAAGGCTGCCGGGGCCAAACCAACCCCCTCCCAGATTATGGTACGATGAAGACAAGGGTCTCTTCCTTCCCAGAAGGAACACTGGCCAGGCATTCTACCTGAATTGCGGGACCATACCAAAGGAGACCTCCTATCGTGTAGTCGAGGAGAGGACTAGAAGGATGATCGGGGATCTCTCCAGGGATTTCGGAGAGACCCTTTATGAAAGGGATGTCATTCTCCTGGGATCGAAACCCTACAGAATAACAGGATTCCTTGGCTCGAAGATACTCGTTCGACATGATCCGGACGCCCAACCCTCAGTGCCATCATGGTCCGGAGAGATCATGCCGAGAACAGATACTGTTGCAGCGGAGCTCATGTCACTGTACGCTAAAGGTCCCAGGATCAGATGGATATCCCGCCCGGGGGTAACTGTCAAACTTGATGGGAATGGAAAGAGGATCTACGCATCTGTCATCGAAGGATTGGCCGGGAGAGATCTACTTCCCGCTTCAACGAAGATACCAGTGGAGTTCAGACGGATGAAAGGGACCAGAGGCCTTTACATATTCCTGCTTCCCCTTGGCAGACAGGTAACTGAGGTCCTTGGAAGGGTTGTGGCATATGGACTTAGAAGATCATTGGGTGCGAAGGTCGATTACGTCGCGACCGATGATGGGTTTGCGATGATCTCTCCCAAACATCTGATGTCCGAGGATATCACATCATCCCTGGGTAGCGAAGATTTTGATAGGATCGCCAAAGGTCTTGTTCTCACATCATCAATGTTCAGGTCCCGCTTTGCTCACTGTATGAACAAATCACTTCTGGTCCTATCAAGGTTCCGGGGTAAGGATACAGGGGCCCTTTACAAAAGAAACAGGGTTGAGAACCTCCTGGGTCTCGTGATGAGCTCGTGGTACAGCGAGAAAGGTTGGGAGGGAACTGTGGGGCCTCTCAGGGGTTTGATATCCCTTGCTGAAGAAGCACTGAAGGAGGTCTTTCTCGAGAGGATAGATCTGAGAAGATGTAAGGAGATCGTCAGGGGGATCAGTTCAGGGAAAATCGTTATCGAGCTCAGCGAGATGACAGATGGACCAAGCATACTCGGCAGATCCATCGTAAGAACTTGGAAAGGGAGGATCGATGAGATGAAGGAGAAGCAAACCGTCGGACCTACCGACATCCAACCCATGAAGATACCTTCCGCTGAGGAAATGGGAGAGCTGATCGCAGCATCGAACGGAAGGAACGAACAGTATCAGAATTTGGTCATCGAAATCCTTAACGATCTGATTAGTATCGGATCGAAGGGGGGAGACTACCCGAAAGAGGAACTAGCTTCAGAATTCAAAGATATCAGCATGGGGCCGATCCTGGCCGGTCTTCAGGATAAGATTTTTAATGATGACGGTTTTCCGTCCCTCTTCCTTCCAGAGGAAATGATCCCTCGATACCGCAGGAAAATAATGTCCCGGGCCTCTGGATTTGGAAATGTTATGAAGTGCGTCCCGTTCTTCACCCATCCAATCGAATTGCTTTCAAGGTCGGAGGATATCTCATATAATGATATCAGATCCTCCATCAAGTCTGGACGCCTGAAACCCATATCGCTGATGGGAAAGGATAGAATCTCAGATCGGAATTGGACGGAAATATTCCGCAGGATTTGCGGACCGTGTGAGAAAGAGGAGAGATCCACCCATGAGAATCTTAGAGAGGGATGCGGATTTTCCAGGTCCGGTATCGGTGAGCTGCTTGATATCTCCGGGGAATCACTGACCGCTTGGATAAACGAAGCTATGGAGGGAAAACGGATAGGTAGATATCCTCCACTCTCAAGGGATATGATAGGAGAGACACAATCCAACTTCTTCCCCATATCATGTAATTTCGGAAAAAACGGGGACAGGATCATCGACGGTGGGGCGATAGAGAGGTTCTTGCGTTACTTCGGACCCTATGAGTGCTCGGAGTTGGTCCGATTGTTCGGACCCCATGTACTAAATTGTCTTGTGGAGGCGATAGAGAACGATATGGTGAATTTCGGTTCAGGGCGGCCAGGACCGATAGTCTCATCCAGAACCGATGGAGCGGCGGGTCTCAGCATCTGGTTCTGGAGCGGTCGTAAGGATGTCCTGCACGACAAGAGATTCCGGGAAGCAGGTTCGACAGATGATGAGATATGCCTTATGACTTCAAGCGATCCCGGTGCCGTGCTGACAGGGAAATGGACGACCTGGGGTGAGAAGGAACCAGTGAGAGGATCCACGACGACCGTACTCCTGGCCATGAAGAATGGTCATCAGATCGGGAGGGTTGTGATCCTCGAGACCCTCGATCTTATCAGGATCTCCGATATCGAAGTGGATGATTTCGATTCAATTCTGGAAGTGTCGACCGCCTTATGCAGGTGGATCGAAATATATGAGAAAATGGGCTACGGAACTTTCATCATCGAGATGATAATGGGCATTCCTGCTGGGGAGGCTGCAATGGGAGCTGTCGGTGTATTCCTCTCCAAGGGATTCTCCGTGGAGGAGACCCCGAAGGGGGAAGTGCTCGTTCGCGGTGCTGAGGTCACACGCGGCATATCGAGGGAGGATATGCTTTACAGCATGTTCCGCGCCCAGGGACTGGTCGAGGGATACCGATGGTCCCACCCAGTGGAGATCATATCCAAGCTGGGATCGATCGTTGACCGCTGGGAGCTTCTTAGCAGGATGGGTTCGACCAGATATCGAAGACTTACCACTCCGGACCCTGAACCTTTGAAAATCAAGAACGAACTTGAATGGTCTTCAGCAACCAGTGGGGCTGAGATCGGTACCGAAGACAACGGGGTGGACTGGTCAGATGTTCTTTCTCATGCGGGAGTGGCATTGTCCGATATAAAGGACCTCACAAAGAAGTTCTCTCTTGTCAGAGGTATGATGGACCAACCATATCCCGTGTGGTCCCTTGAGCAGGAATTCTCGAGGTTTCCATCTCCTTCCAAGAGTGTCATGGGAAAAATGGCCCCGGAACTCGTATCACTCCTATCGAAGATCTCCAAGATGGACCATTCGGAGATAACTCCCTTCATCAGATCCCACAAGTTGGATAAGGAGGTGGAGACCCTTCTTAGGATGGGCTTGATAGTCGAGGATCCGTGGGGAGATCCAAGAACAGACCTTGTTCATCACCCCAGACACGGCCCCGATACCAGGCAAGGGAGAAAGACCGCCAGAGGACTGGACCAAAGAAAATGGCTTCTTAGGAATGCGAGAAGATTGTCTGTCTTCACGATGGAAGATCTCATCAATTATTCTCCTGAACTGGACGATCCGGGCAAGGTCAGGTTCCTGATAGGAGACATGGTTGGGGACACGCTTGATAAGTTCATAATCTCCGATTCCGGATTCCAGGTGATTTATGTTCTGAAGGACCTGGAGGCGATCGGTGTGGCGAAATGCCCCCCGCCAGAAGAATTGAAGGAGCTGACGGTGATCTCTCCCAAGGACAGGATGTCACGCGTCGTTATGAACGATATCAAGGGAACCATCGCCAAGGGTCATGGTTTCTCGATCTTCAAGGGAGGGAGACCAGTAGCTTTGATCTCGATAAGGAAGCTGAAACGTCCGGTCAAGAACACAGAGTTCGGAGAAATGGTGAAGGGTTCCACTTCACTCGAATATTGGTCCGTAAAAAAGGCATGGGTGGATCTTAGGTTCAGGAGGAAAGACCTTCTGAAATCTATCAGAAGGGCTTTTTACTCTCTTGGATGTCAGCTTATCACGGACGATGAGAAAATGAAACTTGAATCCCTGTATCGGGACATCGAAACCAGTATCAAAGAGAGATGATCCCATACAACTGGCTCGTCCAAATCCCGAAAGTCTTAATATGTACATTCATAATAGGGTTGGCCAACACTACCGAACCACGGGTTGAGACCGTCAGATGAAGGTCAGCAGCAAGCCCATGCACATGCAATAGAAACCCTTATAAAATCCCCCGTTGGTTAGTTAGTCCAGCAAGAAGGTGGTATACATGCAACTTGGCGATGTGAAGAGAACCTTCGCTGTAGCGATAGTTTTGATACTGGCCTTTTCAGGGGTCATAGGACTCACTGCAGCGCTGAACCCGCTGAAGGGCGACGACTGGGAGTATGACCCCGACGGGGACAGGCTCACCAACCTGGACGAGTTCATTGCAGGTTCCGATCCGAACAACTACGACACCGACGGCGACGGTCTTCCCGACGGATGGGAGGTCGAGAACAGCCTCGATCCGACCGATCCCGCCGATGCTCTGCTCGATAACGATTACTTCGGTGGCGAGGAGTATGCATCCTACACCCAGGTGGATCCGCCATACGACAACTATGCCGAGTATTTCAGGCTGGCTGGCGTGGACGCGAACACCGGTGAGAACGTGTACATCCCCACCGATCCCAACAACCCCGACACCGACGGTGATTCGGTCCTCGATCCCGATGATTCCTGGCCCTGGGACTTCAGCAATGACGGGACCAGCGGCGGCGGGAACGGCGGAGGCGACACCGGCGGAGAGGGAGACGGTCCTGCGGTCGACGGCGACGGTGACGGTGACGGCGACGGGAACGTTGACGATGATGGTGACGGGTTGACTGATACGGAAGAGATGGCCATGGGGACAGACTTCAACAACCCCGACACCGACGGCGACGGTCTGATCGACAGTGCCGAGATCGCCCGCGGTCTCGATCCCAACGACTGGGACACAGACAACGACATGCTCATCGACGGTGTGGAGGCCGGCGGCTCCGACTCCACCGACGGACACCTTGTGGACTCGGACAACGACGGACTGCCTGATCCGTGGGAAGACAACGACGGCGACGGCATTCTGAACATCGAGGAGCAGGACATCGTCCTTTGGTTCTGGGCATGGATCACACCGACCCAGTTCGGCGGCGGTGGCACCGACCCCTACCTGACCTATCTCATAGCGTATCGGTTCAGGCTCAATCCCAACTCCAATGACACCGATGGTGACGATATCTCCGATGATAAGGAGACCCAGGCATATGCTCCCGGTCCGATAAACAAGAACTCCCGGTCCGAATACAACTATCACCAGGTCAACAACGAGACCGGTCAGGGGAGATGGATCCCAGATAGGTGGAACAATGACCACGACATATCGAATCCGGCCTCGGGATTCTCGAAATGGTCGGAGGGCAGATATTCCTGGTGGACCTACTGGTTCACGAAATCCTACGAAATGGGGTCTCTCCCGCTGCAGACGTTCAAGGTTGTTCTCTACAATCTCAATCCATGGCTTCTGTGGTACTGGATGTGGGACAACTACAATTTCTGGTCCGCAGAGGAGTTCCTAGCCAACTTCTACCACTCCTCCCAGCCCCTCGGAACATATTCTACGTATACCACCTACGAGGATGTTTTCGGCTGGCAGGATAGGGGAAAGGCTACCACGGACCCCAAGCTACTAAGATGGAACATGTATGATACCGATCCGTCGAACGATGACACGGACGACGACAGGATGGAGGATGACTGGGATCCGAGGCCGACGATCCCGGATGACAGGCTCGACACGGGCATCGCCCTGAGCAAGATCGGATATCCGCAGCCGGGAGGCGGCCTGCAGTGGTACTATCCCGCGTTCGGACCCGGCAAACAGTCACCTGTCGCTGCACTCTTCACCGGAGGTCCGATCGGGACATCCGACTGGTTCCTTGGACAGAACAACTTCCAGAACCTGATCGACTACGAGATCTCTCCAGGAGTGACGACGGCTGTCTTCATGCATGACTATTATGGCTTCCCATACCGGATCATCGACTCGACCATGAACAAAGGGATGCCGCTGTACATGGAGATCATCGTCGGTATAGAGAAAGGGCACCCAGGTTCGGAATTCTTCACAAGAGGATTCTACAATTATCTTAACGTATCCATCACCTTCCATAACGGGTCCATAGATGTGGACCCGGATGAGTACGGTGAAGGACCGACAGCGAACGTATCATACGATCTGGATGATGATGTTGATGGGGATGGCGTCCCCAGAATACTTGACATCAATCCGATGACAGGTGCATGGATCTACAATCCGGAGGAATCCCAGTATCCGATGTTCGCATTGGGTCTTGACGATCTTAACATGGGGAACATACCGGACGAACTGATATTCGATGAGTTCAATCCAGCGGATTTCTCCATCGACGGATATGGCCCATGGGCAGGACCGGACGATCCATATTACGTGGCTGCCACAGGTGAAAGGCACGATGGGCTCCAGCTGCCCTTCATCAACATATCCAACTATCCGGATCCGTTTGCACTGCATCCGGGTGGTACCAACATCTGGTTCTACTGGTCCACGATGACATTCTACAAGATCGGCTTCCACTTCATGGTCCCCGAGGGGGTCATGGCCGGATATGTCGTGATGGATATGATCATCGACACGGAGCAGAACATACACGTCGAGGAATCCTTCGACGCCTTCGGAAGCTATCCGTACATAGCATATTGATCTGCATGCAACCGGATAGAGGGAGGTCCGATCGGGCCTCCCATTTTTTTTTTAACAAGTGCACTTTCCAGTACAGTACCATATAAATAGTAATATTCCTTTGAAGAGATATCCGTTCAGCCTGGAGTACGATGGAGGCACCCAAATGAGATGGTCCAGACATTTAGTGGTTCTGATGGTGGTCACATTGATGATGCCGGTGATCATCGACCATGCCAGGGATGCTACCGGTGGTAGACCGATATTCAGGTCGAACATATTGGCAGTCTGGGACAACACGCTTTACAACCAGAAACCGTTCGACATCGATGTGGATTCAAATGACAGGATATACATCACCTACACCACTGACCAGATGTACTATCCAGATCCTTACCTCGTTCATTCGGACGACGGGGGTATAACTTGGTCCACTTCCTTCCGCATCGATGATGTCCTTCTGGACGGGAACGCAAGCAATGACAGATCTGCCCAGAACGCACCGAGGATGGCCATCGCCTCGAACGATACCGTATATGTGGTATGGGCCGATGAGAGGGACAAGACCTACTTCATGCCCCAGACAAGACATATCAGGATCGCATGGTCTGAGGACGGAGAGAACTTCTCGAGGAGCGTCAGGATAGACCCGATTAAGAAGGAGCAGACCTGGGAGGCGGGTTCTCCGGACATCGCGATCAATGAAGACGGCAGGATATTCGTCGCCTGGCTGGATCAGAAGGACTCCGGGGCATACAACAACATCTGGACATCATACTCGGATGACGGGGGTGTCACCTGGTCCGAGATGTTGATGATCAATGACGACGGTCTTTTCTTCCGGGACCACGAATACGTTAGGTGCGTGATGGATGGGAACGATGTCTATGTGACCTGGCAGGATAGGAGAGGAGAGGGAAGTCAATACAGGCCCTATGTCTCCGCTTCCCACGACGGGGGAGAGACGTTTGGTGCCAATATTGCGGTCTCAGATGATCTCGAGCAATACAACTCCAGGCAATGGCCGTCGCCAGCCCTTGACGATATGGGGAACCTCTACATCACCTGGAGAGATAAAAGAACAGGCAACGATGAAATCTGGTTCTCAAGGAGCGAGGACAAGGGTAACACTTTCTCCACAAATATCAGGATCGCGATCGCTCCCGAAGGATCCGAGGACTGGTATCCGAACACCGCTGCCATCGGAAATGGAAAGGTTGGAGTCGTTTTTCAGAGATCCATTCCATTGAAGGACACCACCGACGAGGGTGAGATCTTCTACATCAACTCATCGGACGGAGGAAGGACCTGGGATGACCTGATGAGAGTGGATGACACCGATAGGTATTGGCCCGATCCTTCGACGCAGGAGAGGCCGTTGTTGATCTACGACAACAGCGGAAGGGCAATGGCCACCTGGACCGATCACCGCAACTACTACGAAAGGAGCAGGGAGGTCTACTTCTCACCGCACAGCGGACCTGTTGATGGGCCGAACGATAGACCCAGCATATATGATGAAGATTTCTGGTCGATGTTCGAGTTCAATCCCAAGGTAGGGTCGTCGAGCTCTAACATCACATTCTACTGCAACTACTCCGATCCCAACAATGACATGCCGATAGAGGGATTTCCCAGGGTCCAGGTCTACTCGGATGAGGAGGGGGAGAACGCCATATTCGAACAACCCAAGGTCATGACCAAGATCTTTCCGAATGATATCGACTACATGGACGGTGCCGAGTACAAGGTCAGTTTCAGCATACCGGTGGAAGGTCAGACCTATTACTCGTTCGAGGTCGTCGAGGAGAGGAACCCCGCTCCGATGGTCTCCCCCATATTCAAGGGGCCCATTATCGATGCGACACCGCCCAAGCTGACAGTTATCTCACCTTCCAATGCGACCTGGTACAGCTCCGAGACGGTCCTTTGCAGGGTCAGGGTGGAGGACCATGAAGGCGGAAATGTCCAGCCCGTCTCGATCAAGGTGAGGAAATCGATCAACGGTCTGGAGAACCTCGAGAAGGGCGTCGTGCTGCCAAACAAGCTCATGATAGACAACGACACCTATGAGGCCTGGGGAAACGTAAGGTTGTCACCAGGAGTGGACAACTACATAGTATTCGAGGCCAAGGACAAGGTGGGAAACGGACCGGGACTTTCCGATCCTGTGAACATCTACGTAGATCCGGACCCGCCTTACTTCACAGGGATCGGACCAACCGCTTTGCAGATCTTCGAAAGTGTGAATTGCACGATACAGTGGCTTGACCATTTTCCAGGATCCACGGCCAGAACGGCCGGGCTCAACGTATCCTCCATCGAATATGCCTACAGGACGACCAGCGGTCCCTATTCAGATTGGTCCGAACCGGACGGGATCGTGGACATAGGGAACGAGACCTATCACTGCTGGGTCAACCTCGAGTTCCCTGATGAAGGAGTGTACAGCTTCATCAAATGGAGGGCGAGGGACAACCTGGACAATCCCCAGGAGACAGGTGAGATAAGGATAAGGGTCGATGTCCCGGACAACTACAGGCCGGTCTTCACGGGCAGGGGATATCCTGATGGGGTGGTATCTCCGACTCCACATCTATTCTGGGATGCCGCATACGATGTCGAGGGGGATACGCTCTATTACAAGATCATGTTCCTGAGATACCTTGGAGAGCTTCAGCTGACACACTGGATAGAGGTTGGGGAGAGGACCTTCTACGATGTCCCCGACGACAGCCAGCTGGAACCCGGGTATTACATTCTCAGGGTGAATGTAACGGACCGGAACGGAGGCCACGATTACGATGTGCTCGATCATGTTTTCAGGATCATGGACAAGGGTACACCCCCGCCTGAGGATGTCCCGCCCTTCGGCCCGTTCAACACCGCCACCGATGACATCGAGATCTCATGGGACCAGTCACCCAGCCACTCGGAAATGGATGTACATTACATGCTGAGGATAGGGAGCAGAAAATACCATGGAGATATCATGGAATGGACGAGGATAGGAAGGATCCCGAAGTTCTCCATAGAGGAGCTCGATCTTGAGGTCGGCATATATTCCCTTCAGGTGATGGCCACCTCGAACAACAATTACAGCAGGGTCACGATAGGTACCCTGAAGATCAATGATTACAATATCTCCACTTCAGTTCCCGAGAACGCTCTATCCTATCGCGGTACGGGCAGGGGTTTTTCCGTTGACATCACCAATTTCGCAACATACAACGATAACGTGACGATCACCATCGACGGCTACCTCGCCGAGGAGGGAGCGGTCTATCTCGACATGAGCGGTTCCATAACAGGCAGGATCAATCTCCCCTCGCAGAAGATATACTCTGACCCGGAACCGACCACCGTGGATGTCACCATCTTCCCCGATGATGATATCGAAAAAAGGGATTACAGCATCAGATTGAGGATCGCATCGGAAGATGGAAGAACTGTCACCTATACCGACTACATCACCGTCCAGGTGAAGGATAGACCCAGAGAGGGATTCGGCCAGGAGATATCAGACAACCTGTATGACTTCCTGATAGACACATTCCCGATCCTGAAACCGATCAAACAGGACCTTCTTGTACCTCTCTTTCTGCTCTTTGTCGCCATCATCGTGGGTTTGATATCTGGGACCGGAATAACCATCTACCGAAAGAAGTTCAGAAAGGAGGTCAAAGAGGACCCCTACGCCCAGCAGAGAAAACTCTACCGGGACCTTTACGGAATAAACCCTACCGATGAACAGCTTCGGAATATGGAGGATGGTGGGGCGGCCCTGGAGGAGGATGACTTCTTCAGTGATATCCCGGGGATCGGCACAAAGGGGGAAAAAGCACCGGAAGCCCCTTCCTCTGAGAGTGAGGAGGAGGACTGGGAAACTCAAGAGGAAGGTCAGGAGGAAGAATCATCCGATATACCAGAACCACCGGAGGAGGAAGAGATCGAGGAACTGGAAGAGGTTGAGGAGGGTTACCTCGACCCCGATTCCATCTGACAGGAACAGGATATCCTTTGATGAAGACCACACCGGTTCGAACGACCATGTGGAACTTGGACCACAAAGATATTATCTGTACAATAGGAATAATGGCTGGGTCGACCCATGGTGAAGAGAAAGAAGGTCAGGGGAACCAGGTCAACCACCAGAAAGCAAGTGGACGAGGTTGGCACACCAACTCTTGAGAGTTTTCTCTCCGAGAAGAAGGACAAAATGGTTGAACCAGACATCATTGATGAGGATGCCGAGGTCGAACCAGAGGTCCACAAGATGGATGAGCGCGATCTGGAGAAACCCGAGAAGGTAATGGAGGTCATAACCAGGCCCGAAAGGACCGAGATCTCGTTCCCGCGGGATGATATAACCGCAAGGGAGGCACGGACCTTCCTTGATTCACTTAAGAAACATCTCGGTAAGACATCAACAGCTGGTATATACCTTCACAATGACATGGACGGATTGAACGGTTCTCTCTTCATCAGGTCCATGATACGCAGCATGTTCAATGATAAGGTCGAGGTACATGCATCGCCCCTGGAATACAAGGAGGTCCAGATGCTCAATCTCGACAAGGATATCACTTATATATTCATAGACATGGACATAGAAATCGAGGGTGAGAACGTATTCCGGATCGACCATCACGGACCGAGAAGGGATATGAAATCCATAGGGGAGAGGCTCTTTCTGCTCACACCTCCGGAGAATGATTACGAGTACCCTTCAACGGCAACGGCACTCTGTGCCTATCTTGATCATATATCGAAGGGGGGCGGGGAGACCTTCTTCGATTTTCTCAACAGAGGCCCATGGCAGAACGACCAGTTCCAGAGGCTCCTGATCCTTCTCGCATCCGTATGTGACAATCTATGGCACCTGAACTTCCTCATAGACATTCCCATAAAGAAATGGATCCCCGACAAGGAAGAGGAGAGATATCTCGTACTGATCTCTATCTCCGCTTCCCTTCTCCTTGGAGAGCCCGAAAGGAGGGACGAGGTGGTCAGCCAATTCTTCGGAGAGGACATCACACCGGAGATCTATCTCAATCACATCTGTCAGAGGATCTCAGGTGCAAAGAATATTATGGATTTCGCAACCACGGTATCCCGGGAGGCCGAGGCTTTCTACAACAGGATCTTTTTCAATCTGACGGACTCCATCGAGCGCTCCCTCAAGACCCTCGAGCGTGACAAGGACACTCTCAAGAAGCTCGAGGATTCCATGCCGATCGATATGAGGGGGAACAGGGAGAAGATGATGGAACTCCTCAAGACCCGGGGGGACCTAAACCTTGAACACTGGAGGAGGGTCCAGTTCTACGGAAAGGAAATGGATAAGCTCGAGGCAAAGATCAATGTCGAGGAGAAACGACTGATACGACTCAGGTCCGCGAAGAAGATGATATCGACCGAGCGAGGACCGAGACTATGCGTTATGCTACCAATTCAGAACTCATTCCAGGTAAAGGGGATCATCGCTTCACTTCTCTATTACATGGGTTGGAAGAACGTTGTCATTGAAGAGAGGGGAGCTGAGGCTTACTGGGGCTCCAGAGGTTTCTCGAAGGAGTTCATCGGAGAGGTGTTCTCGAACCTTTCTCTCGGTTACGAGGAACTGAAGGATTATCTGTTCATGGAGAAGGTCTTCAAGGACCTTCCCGAGGTATTCAAGAGGACATTGAACATCTCGAGGAACATCTCATATTACAAGACATACAGCGGTGGAATGGGGGGAAGGGGTCTGATCCACGGTGGCGTCCTGACCGGGAAGGTCCCCAGGGTCTTCTCCCTCCTGGAGGAAACCGGGGATATGGAGGAGAAGATAAGGGAGCTGATGAAATACAAGCAGCTTGGAAATGCCCTGCAGGGATTCACGGAAGGCCAATCTACCGTTTCCACCGCTCAGGCGCTGCGGGCGAAGTTCAAATCGACCGGATGGATGGTACTGCAGCTTGTTCAGGGACGCCAAGGTGCCGATATCATCCTGGGTAATTTCAATATGGCCATAATGAACCTTGTGGGATACACCGAGAGGATAAGCATTGACCTACAACCTCTCGCTCCCAACTACCCTCAGATGGACCATGGACGCTTCGACGTTGTCGACTGAACGACGCCGACTCAAGTGCCCCCCAGTGAATGATGTCTCCATCAGATGGGTTGGGTCCTCTGTCTGTAGGCGATTATTCCGACAGCGACGACCAACACCAGGACCGCGAATACGACGATCCTCCAGTTGACCTCGAGATCGCTCTGCGGGGTCTCGCCCACCACTACGTTGTACCATATTCCAGCATTGTCGAAGTCGTCGGTCTCCTTCTTATCATTGTAAGGGTCCACCTGCACGATGAACGTATGGAACTCATCCTCGGTGATGTTCCAATCGGTGACGTTGAACCTCAACCTGGTGTGTCCCAGACCATCCTGCGGAATGTACGGTATCACTCCCTCCGCCACCACCTCATCGTCTATCAGTAGCGATACGTTGACCGACCGGGAGTCACGATAGAGGGAACGTACCGTTATGTTCGCCTCCAAAGTCCGGTTCAATACCGGATCGGTCAGTCTCCTGTTCGTCAGCTTTAGGAATCCGGGGGGAAGGACCAGATTGGGTTTGCGAACCTCCAGGGTCACCTGCTTCTTCAGCACATCGCCGATCCTGTTCTTTCCCGTAAAGGTGATGACGAGCTTCTCATTGTAGAGAGAGTCGTTCCCTCCCTGTGGGGTCCTGATCGTGATCGCGTATCTCCTCACACCGTTCGGAAGAAGAGAAACATTCTCACCATGGACCGGGAATTCTGGGGAACCCTCCCATTCCACCTCCCAACCGCTCTTGATGTCCTGAGGCATGGGAGACATCTGGATGTTCACGACATCCTCTCCATTGCCAAGGTTGTCAACGGTCAAGTTGAATATCCTGGTCTCGCCGTAATCCACGCCGAGCACATCGGGGATATCGAACAAAATATTGAAACGATAGCTCGCAGGTGTCTCGATCTGGACCTGGAAGGTGTTCTTTGTATTCTGGTCAGATTCACCCTGGAAGATCAGGGAATTCGTGAAATCCGGCTCCATCGGTGAGGTGATGTTCACCCACCTGGTCACTCTTTCTCCGATGTCCAGATGAATATCGGAGCCCATGGGGAACTCAACTATCCATCCATCCGGTTTCTCATTGACGTCGACAGTTACCGAGAAGGGTTCGTTTCCCACGTTCTCGATGTAATACTGGAGTCTGACGGTATCCTGGGCTGCCATCTCGATCTCGTGTTCGAAGTCCCTCACGAGGTCTATCTGGAAGGTGTATTCCTTCGACTTCTCGAACTCGAAGGCCAGGTCATCCGCCCTGGTGGAGGAATTGAAGTTCACCTCCCTGCCGATGCGGTATGACATATCCATACCGAACTCCTCTGTCACGAACCTCGAGGTCACGTAATACCTTTTAAATGGCAGGTCCACAACGAAGGTTCCCTTGGTGTATTTGGCCACTATCTCACCACCCCCATCAGAGGAGGTGAAGATTATGTCCTCACCCTCGGGTGGTTCGTAGATCAACTCCCCGACGGTGTTCCTGTAGAGGACTGTCCCGGAGACCCTGCGGGCAGGTACCGCCGACCACTCCTCGTCGGAAAGATCATCACCCATGTTGATGTTAAGCTCGGAAAGGTATCCGATCGAAGGCTGACCATTACTGTAGCTCATTCCCCTGACGATGTAGATGTCCGGCATGAGCCCTATCTCGAAGGAACCGTCGGCTGCTGTTCTGGTTCTGAACTCCTGATCGTCCATGGACAAAAAGGTTAGCTCGAAACCGGAAACCGGGAGTTCTTCTTCATCCCGGATACCGTCCAGGTCCTCGTCATAGAACAGCTTACCTCTTACCTGGACATCTTCTGGAACCAGGGGAACGTCCCACAAGGCCAGGCCGTCCAGGGGCAGGTCGATCGCAGCCACATCCTCCCTGGGAGTGGATTTGTAACCCTCTGCGTCAACCGATATCTGTAGCTGGGTGAAAGGCACCTTCAGGCTGTAATCCCCGTTGAAATCGGAGACCGTTGAGATGGGGGCACCGCCGCCGACGGGAGTGAAGGTCACATTTACCCCTTCCTTCCTCTCCTCGGGCTGGATCGTCCTGTCGTCGTTTATATCGTAATAGACGGCTCCCCTCACCTCGATGTTCTTGGAAAGGTCCAGTCGGAGACCTACCATGGCACCGTCGATCTCCACGTTGGACGTATGATAGTAATCTACCTCGATATCCTCTCCGAAGGAAGGATCGACCGTTGTGAAATTGTATTGCGCAGTATAGGTCCCCGAGAACATGACGGTCGAGAAGTCCCCATCTTCCTGGACCTCGGCGGCCAACCATAGATCGTCCTTGAGGAAGAATACCTCGGAATCTTTGATGTCCTCGAAATCGGGAGTTAGTGTCCCTTCAACCGGGAAGGCCTGTACCATTTCGAAGTCCGAGGATTCCACTCCGAAATCCACGGAGATCACGTCCCAGTACATGTAATGTGTGCCCGGACGCTCCTGATGGGTCTCGAAGATGTAGTCCCCGGCAGGGACCTCAAGGGTGAAGTCACCGTTGAAATCGGTCTCAGTAGAGCCGATCGTGGTCCTGATGCCCTTGATGGCATTGAAATTGACAGATATCTCCGCCGGATATCTGACTATGGAGTTCTCCACCAGGAAGATGTTCCCGCTGTAGGTCACCAGGTGCTGGGCTTGAGCATCGTAATGGAATATCGAATCCGACGGGGGTATGATGATGTTCTGGGTCAGAAGGATGTTATGGATTATACCATCCTCCTCGATCTCCTCTATGATCTCCAGAATATACTCACCGGGTGCAAAGGACCCGGTTATGATGCCGTCCTCGTCAGTCCTTCCAAGCACGGGGTCCATGCCGGACATGTACGGTTCGGCCGGTGTTATGGAATATCTGGTGTTTGAGAGGATATCCCTCCTGATATCATATCTTCCGTAGAACGGCATGGTCACATTGATCTGGACCTGGCGTTCCCTATATTCCAAAGGTGCATCCGTATCGTTGAGCCCGAAGTTCATGACCTCTGCGGTGTTCTCCACGACAACCTCCCTGACGAACCGGTAGAAGCCGTCAAGAGTCACACTCATGGAATATTCCCCGGGCGGCAGCTGGGCAAGGAACTCTCCCTCCGTGCCCGTCACCGTTGAGATCGTTCCGTTCGAGTATTCGAAGCTTATCTCGATACCCTCGATGCCGATCTCGATCGGAAGTGTGTCTGATCCATCCCCGTCCCCCACATCCTCAGATGTCGTGAACCTCCTGTCCCCGTTCTTGTCCCAGTAGAGCCTGCCGGAGACGCTGGCGGTCTGGAATGCTCTGATGTTCTGCTCGACATTGTTCGTCAATGAGCTACCGGACAGGTCCTGCATATGGAAGAAGGTTACATTGCCGGGGACGGTAGTGTTGCTGACCCGTATCTTGTAATCTCCCCTGGGAAGGTATGAGTTGTAACTTCCGAGGTTGTTCGTGAAAACATGCGCGACAGAACCATCGCCCTGCCTGGTAAAGAGGATCTCCGTATTGTTCATCTTTGAATTGGCAAGTTTCGTCAATGAACCGTTTATCCTGAAACCCCTCTCGAGGGTAACGGTCCGGCTGATCTCCTCTCTCCATGTAAGGTCCACACTGAAGATGGCTGCCCAGTAGCTGTCCCTATCGACGGAATAGGTATGTATGTCGTACTTCCCCTCGGGGAGGGAAAACTCCAACATTCCCTTTTCGTCAAGGAATTCGGACCACCTTCTCGAGGAGTTCTGAGCGTCAGTTATGTAGACGATGCCTCCCGAGACCGGTGTTATCCCAAGGTTCCCAAGAGGCGAGTACTTGTATCCCAGTGGGTAATTCACCCTGAGTTCGAGGTCTGACCTCGGGAGCAATGTGATGTTGAAGGTCAGGTTATCACCCTGATCGATATCAAACTTCACCGGATCGTGGACGAACGCGCTGTTCACGATCTCGAGGGTGTAGACCCCCGGGAACAGTCTGTCGACAGAATAGTTGCCAGCAAGATCCGTCCTCAGTTCTATCTCCTCGCCTTCTGCATCGGTAATGAGGACTATCTGGTCCTGGGCCGGGAAGCCGCTGAGGACCTTGACCCGCCCGCTCACCATGGTGTTGTCTATCCTGATATCCTTTGTAGCATCCCCCTGAAGGTCCACCTTGTAATCGGATATCAGTGTTGCCTTCTTGCTTCCGAAGCTGTATACGATGTCATACCTGCCCGGAACGAGGTCCTCGAAGTCATAGGACCCGTCCTCTGAAAGTTCATGTGGGCCGTATACCTTGTCGTTGGAACCCTTGAGCTCGAAGGTTATGTCACCCTTGAGGATCAATTCGTCATCCTCGCTGCTGTAGGTGGAATCATCGTTGATATCCCAGTAGATGTTGCCCGAGAGTTTCTTCCCGGGTATCACAAGGTCCAGTTCCTTCCTTCCGTCGTCGACGCGCCTCATGGCCAGATCGTCAGAGATCTCCATGATCGTGCTGTTGAGAAGGGATGTGGGCTGTCCCGTCGACTGATCCATCTGGAACTGATACAGTTTATCGAACCTGTTATCCAGGGGCCCTTCGGTGACCACAAGGTCGATCTCTCCCGGTGGCACTATCAGGCTGTACTCGCCATCCGGTCCTGTGATAACGTTCCCGTGAGGGATGCCGTAGTTGTCCAGAACTGTGACCCTCACGTCGGGCACACCTACGCCTCTCTCTGTCCTCACACGACCTTCGATAATTGCTCCGTCATAGTACATCAGATAAAAGACTCCCTGGCCAAGGCCGGATTTCACATCCCCCCCCTCGCTACGGTATTTGGCCATGGCCTCGATGGATTCCATGGGTTCGTAATCATCCGGGAAGGTTGAATTCGCCTCGTCCCGATCTGAGTAATACATGGTCCGATAGACCAGCTTCCAGTGGGTCATGTTCCAACCCTGCATGGGCGGGAGGTCCTGCAGGTTTCCGGGGAATCCCGGTATCGACTTTCCATCGTTTGCGTCACCGACATCCTCGGGATCAAATCCGATATATGTCCTGTAGAACATGGAATTGTAGAACAGGTCGGTATAGTACATCTCGGTCTGTGTGATCCGGAACTTGTACCCGAGCCTCTCAGATTCCTCCCTGGCCTTTTCCATCGGTATTGGATTGTCTGGATAATCTCTCCAATCCGGGTCTTCGTTGGACCCGCGCGTGTTCTCCTGTGCGTAGACCTTGTATTCAAGGTAGTCCTCGACGTTTCTGTCGGCGAGGGTTATGGGAGCGTAGAAGATGCCGGTATTGCTCGAAGAGAAGGGGAATAAACGATAATCAACAGCGAAATACCTCAATGATTTCCCAGTGGCCTCCCTAACATCATGATAGAGAGAGACCAGTCCCTCTTCTCCGATATGCATCATCGCACCCCTGGCCGCGGCATATCTCGCATTTGGCCAAGTCAATCCTTCGAACTTGCCGTATTTGTCGGGATTGTTCTCGATGATCTCGATGTAGTTCCCGGGTTTCCGATATATCCTTTCCATCTCGTAGGCGCTTCTCGTGGAGTTCTTGTCGTTACCGAAGTATTTCACTAGTATATCCCAGACATCGTCCGAGAACTTCTGCTTGCTCTTGATCCAGTCCCCTTCCAGAAGGCGGGCTGTCATGAGAGCTATGGCCTCGGACTCGTTCTGGGATGCGATCATGGATCCCGTGAACTGGTACCCGTTCTGGAAATTATCGGCAGCCGTGGGATGTTTCCCGAGGAGAAGCTGATCGAATCCGTAGTCCCACCAGCTCATGAAGGCGGGTCTGTCCTCCGGGGGAACGGTCTCGTTGTTCACCAGGATGTCCTGTCTTGCCAACCACTCGTATGAGTCCATCCAGTATTCACTGTGGAGTGAGGATCCGAAGGACCCAAGATATTCGAGGTTCGGATCGAAATCACTCTTGCTCTCTATGGGAATGGCAGCGTCTATCGCGAAAAAGAGATTCGGGAAGATGACGATGAAACCGACGCTGAGGGCGGTAAGGATCTTCCTGAACTTGAAGTAATCCCTCTTCTTGCGGTATTTCATATACGCGAAGTAACCAAGTGAAAGCAGAATTATCGGAAGGATCACCAGAGTCATGAAGTTCCTGGACCAGTATGTGTCCCAACCTTCGGAAAGGACCAGCATCGCCAGGATGAAGACCGCCGTTGCCACGATGGAATATACGATTGACAATCCCTCCGCCTTGAAATAATCGACGAGTTTGACGACGACCCACCCGGCAAGGAGCGCGAATGCGGGAGTAGCATTGAAGTTGAACCTTATTGCAGATAAAGCCATGTAGATGGCCACTGCTGTCCAGACGACTATCACGATGTAGTCCTTCCTCATCTGTTTGGGGATCTTGATCGCAGCCATCACCACGCCGATGAGACCGAGGAAGAACGTAGCGGGACCATAGGTGAACACCACCCTGGATATATCAGGCGCCTGAGCCTCTGCGATGGTGGAATAGAGCTTCGATTTTACGAAATACCCTCCTCCTGTGAACAGGAGGTCAGCGGTATCTGGGAAACCCCATCTCAGAACGAAATATGAGGCAAGTAGGAATAATCCAAGTGTTGGAATGACAAGCAGCCATGGTATGTCCCTGGTGGGAACTATGAAAACACCAAGCACAGTCATCGCCAGCAGGATGTAGAAACCCTGGCTCCATATGGTGATGGAGAAGACGAAATAGTAGGGCAGAGATAGCAATACTACAGTTCCCATCGATATGAAGATCACAATGAAGGTCCCCAGAGAATCCTCGTTCCTGAACCTGTGAAGAAGGAGCTGGATCATGTAATATATCAGCAGGATGGCAAGCACGTACGCAAAACCCTGCCATGTCAATGCTATCGTCGAGATCGATATTCCCGTCAGGAACGCGTACAGGAGTGCTTCCTTATTGTCCTTGCTGAAGGCCTTGAAACCGAGGATCACCGCCTCTGGCTTCCTCCAGTCCGCTATGTAGCTCCTGTCCTTCTGGACCGAGAAGGCCTTTGCCAGGAAATACATCGAAAGCACCAGGAAGAAGACTATGAACGAATCGTGGTCCGTGAATCCGAGAGTTGACCTTTCGATATGGGATGCCGTAATGGCCAGGAAGAATGCCGCCATGATCCCGGCCTTCCTTCCGAAGGTTTCCTTCCCCAGCATATACATGGGGAATATGGTCAGCGCCCCCCAGAATGTGGGGGCGAACTGGAACACCCACCAGGTGGAGTTCTCGACGCTGAATCCGAAGATCGGGGAAAGGCCGATACCTACCAGAGCGATCGACCAATCGAAGATCGGAGGACGTGGATTCCCACCGGAGATGGGATAGTTCAACAGGGGATCTATGGTGATATGATGGAAATCGGACTGGATGAAGTCAATTACCCTCTTGTGATATGACGGGTCGTTACCCACAATGTTCGGAGGCCACGTGTTGAAAGAGATCTGATAGTAGAAGAATTCCCTGAGCAGGAATGCGAACACGAAAATTCCAAGGAGAATGAAGATCGTGTTCCTGTTCTGATCGTACCACTCTCTCAGTGCACTTCGCTGAGGCGTCTCCTTCTGAGAGGATGAAGGGGTTTTCTTCTTCTTCTGGACCTCTTTGGTTTCCTTCGTGCTTTCGGGCACCGCGGCTTCCTCTTTGACCTTCTCCGTTACGGTTTCCTTCTTATCAGGTTTAGGGGAAGGTTTCTGCTCTATCTTCTTCTTTCCCTTAGCCTTCGAGGATCTTGCCCTGCGAGCCATCTGTATTCACCTGTCGGTTGGATTCGCCGACGTCCTTCCTCGAATAGTCTGGATTGGAAGATAGTCAGCGCTATTGGGGAGCCCAAATATCCTTCTCTTACTTATTCGTTTTTATTGTACTGGGCTGACCGTTCTGGGACCGCTCGATCTTTTCCTGCTCGGCAGGCCTCGAACCGAGCAGGACGGGGCCCGTCAGAAAGATGGTAAGCGATATCAGAACGAAGACCTGTAGCAGGGGATCGGAGGAAACGTAGACCCCGATCCGCTGGAAGCGGGCAAGAACGAACAGCGTCGAGATGAAGACTGCGATCATACCCAGCGACACCAGAATGGGCACAAGGGAGATCCTCTGGACCCTGTATGGTCGATCCGATAGGGAGATCTCAAGGAGAAGGACCAACGGCAGGACCAGCGCCAGGGATAAGAGGCCCACTTCGGGAAGATCTGATAATGAAACTGCCGACATGTGCCCCACGCTAACGATGGAAAAGGTGATGATCCCAAGAAGGGTGACGGACCTTCTCTCCCACAGGAGACCTATCAACACAAGGACCAGTGGTGTGGACCATAATGGATTCGGATCGATAAGGACCAGGGAGATCAGACCGAGGTAGAGGACTATCAGGTACCTGATCATCTGCTCATCCTCCTCAGGCCTGAAATCACGGCATCGCCCCTCTCCCGAGCCCCGATCTCAATCACCTTGGCCCCCACGGCTCGCAGACCCCTGATAAGCGATTGCTTCTTCTCATGGTCGGTGTATGCTTTCTCGAGGACCTCCACCGTCAGGTCCTCACGTAAAAGATGATATGACCAGGATTCCGGCGATATGAGCACGACCCTGTGTTTGCTGTTGACCGCCATCTGGACCGCTTTCATCATAGAAGGAGCGTTGGTCTCAAGATCGGTTATGATGATCACAAGCAGACCCGTCTCCTCGTAGGACCTCATCTCTCTGAAGGCTTCGAATATCCCCGTTAGGCCATCCCTTGTGCGGGCGGTCCTTCCTTTCCGGTCCAGAAAAGGGGAGATCTTGTCGAGGAATGAGGGGACCCGGACCCTTTCCTCCTCATCCATCATATCGGGGCGCCCCGGATACACCCCGGTTTCGATGGGATTTGGCAGTCTGAATAGCGACATTACGATTTCCTCGACGTCAACTGTTCCGGGAATGATGTGGTCATTGACACCTGTCTCGTCGAAGGATATCAGACCAACTGGATGGTTCTGGTTCCCCATGACTATGGCTATCTGGATCGCCAGGGCGACCCCGTGATCCAGTTTCGACCTTCTCCTGACCAGCTCTCTCATGGAGATCGATGTGTCCATCAGAAGCATGGTGGGAAGGTTGGTCTCCTTCTCGAACTCCTTTGTCATCAATCTCGTCAATCTCGATGTTGCCTTCCAGTCTATGTCCCTGAACCTGTCCCCCGGCATGTATTCCCTGACCGATTTGAAATCTGTCATGAATGTCCTAGTATGCCTGCGGTTGGCCGGCCCCGTCATCTCGAACTGCTTTCTCCTTGACATGACATGCGCCAGGGCGATGTCCATCTTCGATGCGCGAACGAAAAGTTCCGTGCCGGGATCGATAACGATATCCGTCCGGAACAGACCCCTTCCCTCCATCACCTCGAATCTCAAAGGTCCCATCTTGAAGTATCCTCTTTCCGTTGGCACCATCGTGAAGTCCGTTTCAAGGATTCTGCCCGGTCCGACCCTTCCCTCAACCGAAGGAGAACCCGAATGTGGATGGAAATATTCGGGAATGCTGTCATTTCCCTTGATTTTCAGGTCCTCCGAGGCGGTGACGGACAGTTTCACGGAAAATGGTGTATCCTTGTGAATTATCTCGTCGATCGATCTCCTCTCGGCATGGATATCGACGTTCCTTATCAAACTGTGGAACTCCATCCTCCTGTATGACATGTAGAGAAGTATACCAGCTCCGACCAGGGCGACCATGAGGTCTTTCGTCAGATAAGCCCAGAGGAAAATCACGACGACCATGAAAGCGAGGGTCCTGCCGAGCATGGTGAACCTGCTGTTCATCACCCACCACCCACCAATACCTTGTGAACCAGCTCTATCGAACCCAGATCCGTTCTGAAGTTGACTGTCAGATCCCATTCCCCCTGGGGGAAGGAAATGGAAACATCCTTGGGTCCGAAGGACGAGGTCGAATTCACCGTGATATCCATGAAGAAGGAACTGTCTGGAGAGATATGAGCGATGGAGTCATCTTCAATACAGATCCACATTTGAGGGAGATCACCCAGACCGAATGTGACATTGACGAAAACTGTGGACTCCATCATGTTCCTTGTTCCGATCGAGAACCTGAAGGCATCGTTCACCGTTCCATGAGATGGAAGCAGAGAAGGATCGCCTCCTGCACCTGCCAGATAGAACTCAATCGGGCCGTTGGACATCTTTCCGAGGTATCCTTCCTGGAGGACCCTGACCCAGATATGAAGGTCCCTGTATTCCTCATCTTCTCTGAGAAGAAGGAACCGCAGTTTATATGAACCGGCATCTAGTATCGAGAAGTTGCACTGGACCTCACGCGTGGAACCTTCCTCGACATCGACCGACATGGAAGGCTGGACATATCTCGATATCGTGGCATTGTCCAAGGAGTCCACGGCCCTGCTCTCTGCGGATGGATCAACTGTCATTACCAGAGTGTAGTTCATCCGCTGATGTTCGTGGTTCCCGATTCCTATATAGAGAAAGCTTTTCTCACCTATGATGACGTTCCTTGGATATCCTTCCGCCTTGTGGTTCGGTCCAAGTATATAGAACTCCGTGAAGGATTCACCCTCTCTCGGGACGACTATGATGTAGACGAGCATCCCGACCGACATGATCATCATTACCGCAATACCTAACGTGAGGATCTTATCGGTGGTGGTATAGTCACCCGGGATTGTAAGGTCCATTATGATGGCGAAGCGGTCCTCCGGAGGTACCCTCGATCTCTTGTATATTGCGATCGCGCCCACCAGTAGTATGAAAACGAACTGGGACAGGAGGATCGGTATCAATCTGATCCCGAGGGTGTCCGGAGCCCAATCATATGTGTAATTTAGAAGAAGTCCGATCAGAGGTGTTATGGCGATGGAAAGACTCAGGGATAGCGCCACTCTCTCAAGGCCGTCCAATCCCTTTCCCTTGGGCCATCGGGAGCTTATATCATGATCTTCTTTTGAGGTTCCTTCTCCTCTCGAGAATGCCCTTCCTCCATCCCGTTTACCTTTGGATTCTTCCTCTTCCCGGCTGCTGTGTTCCCCTTCCTCTTCCTCCTCGGAAGGAGGCGGGACCTCGTTACCCTCCCTGTCGAAATACCTCTTTCTCTCGGGATAGAGGGCGCTGATGAGCACGTAGCCAGGGAAGAAGAGTATGAAGGGGAGCCCAAGAACTATACGGACAACGTCCAGGTCCGGAAAGATGAGAATGACCAGCACAAGAATAGCCGATGCTGTGATAACAGTATAAAGGTCGTAAGGTTTGTCTCTGACCTCGAACCTCATCGACGATGGGAGAGATTATTAGGATATATCGTTTATGTTCGACCGGGACCCATTAGATCTATTCCAGAAAAGAAGCCTCAGAGGGGGGTTTCCATCTCTTTTTGCGGTTTGAACCCGAGTCCGTAGACCTCATGCAGATCGGATATCACCATGAATGCCCCCGGGTCCTCCTCCACGACGATCTGGCGGACCTTGAAGATGTTCCTCCTCGTGATAACGCAGAATATCACTTCCTTCTGCCTTTTGGAATATCCTCCCTGACCATGGAGTATGGTGACACCCCTCTCGATCTCAACGAGGATCCTCCTGTTGATTACCTCCCACTTATCCGAGATTATGTAGAGACCCTTTGTATTGCCCAGGCCCTCGACAACGATATCGACAGTTTTGGATGAAACGAAAAGAGCTACGAAACCTATCAGTGCATAGCCGACGTTGCCGAACACGAACGCTGCCGAGGATATCACAATGAAATCGAAAAGCATGAATGCCTGTCCTGCCGTCAGGACCCTGTACTTGACAGCGATCTGTGCAACGATGTCGGAGCCTCCAGTAGAACCCTGCGCTCTGAATACCAGTCCGAGCCCCGCTCCGAGAAGTACGCCTCCGAATATGGCTGCCAGAAGAGGATCCAGATCACTTAAAACTCTCACACTCTCAGGATCGGAGAGCATATGGGAATGCGTTTTCAACACCCTTGCGTAGATGACCTTGTCGATGAACTCGACCATGATTGAGAACATCACGAAACCATAGAAGGTCCTGATCCCGAACCTTCTTCCCAGGAACTTGATCCCTATCAGAAAAAGGGGAAGGTTCAGCGCCATCATAGACAGTCCAAGGGGTATCCCGAAACTGTTGCGGAGAATTATCGAGATACCGGATACACCTCCCGCCGAGACTTTGTACGGGTCGAGGAACCACAGGAGCCCCAGGGACATCACAAGAGCTCCAATTGTCATCATCAGGTAGTCGCTGACCACCTTATGATACACTCGTCTGTCCCTCGTAGACGGCATACGCCCGACCTCCGGTCATTTTCGAAGGGACGGTTGAGATGCATCTTTTATTGATACTTTACGGTATGAACGTCAATCCTCCCATTCCCCGACCTCATCAAGCTCCTCGAGCTCCTCCATTTCATCGAGATCGTCCCATTCCTGAACGTCATCGTCCTTCTCGATCGGTTCTTCGGCCTCATCTTCGCCCCAGGTCGGGACCTCGTCCTCATCCCAGACCGGTACCTCATCGGTTATCTCCTTGTCTGCCAGGCGATCGGACGAACCACCATCTGTTCCAATTGAAGGTACCTCATCATCGAGGGAAGGCGGTTCCATACCGACCTGTTCCATGGTTCCTTCAATCCCGGGAGTTGAGATCTCATCCGGGGGGTTTCCATCAGCATATCCACCGATCGGAACCTCGATATCCGGGGGAGGTTCGGCATCCTCCTTCATATCTATCACTTTCTTGCGTGACCTCTTCTCGGACTTCGGTCTGATATATCCGGACCCCTCCTCGGTCGTCTCCACGTGTCCGGATGTGGCTGGAGGAAGATCTATCGAAGGTAACTTGCTGGAAGGCAGGGCACCTGTCGAGGGCGCGGGGGGGACCGCGATATCGATCCTCCGTGGTCTGCTGACCATCTTTTTCTCGGGAGGCCTCGATCTCTTCCTGGATATGACTATTCCAACGACCATTACTAGAAGAAGAGCACCGACCATGATTATCGCGATCCAGACGAAGGTCGGCATGGTGCCCGATGAACCATCCCCATCACCGCCGCTATCCTTGCCCACAATGAGGTCCCAGTACACCTCCGCCGAATTCCCAGAGTTATCGATTACCCTCACAGTGATCCTGTGGTCACCGGTCTTGAGGTTCTCGAAGATGTAATAATTGCCGGAGATCACCGGGGAGAAACCCTCGCCGTCTATCTCTATCCATGTCTCGGATATTCCGGACCCGTTGTCCTTCGCCATCCAGTATATCGTAGCCCTCTTCCCCTCAACGGATGATCGCCCCATATCGAGGTCCAGCTGGGGCGGTGTGAGATCTACGAATATTCTGCTCGAGGCCGAGATTTCCCTCTCCCAACCGACCTTGTCAACGGCTCTGAGCGTGAACAGGTAATTTCCCTCCTCCAGCGTCAGGTTCAACCACTGCTGATCCATGTCCAGGTAGATTATCGTATCATCCCATTCCAGGGTCAGATTGGCTAGTCCATTCTCATCGAAGACCGTCCAGCTCATGTTGAACCAGTCCCTTCCGATGAAGCCCGCCGGTTCATCGATCCATTCAAGGGCCGGAGGCAACAGGTCCACTACTATCTCGATTGTTACGTTGACAAGATTGCCAGCCATGTCCATGGCTATCAACGAAATCGAATGGATTCCATCAGTCCCGATGGTAGTGATGTGGAACGACTTTCCCAACACATCTATGAACAATCGATGGTCTATAACAAGGGTAAGATTGCCGAGCTCCTGATCATCATATGCATCCCACTCTATGGTGGCGGAGGAATCCTTGATGAAGGAACCGTTCACCGGAGAAAGGAGCCTGACCACGGGCATGGAGACATCAATGAAGAATGCAATTTCCCTCTCCCCCGTATTGCCGGCCAGATCCAGTGCACGGATCTTTAGGGTATGGTCACCCGGATCCAGGTCAAGGATGGTGGAAGTGGCAACGCCCATCGAAACCAACGGACCGGAATCGATGGACAGGAGATATTCCCTGATCGAGAGGTCCATCTGGTCCCTTCCCGCCCACATCACCTCGATGCTGGTATCGTTGATGATGGAACCATCCTTCGGATAGATGAAATCCGCGACGGGAGCCTTGGTATCCCTGTAGATGGTGGTGATCTCCTCGATATAGTTGCCGAAATCATCCTCCAATCTGATGATTATGTCATACCTACCGTCCAGCAGGATGGTGATGTCCCTTGACCTTGCTCCCGCGATATTTTCCAGTGGGCCTTTTCCGACCCTCATGTAGGAGTTCGTCCAGGGAAAGGACCCGTTGTAGTCCCAGGTGACGCTGACGGTCGTGCTCTTCGTAACAGTGCCGTTGGCCGGTTCGATTATCTCTATACCGGTATCTCCACCTATCTGTATCGGAATTGTCAGATTGGTTTCCCATCCTGCGCGGTCGAAGGCCCTGATGTTCATCACATGAGTTCCTTCCGCAAGGAGGTCAGAGAACTGCGTCGTCTTGGTCCTGTCTATGAATTCACCTTCGTCGAACCTCACCTCGACCAGGTCGACCTTGTAGTTGTCTGATGCCGTGTAGTTGATCGTGACGTAGGTGTTGGAGATCACGGAACCGGGGATCGGGGACCTTATCAGAATATCCGGGGGCGTGAGATCTATGGTAAAGGTTGCCGACCTCGAGAAAGTGAGTCCATCATCATCCCTGACCGAAATCTTGACCGTATGCTGGCCTTCCTCGAAGAGCTTCGTCAGTATGCGTGCATTCGTCGGAAGGTACGAGGTGATACCATCAACTTCCAGGGTAATGTTCTTGACAACGAAATACGGTCTTATCGTCCAGGAGATCCTCTGGGTGCCGGATCTGTTGAACTCCCCGTCCAAGGGCTTGTCAAGAATCAGAATCTCCTCACTTCCTGGAACGGTCAGCTGGACCTTGCTCTCATTGTAAAGACCGGCCCTGTCATAGGCCCTGACAGTGATATCGTGGAAACCCTGATCCAGGAACAGGCTGTGGTGAGTCTTTCCGGTGATTTCCACCCATGGTCCTCCATCCAGAGAGAGAAATTCCTCTGATACACCGGATCCGATGTCTGATGATGTCCATTTCACCCTTGCATAGGGTCTCGGATAATCGCCGGAGACCGGCTCCGTTATCGCTACCTCTGGTCTTGTGGTATCGAAATACGGGTTGGTGAATGGCCTCGTGTCCTTGCCCCCGCCCGATAGAGTGTAGTTCACATCGACAATACCGTCATTATCGTTATCCGGTACACGATGGTTAGCCCAGAAATTGCCCTGAGTGCCCACAGTCCATTTGTTCTGGTACTGCTCCAGCGGATAATATGCCTCGGTTACCTGTGCACCTGCGGTCGTATTATCCGTTCCGGCATTATGATAGAATATGTTCCTCCAGATCCTGTTGATAAGCCCGTAGTTGAAGTTTATCGCATAGGAGGTGCAGTTGCCGAAATAATTGTAGCTGATGTATGTTTGCGTCACCCGCGTAAATGTGGTCCCTCCGGTGTTGATACCGACATCACACGATTCGAAGGTGTTGTTATCGATTATCTGGGGCGTGGTGTCGGTCTGCCAATAGATGGTATCGAAATATATACCGGCGATCCCATGGAAATAGTTCTTGGATATCGTCAATCTGTAGCTCAACTGGATGAAAAGGGCGTAATCCTCTGAATTATCAAAATGGTTCTCCTTGATCGTTCCACCCGTGTTTCCATTGATTATTGTCACCCGAGAATCGATGAAAGTGGAATTGTCGATCAATCCGGTCGTGGAGAATCTTTCGTCCTTGTATTCCACCCCATTGAGATAATTCCGCAGGAACCTGTGACCCGAACCCTGATCGTTGAAATATATGGCACCCGCGGATGTGACACTGTCCTCGGTGAATATGCTGTCCTGTATCGTGACATCATTGCAATTTTGGAAATACAGTGAATTATCCGTGTTCCTGATCGATGAGAAGTTGCTCTCGGTGATGATGAGATCTTCGGCCTCGTCCTCGCTGACATCTGTGTCGCGAGCGACGCCAGGGATTCCGAGCCCGATCTCGGCGAACCCGTCGAGCCCGCCGGCGACGTATTGCACGTTGAAGT
>JBLIRL010000089.1:0-11122 GCA_049472275.1 Thermoplasmatota archaeon | reverse complement strand
AAAACATACTTCTGGACAGTGATCCCAAATGACGGATGCTCATACGGAGAATGTGATTCAGGGGTCCTCTCTTTCAGAGTAAACTACAAACCAACTTTCAAAGAGATCGAGGACCAGAAAGCATCGGCCGGAGCCGACTTCAAGTACAAGATCTACTGCACTGACCAGGATACAGAGGACATCCCGAACTTGAGATATTCACTGAAAGAAGCTCCTGAAGGAATGACGATCTCCGAGGAAACGGGAATGATCCGCTGGAAACCGAAGGATGACCAGGCTATGCTTCATACTGTTGAGGTCGAGGTCTCTGACGGCATCGAGACGAATACTGCTACCTTCAGGATAGAAGTTGGTGAAGGGGGAAGCTCTTCCTCCTCATTGTTGATCATCATCGCCATCGTTATCATTGTCGTGATTTTGATAGCAATTGGAGTGTTCTTCATATTCAGACAGAAGAAGAAGATGGATGAGGAGGCGTTGAAAAAAGGAGAAGAGGAGAGAGCTGCTCTGGAAAAGGAGAGAGAAGAGGAATACCTCTCATACGAGGAGCTGTACGGAGTTCCCGCTCCGGAAAAGGAAGAGGAAGGGATGACCACCACCGAACTGAAGGATTACATCCATGGGCAGATCGAGGAACTGGAAGAAGGATGATAGGGAGCTTGAACCTACAACTCTCTGTAGGCTTTTGACCTATGTCTAATGGATAGGATATAAACGATCTTTCCCTCTTCATCAATATCGAAGAACACACGATGATCTCCAACTCTCAAACGCCAGAACTGGGAACCCAGGATCTTCTTTACATCATTATTTCCCGTGGGATAAGGGTTCTCCCCCAGGACAGATCTCACCTTTTCCTTTATCCTGATCTGGACCTCGTTCGAAAGGACCTTCATTTCCTTTATGGCTCTCTTTTGATCCTTATCTGATAGCTCATACGAACGCCTCATCGAAGTCCACGAAATCCCCCTTCTCCCTCCTCTCCTTCAACATCCTGAGGAATTTCTCCCTTCGATAGGCCTCAGCCATCTCCTGGAGCAGCTCGTCATAGGTCTGACCCTTGTGTCCGAGGCTCTTTATCAGGTCCAGTGTATCCTCTGTGACAGGTATCCTTTTCGTTGCCAGTGTCATCATCTATTGTACACCATTTACAATATTTGTAAATTACTGTAAACAGTGTGCAATTATCGTGGTTCCGTTGAGAACAAACATACTATCTATGCTCCAAAGATACGACCCTGACATTCAAGGGAAAAGCAAATACACTCGACCTCGAATATGCCTCAAGGTGAAACAGATGGAAGGAGACACCGCCTACTACTGCAACCATTGCCACAAGGTCCTAAAAAGCGGGAAGAGGGAATATTCCCCCGAATGCTGCGGACACAGTATGGAACTGGTCCACCTGACGGAATGCATGAAGGACCCTGGCTGGGCGGAGCATGCAAGGTTCTACGACGATGACGGCCCCTGCGATCCGGGGCTGTGATGCGAGCCTTTCCTACAGATTCGGATATCTTGGAGATGTACAGATAATTGTGGCATTATTAAAGAATATAGTGACCAAATTCCACGTTTCCACTCAGTGAATGTCAAAACACTACCCTCATAAGTTAGGGGCCACTTAAATATCCCACCGATACATTGTATATTTACAAGACGGGGAGGAACCCTATTTATTATCTAACACACCTCTCTCCTCTTAGATCCCCCACTTCCCCCCGTCTTTCTCTTTCATATACAATCTTCATCAATGGATTGGCTGCATATTCTACCGACCTTCCAAAAGGCTTATCTGGTCAGACCCTGATGTTTATCAAAGCCCAAATAATATAAATCCGAAATGGAGGTTCGGGAAGCATGAAGTTCATCAGCTCCTTGCTTGTACTGCTGATCATGTCCCTTCCGCTTGGGATGGCCATCGATCTCCCCGAGAAGGGGACGGGACCGGAAAAAGGTCTCGAGAATCCATGGTCCCCCTGCATCACGACGGAAACAGATCCATCTCCATGGTGGGAAAGGACCGTTTTCGACGAGAACGGCGACGGCATATCCGATGTCCTGGAACCGTATGCGGCTCTTTCGGAGGATGATTCCCTTCTTGCTGACGTTACCATCTCCTACTCAAGGGACATTACCGAGGACGACCTTCTATCCCTAAAGCTAAGGGGATTCGAGATATCGACACCCCTCGAGATCATCGACGCGGTAGCCCTCAGAAACGTTCCGTCACACAGGTTCTACGAGCTCATGGGCCTTCCGGACGTCGTTTTCATCGAACCATTGGGCATCCCCGTCCTCTTTTCAGATATCGCAACTCCGACGGTCCAGGCAAAGCAGTCCGAGATGTATTCCCCATACACGGCCTGGGACCTGGGATACCAGGGACGCGGCGTCTCCATTGCCGTCATCGACACGGGTATCGATGACGAACACCCCTCCCTCTCGGGGAAGTTCCTGGGAGGGGTGGACATGACGAAACCGGACAATCTCCCGTTCCTGTATCCGCAGGACGGCACCTACAACCCCGACGACATTCAGGGCCACGGCTCGACATGCTCGGGGATCGCGACGGGGACTGGGGCCCCCGATGAGCTGTATCAGGGGACCGCTCCCGAGGCCAGCCTCGTCGATGTTAGGATAGGGACGAAGATCGGGTTCGCCCCGGGAGAGTTCTGGGTGGGGGCGATAAGCGACCCCCACCTTAAAGACGGAACACTTAGGGGAATACGATGGGCGACCGAGAACCTGGACACGTCGTGGGAGAACGGCGGAGCTGATTACTCGGGGATCGACATATATTCCATATCATGGGGTGTCAACGTCGGGGGCCCCAGTGACGGGACCGACCAGTACTCGAGACTCCTCGACGCTGCGGTCGAGGAGGGGGCCATCGTCGTGAATGCCGCGGGAAATGACGGCCCGACCAACAACGGCTTCACCGGTCTTTCCGCTTCTTCCGAGGCGATCATTGTCGCCGCAACCGTCGATATCGACACCCTGGAGCACGAGGACGATGTTGTCGCCTGGTACTCTTCGAGAGGGCCCCGCCACGACAATGGTGACGGCAATCCTTATGACGAGCTGAAACCCGATATCGCGGCACCTGGCACCAATATAACCCAGCTTCAGCCGGACACGACGAGGCTCACTGGGGACGCCTCCAACAACGGATACGGCAACAGAGGGTCCGGCACCTCCTATGCAACACCCCTGGTCGCAGGTGTCATTGCACTGGTCCTCGAGGCGAATCCCGACCTCGAGGATGAGAACGAGATCGTCAAGGAAGTACTCAAGTTTACGGCGGACAGGAAGAAGCCTCCCATGTATCCGGACCTCGATCCGTTCTGGGAGAAGGACTTCGGATACGGTGTGGTGGACGCCTATGCAGCAACGAAACTGGCCTCCATGATTCCCGACGTGGGCAAGGTGGACCCGAGGCTCCAGGCCCATATCACGAATGTGAGCATCTCCTCGATACGGAGCACACCTTCGGGCAATTACACGGTGAAGGTCCCTTATTACGATCATGTCGCAACCGGTCCCTTCGCGGTATCCGGGCTCGCATGGTCGAAGGGAGGCCAGTACGAGAAGACGCAGTACCAGATAGTCGGTGGGGGCATGGACGGACCGAGTCCGGCCGGCTGGAAGGATATCGAGGAACAGACCAACGAGACATTCAATCCGTGGGCGCTCGAGATCAAGGACCTCGAGGACGGGCCGTACACGCTCTACGTCAGAAGCATCGCCGGGAACAGTGAATCGCTCTATTCCTTCATCGATTTCACATACCATTACGAGGGAGGAAAGGAGGGAAAGCTCCCCGGGGGCAGCTCGATCTTGATAGTGATCATCATCATCCTGGTCGCACTGGGTGCTGCGGTCCTGATCTATCTGAAGACCAGGAAGAGAAGCATCACTCCTTGACCGGAGTGAACCGGTTCAACGTGATCTTGCCGATATCCCCGCCGTAAGCGGCGATCCTCTCGATGGAGTTGATGACATAGGCGAGAAGGACCGCCTCGTCCGAGGGCAGACCGAATACGGTCCTCAGGATCGGCTCGAGTTTCTTCTGGACCTCCCTGGACCGGGTGACCACGGCATCTGCAAGGTTGATATCCTGAGAGAAAAGTGACATCACGGAATCGGAGAAGATCGCACGGGCCGTCTCCCCCTGCTCGAGGACCTTCGGCAGTACGGTGGCATCCTCCACCCCGCCCAGCTCTTTGAGGTTCTCGGCCATGGAGACTGCGTGGTCCGCCACCCTTTCCACTATCCTGGAGCTCAGCATGTGGTTCAGGGCATCCTCGAAGCTCATGTTCGTCCGATCTGCGATCTTCGGGGACTTGTTGAGCATGTTGTACTCCTTGTGGATCAGCCAGTTGATCCTGTCCACTTCTATATCACGGATTATGACGTCATCGAAATAGGCTGCTTCCATTCCCTTCATTCCCTTGAGGACGTCCTCAACCATCTTCTCGGTGATGTATGCCATGCGCTTGAGTCCGGTCCTAACTGAGAAGTCCGCAGGGTCTATTAGGTCCTGGAGCTTGATGAGGTCCTTCCGCTCTTCAACTATCTCCACGCCCATGACAAGCCTCGTGAACTCCCTCACGGTCCTGGCTAGCTGGGGGCTTATGGAACCTTTTGTCGTGACGAGGATGTTATTGACCCCGGAAACGTAGGCACCGACAAGCCTCCTCATGAGAGTGTCCGGTTCTTCGTCTCCGTTAATTCTTATCTCACCGGTTATGGACTCCTTGAACGTCAGGTCCTGGGGAGACATTATGAGATGACCGTTTTGGTCCTCGAGTATGTTCAAGGAGGACCCGGAGGAGATACCGTTCTTCTCCGCCCACTTCTTGGGAAGGGATACGATGAAGGTGGAACCTCCCGAGATCTGAACCTTTCGCGTCTCCATGGAATGCACCCGTATATAGATGATACGTATCTGTTATTTAAAATATATATCAACTACAGAAATTTCCTCGGAATCCACAAATCCCCAGGACATTCCCCCGTAACCGTGCACGTACATCGATTCCGAGGTCCCCATGAAGGGCTCCACATCCAGCGGGAACCATCCGAAGACCAGCTGGGACTGCGGTTCGATCACGAGCCATTTTCCCAGTTCGTCCTCCCAGATCTGGAAGGGGATCTCGATGCCGAAACGGTCGTTGACCTGGGATAGGAGAGAATCATCATTGCCTATATAGACTGAATTGAACGCGTGTCCTGAGGTGATGATCACCCTTGCATTGCCCCCCATCGCGGTTATCACGGAACCGAAGAGTATAGAGAAGTCCTCGCAGTCCCCCCCTCCCTTCGACAGGCAGGTCATGGGAGAGATCCATTCGTTGCGGCCCGTGTCCGGGTCTGGTATGTAATCGAGCGATCCCCTTACGAACTCGAATGCATCCACGATCTTCTGGATGGTGAAGTTCCCCCGGCCGAGGCTGCTGTTCTCAACGAGAGACCGAATGGGCTGTCGGTCCTGTTCTATCAGGTCGTTCACCTTGTCGTAGTAATATGCCGTGTTGGTCCTGATCCTGAATGTCTCCGTGGTGTTCCTCGGCTCGAGTATGTTCACCGGATAGGCGGGGTATTCGATTGCCTCTCTTCGGTACCAGTTCCTTCCTCTCTCCACCAGAACGTCGAAGAATATGGATATCTTGAGATCATCATCCTCGGGCCACTGGGAGGGAAGAGGGACCAGAAGGTGCCTCATGTACCGCTCCTGTTCCTGGTCCAGGTATTTCCCGAGATCACCCGAGACCTCGCCGCCCCACCCTGGGCGCGCATAGGCCCTTTCGACGTATAGATCGCTAGATCCGGTGTTCTTCAGCGAAAGGTTGAGGACAACCCCTATCCCGGCATATCCGTCGAGCTTCTTGACGTCGTCCGTGTTATTGAGGGCGATTATCAGACGGATCTCCGGAGAGAGGCCCGGCTCCCACGGCAGAATGTAGACAGGGGGTTTCTCCGACTCGAGAGACCTTACCTCCATGGAGGGCGCCAACAGGTCCTCCTCCGTGAAACCTTCTCTCTCGGAAAGTCTCACGAGATATTCCATGTACAGATAGAGCCCGATCAAGGATCCGACCATGAAGATCAGCAGGACGAAAATGGTGAAGAGGAATCTCATCACCTGGCCCGCTCCGGCTCCGCCTCCTTTCTCAGGCATATCCGGGGATTGGGTCCTTTCGTAATGAAACTTTTGGGAAGGGTTATATTCCGAGAGACCGGTTCGAACCCCGTGAATGGTGCAGATTTCGAGCTCCATGAGCGGGCAAGGGAGTCCGAGCTGGTCGAGAAGGAATGGACCCCGCTGGAACCCGGGACAAGATGGGAGTGCCTCAGATGCTCCTGGTGCTGCAGGCAGCCCTGGGCCGTTAACCTCACCTGGTGGGAGTTCGAGAGACTGGAGAATGATGACCGGGCCTCCGACCTAAGGGTCGACAGGGTGGAGGTGGACCAGGGAACGGGACTGACGCATCCGTATTTCGTGATAGATGGGAAATGCCCGGCACTGGACGATGGAACTTCACTCTGCACGCTGTACCCGGATTGGCCGTACACCTGTGCCACCTATCCGTTCCTGCTGATGCCCGACGGCAGGCTTCTCGTACACATGGAATGCGAGGGGTTCGGTCACGGTGAAGTCATAGATCGAAATGAGATGAGGGAGAGGATCCTCAGGGAAAGACGCAGGGCAGGGATGAGGATCTGAGGGGCAGGAGATCACTCCTCGTCGTGGTCCATGCTCTCCTCTTCGATCTTCTCGAGGGCCCCGAGGGATCCGAAGTCCACGCTCCGCTCGTCGAACTCCTGGGATTCGGCCCTCTTCTTCCTCTCGAGCTCCTCCTTCATCCTGACTGCGGCGCGGATGGGCAGGACCATGGTGGGTATGGAGAGGTGGGTCAGGAGCTCCTGGCTCACGGACCTCTTCGCTATCCTTCCGAACATGGATTCCTCGGTGGAACCCATGATGACAAGGCTGGCCTCCTCCTGCTCCACTGCCTCAAGTATGTTCTCGAGGACGTCGCCTTCCTTGTAGAGGAGCTTGATATCGATCCCGTAGCTCTTGGCAAGCTCGTTGTAGATCCTGAGGGCCATCTGACCCTCGTAGTTCGTGCTCCCCGGAGTGTTTATGTAAAGTGCAGTGACGGAGGCTCCCATCCTCTTGGCGGTCTCCATGACGTAAGGAGCGGTATACTGTGCGGGATAGGAACCGGATGTCGGTGAGAGGATCACGGTGCTTGTCGTATCAACCTCGACGATGGAATCCTCCTGGATCTTGTACTTCCTGAAACCCGTGGAGGGAAGATAGATGGGGCTCCTGTACTCATCGGCGAGCTTGTGGGGTTTGGGTATGTCCGCCTTGTACACCAGGGTCCTGTAGGGGAAGGGTATCTCGACACCGTTGTGGTCGAAGGCGTCCTTTATCTTCTTCAGGATATCCGATCTTATGACGTTTCGGTCCCTAGCCTCCGGTATCCAGAACTTCACCAGCAGAAGCTGTGCTGAGTCTGCGAACTCCTTCATCATGACGTAGGGCGGAGGTTTGTTCATGACGATCGGGTGCTTGTGAAGGATCTCGAGGATCAGCTTCTCGGCGAGCTTCCAGTCGGAATCGTAGGATATTCCGATGTCCACCATGAGGGCCATCCTGGGTGAGTCCTTCGTGTAGTTCCAGACCTGTGATGACCCGATAACGCTGTTGGGAATGACAATCATCTCATCCTCCGGGGTCTTGATCCAGGTTGACCTCAGAGAGATATCCGTCACATCGCCCCAGGTCTCCCTGCCACCCCAGTCGAGACGGATCCTGTCGCCAATCACGAAGGGTTTGTCCATGACGATGAGAACACCGGCAGCAAGGTTGGCTATGGTATCCTGGAGGCCGAAACCCAGAACTATACCGGCGACCACCGACCCGCCGAAGATGGCCTCGGGGGAGACCCCTATGTAAATCATTGCGAGGATAACACCAACGAGGTAGATACCTATCTTCAAGGCTCTGCTCACTGCCTTTCCCGTGTCCTTCTTGGATTTCTCCCCCGTCCTGAATTTGGGCTCGGTGAGCGAGACGACGAGCTGGGCGACGATGAAGGCGGTTATCAGTATCATGGTGAAGACCGCGATGTCCAGGACCCATCTCAATGGTTGTATCTGATGCCTCGTGAATGAGAGATTGAAAGAAACGAATGTGCCGAAAACGATTATGAAGGCCTTGACCGAGACCCTCATGGAGCGGTAGAGCCTGTACTTGCTCCTCTTTGATACCTTGCTGCCCAGAACCTGGTATATCGTTGCGCGAAGGATCGGTTCCAGAGCGTAAAGCGACAGCAGCAGGATCAGAACGAACGCAACCGCGAACTGTAGGAACCTCCAAGCCTCGTAGGTTCTATCGAACATCCTGAACTCGGTTCCCAGTTCTATAGGGAGCGTGTATATGGCAAGGACCAGAAACAGAAGGATGTAGAACCCTATTAGACCACGTCTCACCGGCCTTGCAACCGTGGCCTCCATCCTCTTGTCGATCCGGACCTTCTCCCTCTGCTTCTCCTTCCCCTTCTTCTTAATTCCCTTGAAGATCGAGCGGAACTCGATATTGGCGAAGATCCTGGCTATGTTGTTGGCCAGTATCCTTGGCATGAAGGAAGCCAGCACCAGGCCTATCAGGAAGATGGCTCCGGCTATGAGAAGGTCCTGGATGAGTATGTTCGAATCGAGGACCGGGTCCTTGAGCCAGTCGAAAGCCGCCAACACCATCTCTCCAGCATTCGAGATGCTCGAACCGGATCAACCGGAGTACATCACATCCCTGCCTTCGGATTTGGTACCTATGTATATTTAACTTTTCCCGGGTTGAACGAATTATGGCGGGACCCCTGGAGCCCTTCACCGATAAATTGAATAACGAAATCGTTCATTGAAAGCCCATGGCCCAAGCGGAGAAGAGCATCCTGACCAACCGGAAAGTGATCGCGGTGGGTGTTGTTGTCATCCTGGTGATCGGGGCCTTTCTTCTGGTGAACGCCTTGGGTGGAAGGGATGACGATGGCAGGGACCGCCGCGGGGAAGGAGAGGACGAGAGGTTCCATCCCTACCTCGCCCAGCCCAACAGCAAGGTTACCGACATCCAGGCCGCGAACAACGAACCGGGTCTTGCGGTGAACCCCACCAACCCGATGAACATTGTCGCCGGGTCCAACGATTACGGAGGACCCTCGGGGGACGTATGGTGCGGATATTACTACACCTTCGACGGTGGGGAGACGTGGGACAGCGGATACATACCGGGGATAGACGGGGACAGGAGCTCCCCGCTGTGGCCCTTCGCCGGGGCCGGTGACCCGGTCGTCGTCTTCGGTCCCGACGGGACCTGCTACTACGCTGGGATCGCCTTCCAGAGGGAGGCCGAGCTCGGCAACATCAGGAAACCGGGGTCCGGTATCTTCGTTGCACGATCCGACGACGGCGGAAGGACGTTCGACATGGTCTCCGTTGTCATCCAGTCCATCTCCTCGCTCTCGAACGCACTTGCTAACTTCCATGACAAGGAGTGGGTTGCGGTGGACCCGACGACCGGTGACGTCCATGTAACCTGGACCGCCTTCCAGCTCTACGGTGTGTCCTCGGCGATGGTCCATTCGGTATCGAGGGACAGGGGGGAGACCTGGTCGAGACCCCAGATAATCTCCGAGATCTCAAGGAAGGAGAGGCAGGTCCAGGGGTCCCAGGTGGAGGTCACGAGCGACGGTGTCGTCCATGTCTCCTGGATAGAGTACGATTTCGGTGTGCTGAGATACACTAGATCCACCGACGGGGGGAACAGCTTCGAGCAGGTGAAGACCATCGCGAGCGTCACCCCTCTCGATTACTACCCGGAGAACGGGGGTTACAGAACCCCGACAATGTGCGACATGGCCGTGGATACGTCCGGGGGAAACCATACCGATTCCATATACATCGCCTGGCCGGACCGGAGGAACGGCTACGGCCAGTCAGACATCTTCCTGATAGCGTCCCATGACGGAGGCGAATCGTGGACCGAACCCGTGAAGGTGAACAACGTTACCGGCGCCAGGGACAACGACCAGTGGTTCCCGGCGGTTGCCGTCGGCAACGACGGTTCTGTGCAGGTGATGTTCTACGACCGCAGGCTCGATCCGGAGAACGACCTTCTCAGCCTGTTCATAGCTGTATCGTATGATTTCGGTGTGACCTGGGAGAACATCCAGATCTGCGACACACAGTTCGACGGCGACAATACCAGGGGGCCCTTCATAGGGGATTACCTTGCGCTTTCGAGCGGTCCGGGCTGGACGGTCGGCATCTGGTGCGATTCGAGGGAAGGTACCGAGAGCAATGTCCGCTCGGATATCTGGATGGGTAAGATCATCTATAATGAGGAAGGCATATTCGTGGATATGCCCGAGGAATGATCCCCGATGGGATTGAACGCTCCGAAACTTTGACATGCAAGAAAAATGAAAAGAAGCCGGAAGGATGTACATCTTCTGCCTCGAAAGGCCCAACGGGTCGCGGGGTTGATCGTCTCCGGTCTTATCATTGTGGTGAGAGCATGAACGACAGGATCGGTGAATTCAGGGTCCAGACATTTCCTTCGAGCAGGATATCAACCTTCGATGTGGTCGCTATCGGATTGGAGAAGCATCACATAAAGGCCTTGGTCGAGGTTGATGTCACGGAAGCGAGGAAAAGGATTACCCAGCTGAAGGAAAGGGATGTCAAGGTCTCCTTCAATTCGTGGCTCATCAAATGCATAGGCGAGGCGGTGGCCGGATTCGATCGGATACACGGTATCAGGAAGGGGAAGAGGAAGGTCGTGATCTTCAGGGATGTGGACATCTCGATACTGATAGAAAGGGAGGTGAACGGCCAGAAAGTACCGTTGCCTTATGTTGTCCGGAAGGCGAACAAAAAGAGCATCGAGCAGATTTTCGACGAGGTCCGGTCGGGGAAGGATGCTCCTGTTAAAGATGAGGGCGACAACGTGCTCGGGGACATCAAGTGTAAGCACATCTGCACGCGACAGTGTCTCGAACAGAGGTTCCTTGTGCTCGTGCGCCGCACGCAATAGTGTATACGCATC
>JBLIRL010000088.1:0-11241 GCA_049472275.1 Thermoplasmatota archaeon | reverse complement strand
CTGGTCATTCTGCTATTCATGAACGGCATCGCTATCTTCATAAGGTACCGCAGCCAGAAAAGGAGGGATTGGTGATGGTGTTCGGATTTCTGAACAATGGAAAGAACAAGGAGGGGAATTCTCAACCCCCCCATGATGGAAAGAAGAAAAACCCCCCTAGGGATAACAAGAACGATATTGTGATCAAGAAAGTGAACATCTTCTATTCCGGCAAGCAGGCCATCAAGGATGTGACGATGACGATCCCGGAGAAGCGCGTCACAGCGTTCATTGGCCCTTCTGGCTGCGGAAAATCGACCCTTCTGAGGAATATCAACAGGATGAACGACGAGATAGTCGGCTGTACCTACAACGGTCAGATAGAATGGCAGGGGATGGACATCCTTCAGAAGAAGGTAGATCCCGTTGCTCTCCGACGCAGGATCGGGATGGTCTTCCAGAAACCGAATCCCTTTCCAAAATCCATTTTCGACAACATAGCCTACGGTCCCAAGCTTCTAGGAATTCGCAACAAGAGAAAGCTCAAGGAGATCGTGGAGAAATCGCTGAAAGATGCCGCCCTGTGGGACGAGGTGAAGGACCGCCTCAACGATTCCGCGATGGGTCTTTCCGGAGGGCAGCAGCAGAGGTTGTGCATCGCTCGTGCACTTGCCGTGGAACCGGACGTCATACTTATGGACGAGCCGTGTTCGGCTCTCGATCCCATAGCAACCGCAAAGATCGAGGATCTCATCAACGAGCTCAAGAAGGAGTATACCGTGGTGATAGTCACTCATAACATGCAGCAGGCTGCGAGGATCTCCGATTTCACTGGCTTCATGTACCTCGGGGAGCTCATAGAGTTCGGAAGGACCAGGCAGATATTCGAGAGACCCAGGGAAGAGCTGACGGAAAGATATATTACAGGCAGGTTCGGATAGGTGATCTGATGCCAGACAAGTTCGACAAGGATATGAAAATCATCAATGACGATGTCAGGGAAATGGGAAACCTGGCCCGGTCCATGCTTCTGGATGCAGTAGCATCACTGAAAGACCGTGACAAGGCCTTGGCAAATGAGGTGCTTGCGAGGAAGGACAGGTTATACGATCTCGACCACGGTACAGAGGAGAAGGCTCTCAGGATGCTCGCACTGTACCAACCCATGGCCAGCGACATGAGGAACCTTGCCTGCATCCTGAAGATGATCACGTATCTGACGAGGATCGGCCGCTACGGGTATGACATCTCCAAGGTCACCCTGCAAATTGCGGACCAGCCCCATGTCAAGAAGCTCATTGATATTCCCAACATGGCAAAGATCATCGCCGGCATGCTCGATGATGTTCTCAAAGCATGGGAAACGGAGGACCTTTCCCTGATAGATGATCTCGAGGACAGGGATGACATACTGGATGAGGAGAGATATTCCATCTTCCGGGAGTGCCTGACCTATATGATGGAGGATCCGAAGACGATCACAAGATGCACCCATTACGTGATGGTGGCCAGGTACCTCGAGAGATGCGGGGACCACTGCTGCAAGATAGCGGAAAAGGTCGTTTACAAGGTGGAAGGCAAGCACGTCGAGATAAGCTGATTCAGGAGTTCTATACAAACGATCAATGTAAAATCATTTCAAAAAAATTTGAAATAGTATGGCCGTTCTGATGACCCAGAGGATGTTGAAAGGATGTCTGGTGGACGCGGGCTTTCCGTATTCGAAAAATATCTGACTCTCTTTGTTCTCCTTTGCATCGGGGCAGGGATAGGCCTGGGCAAATTACTGCCGGAGGTTTCCAGAACGATGGATTCGATCTCCATCTTCCAGGTATCCCTCCCCATAGCGGTCGCACTCTTTTTCATGATGTATCCTATCATGGTGAAGATAGACTTCGGAGAGGTGCTCAAGGCGGCGAAGACCCCGAAGCCGGTCCTGATGACGCTTCTCATAAACTGGGCCGTGAAACCCTTCACAATGTTCCTGATCGCGACCTTCTTTCTCGGGTTCCTGTTCAAGGGTTTTCTGGACGGGACCGAAGTAGTGAACGGTGAGGAAGTGGAGCTGTGGAGGAGCTATATCTCGGGAGCCATTCTGCTCGGAATAGCTCCCTGCACCGCCATGGTCCTCGTGTGGGGATATCTTGCCCGGGGCAATGACGGTCTCACTCTGGTAATGGTGGGGATAAATTCGCTGACGATGCTGTTTCTCTACGCTCCTCTCGGCGGATTTCTGCTGGGAGTGAATTCCATGCCAATACCATGGGAGACGATTCTCCTCTCGGTCTCCGTATATGTCGCACTTCCCCTTGCGGCCGGTTATGTATCAAGAAAGCTGATAATCAGGTACAAGGGCAAGGATTGGTTCGAGAAGAGGTTCATGCATTTCCTGACCCCGGTTAGCATCATAGCTCTACTGGGAACTTTGGTTCTGCTATTCTCCTTCAAGGGAGAGGTCATCGTCGAGAATCCCCTTACAATATTTTGGATTTCCATCCCGCTCTTCATTCAGACCATTCTCATCTTCGCTCTTGGATACTTTGTCCTATCCAAATTTCTAAAGCTGAGTTATAGGGACGCCGCTCCTGCATCGATGATCGGAGCATCCAACCATTTTGAGGTAGCTATTGCTACGGCAACGGTCTTGTTCGGTCTGTCGTCCGGAGCAGCTCTGGCGACAGTGGTCGGTGTGCTGATAGAGGTCCCGACCATGCTTCTGCTGGTCTACATCTGCAGGAGGACCTGTTTCCTCCATCGAAACTGCCATCTGGGTGAGAGATGGTGTCGAACTTCTGAGAACGATGGATCTCCGTACGGAGCGGGAGGAAATTGAGATGAGGAAGAAGATCCTTTTCATATGCACTCACAACTCATGCAGATCGCAGATGGCGGAAGCCCTGCTCAGACATCATTTCGGAGACCGATTCGAGGTTTTCAGTGCCGGGACCGAGGCCACCGAGGTGCATCCAAAGGTCATTTCTGCACTGGAAGAGAAGGGCGTGGACAGCTCCTCTCTCAGATCCAAATCCGTCAATGAGTTCATGGGCATCGAGTTCGACGAGGTCGTGACAGTCTGCGACACCGCCAAAGAGAGGTGCCCCTTCTTTCCCGGAGCAAAAAAATACACGCACCGTTGCTTCTTAGATCCTCCGGACCTTGTTGAGAAGGGATGGGTCCCGGAGAAGGCTTACTCTTTCGTCAGGGACGGGATAGAAAAATGGATTCTCGAGCATTTTCGTTAATCCAAGGCCTGCTTCTGCAGCTCGATCAGCATATCTTCTATACATTGTCCCATATCCTGTTTCATGTTCTATGATGAACTTGAGGAGCTGCATGATCGGCCCAAACCCTTTCAATACTATACGGCCAGGGAGCTGTGGGCTGATGATCACACTTCATCTCAGATGTTGAAATTTCATCTGGATGGCAGCGTCGACCTGTCATCGAGGAGGATCGAATTCATTCAGCGCTCGGTCCGATGGATAGTGGACAGGTTCGGTGTGGGCGGAAGTACCAGGATCGCCGATTTCGGATGCGGCCCTGGTCTCTATACGACAAGGTTGGCATCAGCTGGAGCCCAGGTCACGGGGATTGATTTCTCGGAAAGGTCTATTGGATATGCCAGGGAAGAAGCCAAGGGGAACGGATTGGACATCGATTATGTCAATGAGGACTATCTGGAATTTCAAACTCAAAAGAAGTTCGACCTGATCATAATGATAATGGGCGACTTCTGCGTGCTTTCCCCATATCAGAGGAAGAAACTGCTCAAGAAGTTCCATACCATCATTGATGATGGCGGTTCGATCCTTCTCGATGTCTATTCACTGAAAGGATTCGATGAGAGAAAGGAGCTCTCTACCTACGAAGTGAACTCCTTGAACCAGTTCTGGTCCCCGAACAAATACTACGGTTTTCTCAATGTGTTCAAATACGATGATGAGAAGGTCGTACTTGACAAATACACAATATTTGAAAGGAACCGGAAAAGAACCATCTACAATTGGCTTCAGTATTTCTCGAAGGAAGATATTTCCAGGGAGTTCGAGGACCACGGATTCAAGATCGGGGAGTACCTTTCAAACGTGGCGGGGGATCCCTTCGATCCTGATTCAACCGAGTTTGCGGTGATTGCTGGAAAATCTTGAGCCTTTCAGATCATGATCCCCCTGACCTGTGACATCCAGAAGGTAGCGAAAGATCCCCAGGCAAGCCCCCATCTTGAGACCTTCAGCGAGAGCCGGTTGAACCTGTTCTCCCCCTCGGTCTCCCTTGCCCTCTTGGCAACGGAATGGGCAAGGATCGACAACGGGAATATTACCAGTCCGATGAAGGCGAGATATGTAGACAGGATGGAATCCCTGAAGCGATCCAGACCCCTGGGATTCTTCGGGACAACGCTCAGCCATTCGACCTTCACATCGTCCAATGTGAGCTTCAGTTTCGGAACCTCGTGCCATTTGAGTGTGCTGGGAGCACTCCTTCGGCTGAACAATCTCTGAAGCTGAGCGAGGATCACGGCGAACGACCATTCCGCAGATCCCTTGAAATCCTTCCTCTCCCAGAGCAGCAGAACGAAATGCCATGTGAGGATCGAACCGACGACGGCAAGGACTGCCCAGAAAAGGCCCTCCCTCCCCGTAAGGACATTGATCCCGGGGAAGAGGCTGATTATGTTCAGAGGCACCGCATCAAGATATTGGAACGTGTAGATCGTCAGCGATACCGCACCGAACCTTCGGAAGAATGTCGTCCTCCTTGCGAATTCTGCCCCCACACCCCTGTATTCGACCAGTCTGATGGCCATCATCAGGAAGACGAGCTGACCGCCGGTCGTCAGGAGAAGGAGCGGGAACCAGATCTTCAATCTAAGGATCTGGTATGTGTTGTCGATGAGGTTCTGAACGGAATCGAGCCCTGTCAGCCACATGAAGGCGATCCCCGCGATCCCGATGAAGAACATGATGCCTCCGATCTTCATTCCAATGTGGGGGAAATATCTCGGCGGCCTGTTCATGGAGAGATAAATGCCCGCGATGGCTCCGATGAAAGATATGAACAGGAAGGGGAAAAGAGGTTCCGTCTGACCTGCCAGCGGTCCGAGGAAGAACAGTTTCACATAGTCCAGGACGCCGCTGTGGCCTGCCAGAGGGTACTGGACCATCAGGTCGGTCCCAGGATAAGTTCCGAACGGATAGCCTGCGACCACCATTCCCGCGATCCACCACATCAGGGGCGTGAGTAAAATGGTCAGGGCCGAGAGTCCGATGTATATCTTGACGTTCCTTGCGATCTTTTCTATCCCCCCCTTCCTGTAGAGGAAATACTGGATGGCAGAGTTTATGATGATGCACCAGGCGATGGTGTGCAGCGTCATGAAATGGAAACCGCGGTACAGGACCCGCGCCGAGTTCGCAGATACAGCTTCCATCAGTGATGTCCCCGTCGAGACATCATAGTAGGCCATTCTTCCCAGGAAACCGTGGTGTCCTATGGTCGATTCCGCAAGGAAGGCGAAGATCAGAAGAACGATGCCGACGGACATCTGTCGAAGTATGACGCTTTCGAGTTTCTTACCCTTCCTCAGCTGGCCCTGTATCGAAAGGGTGTGCGATGTCGCGGAGACCATCAGGAAAAGGCCCGCCATTCCCCCGAAATATGCCAGGGAAAGAAGCCCGGTGATGTGGAGCAGCGATTTATCCGACATCTGGTCGGTACCCAGCCAGGATGAATCGTAGACCCTTCCGAACACGTGGAGGGCCGCCATTCCCATTATGCAGAGCCCCCTGATAAAATCGAGCGTGGCAATCCTCTTCACCTGGGCACCTCCACTGCATCCATCATCGGATAGAGACGCTCCGGTTCATTGGCGAGTGTGGCCCCGTGAAGATCAGGAGAAGAACTCATCGATAAAGTGTATGAGAGAAGAAATATTTATAGTTTATTTTCATACATAAAATGTATGAGGAATTACTAAGTTATGTAAGAATAGAAGTAAAGATTATTTATCCGGCAGTGGTATCCATGTTCGGAGATCAGCATGGCAGCACCGCTTCCGGGCGTTCCGAGCATCTACTGGTTCGAACTCGAGATCCTCTACTATCTCATGGGCACCAAGCGTTACGGCAACGAGATGAGGCTGATGCTGAACGAACACAGGGGGGAGGATTCCGTCACCACCGGCAAGCTCTACCCGGTCCTGAAGAAGCTCGAGAAGGACGGTCTTATAAAGAGGCTGAAGATGAAAAAGAGCGATATCGAGCAGATGGAGACGGGCATGAGGAACATCCTCTCAAGGGGCGTGGAGAGGAAGTACTTCGAGATAACCGATCAGGGGATCGCGGAGCTCTACAACGCACTCCACTTCACTAGCAACATACATTTCAATCTGAAGACCTCCCAGCTGTACAAACAAGCAAGGGAGAAGGTCGGATCCCTTCTCAGACCCCTTGGCGAAGACATCACCGTGGGAGTCGTGTGCTCCCCCACGAAGCAGGGGGTCCAGAGAGCGGTGGATCTGGTTCCCGAAATGGAGGAGGGTGAGCTCATCTTCCTCGTGCTCGGGTCCAAGAAGGACATCGACATGGACCTTGGATCGGAGTTCGCAGTGGACGTTTCATCGTTCCCCTCGAGATACGATGACATACCGCTGAAGGGCGGGTACCTCGATGCCGTTATATCCACCATCCACTTCGTGGACGTGCCAAATCCCGAGAAGCTCGTTCGGGAGATGGCGAGGACCGTCAAACCCGGGGGGCAGGTCGTTTTGATAGATTTCGCCAGGCTGGATTCGCTCATCCTCGAGGATATAATGGAGCGTCATATCGATGCCGTGAAATCCACCGGATACGGAGGTGAGAGCATCGAGGATATGGAGGACCTCCTCGAACCCTATGTCGTGAGGGCCCACTCCGAGAGGATCAAGGAGCTTCTTTTCATAAGCGGAAAAAGGTCCAAGAAACGGAAGCAGTAAATAAAAGCGCCCTTGGCACATTGGAGGATGTTTATACTTTCACCTTCCCGGGGGAACCATTGATTAATAAACTTTCTCAATGCGAAACGGGGTGAGAAGGGGGCTCTGCTTGAAGGAGATGGAAAGCATCAAATGGAGCGATGTGGAAGAGGTCGAGGCCAGGGCAGGGATCTACAGAAGGACCGTCACGATGGGAAGCATCCAGGTGGTGATGTACAGATATCTTCCCGGGTCGGTCTTCGAGGAGCATTCACATCCCGAGGAGCAGTTGACCATAGGCGAGAGGGGGTCCCTCGAGTTCATCGTCGGGGGAAGAAGGTCGATTTTCGGGGCGGGGGACATAATCCACATACCGCCCGATGTCCCCCATGCCGCCGCAAACATGGAGGATGTTGAGGCGGTCACACTCAACGTCTATTCTCCGGTACGGGGGTCGGCCCCTTGAGAGGCGCCAACGGATTGACGGACGGGCACATCTTCTACCGGGACCTTGCCAGGAAGTACATCATGGTCGACAGGGCGGAAGGCATCTACCTTTTCGATAAGAAGGGCAACAGGATCATCGACGGGGCGGCGGGAGCTGCAGTCGTATGTCTGGGGCACGGGAACGGAAGGGTCATCGAGGCGCTGGCTGAACAGGCCCGGAAGGTTGCATACACCCACATGTCGACGTTCACGAACGAACCCTGCCTGAGACTCTCGGCCGAGCTTATCAAACTGACCCCGAGGAGGCTGAACAGGGTCTATTTCGCATCGGGCGGATCGGAGGCAGTGGAGACCACGCTGAAGCTCGCCAGACAGTATCACGTAGAGAACGGGAACATGCAGAAGTACAAGGTGATATCGAGGACCACGAGCTACCACGGAGCGACCATCGGCGCCCTCTCCATGACGGGCCACTATCCGAGGAGGAAGCTTTACCTCCCTCTTCTCGCCCAGTTCCCGAGGATATCCACACCGTACTGCTGGCGGTGTCCGTTCGGAAAGACCCCGCAGTCCTGCGCGTTCGAGTGCGCCCACGACCTTGAAAGGGTGATAGTGTCTGAGGACCCCGAGAACATATCCGCGTTCATAGCGGAGCCGATAATCGGAGCTTCGGCTCCCGCGGTAGGCCCCCCCAAGGGATACTACAGGATAATCCAGAAGATATGCCACAAGTACGACGTGCTGTTCATCGCCGACGAGGTGATGACGGGATACGGGAGGACCGGGAAGTTCTTCGCCATGGAGCATTACGAGGTGTTCCCGGACATGATAGCCCTCTCCAAGGGGATCTCAAGCGGATATTCGCCGCTGGGGGCGTTGATAATAGACCAGAAGGTCTACGATGTCATCTCGAAGGCCCCCGGAAGCGCCTTCGTCCACGGCCACACCTTCGCCGGGAATCCGCTCTCGGCAGCTGTCGGCCTCGAGGTCCTCAGGATACTGGTCGAGGAGAATTACGTGGACAGGGTGGCAAAGCTCGGAGATTACTTCCTGAAGGGATTGAACTCCCTGAAGAGGCACCCCATGGTGGGGGATGTGAGATGCACGGGGCTCCTTGCGGGGATCGAGTTCGTCCATGACAGGAAGACCAAGAAACCGTACCCGGCTGATTACAAGGTCGGAAGCAGACTCCAGCAGATCTGCCTCAAGAACGGATTGTACGTTTATCCGGGACGCGTCTCATCGATAGTGGACGGGGGCGACCACATAATGCTGGCGCCTCCCTTCATAATAACGGAAGAACAGCTCGATGATATCGTGGATATCCTTGACCGCTCCATAGCACAGCTCCAGTACGAGCTCCTGGTCCATGAGTGAGTAGAAAAAAAGGATCATCATGTTCCCCTTTTCCCGGGAAAGGGCATGCTGGCCTCATCCGTTAATGTCCCTCAATCCCTTGATGCTCCTCATCAGACTCTCCTCGATGAACCTTCCCTCCACCCTGAGCTTTCTGGCCGGCTGGAAGTAGATGTAGAGGTCGTGTGTGATATTTTCCGTGATCTTTATCCGGTAGCCGCTTTTCACGAGCCGGAACTTCCTGACCCTCCCAAGAAGGAACACCTCCTTGGTATCCAGTTCATACTCCAGGCCGTTTTCGAGTAGGAATCTCTCTATAGATTCGCAGGTCTCGTCAAGGTCTTTCCTGACCATCAGGAGGACCTTGTTCCTCTCGGTGAATATCGTGGTCACCATTGCGACAAGAAGGATCCCGATCATGACGATCGACAGGATCATCCTCCAGCCGGAGATGTCCAGATCGGAACCTCTCAGAAGGATCATGGAGAGCGCCCCGATGAGAACCACCAGAAATACTATGAGGAACAACTTGAGGTAATACCTCGGAGTGATCTTGATGCTTCGAGCGGACATTCCCATCCCTTTAAGAAGACCGGGTCTTACCTTCAATGCTTTTCATACTTAATTCCGTTTCTGGCGATCTGCCTCTCCATCTCCACAAGAGCATCGCTGTTGGTGAAGAAGAAACAGGGGACCCCCGCCCATGGTCCGATACCCTTTCCATGATCGACCAGAAGGACCTTCTGATACACTGCGAACGACCTCAGGACCCTCGAGTACTTCACGAGTTCCACGAGTTTCCACGGGACGATGAAGTCCATGGTCCTGCCGCCCTCGCCCGGTCGTTTGTAGAAGAACAGTCCGTAATCGGATATACCCATGGTCGTCGAGAAATGAAAATTGTGCGGGCCGCAGAACCCGAAGGCCATTATCAGTCCGGGGATCATGAAGGCCATCATGATCAGGAAGGGGGCCGCCATGACCGCTCCTCCGACAAGGATCAGGGCCTTCGATCGGATAAGAACTCCGCCGAATGAAAGCATGCCACCGATCGTAAAAGGCAAAAGAGCGATCTTCGTTAGGTTCGGGGAGAATATCCTGTTGAGGAACCTGTCGTTGTAGATATTTTCCTTTCCCGGTCTGACGATCTCCCCCGCCCCCTTCAGCCTTTTAAAGGGCTCCACCTTTTCAAGCAGCTCCCCGGTCGGCTCGAACCTCCTGGGTTTCCTGCTGCTCCTCGGATACTCCATGATGTATCCGACGAATCCAAGGAACTCATCCCTTGTTCGGAAGAAGTCTTCCCTGATCTCGACAGATGAGGATCCCCACCTGTTATCCGATACATAGTAGATGGAGATCCTATGGACCTTGTTCACGTCGATCTCGGAGAGATCCCCTATCACCCTGGAGGCCTTGACATCGGTGTTGTTGAACACGAAGGTGAATATCCCGTCCTTCCAGTAGTCGTAGGTAACCAGGGTCATGTACATCAGGCGCTCGTATCCGATCCGGACAAGCGGCTTGAAATCGAATTCATTGTTGGGGACCTCGATGTACCTGTTCGTGAAAATTATTCTGGGAGGAAATATGACATGATAGAAGCTTGCCTTGAAGGCCAGGATCATTGGAAATGCGATGAGGATAGGCAGGAGGAGTATTAAAACGAGATAGCTCGTTGCCATGGTCGAGACGTAAAGAACGAGAATGGATACGGCTCCCATCACAGAAAGCAGGAGCGCCGGAAGAAACCAGTATTTCTTCCATCGATACATCAGGGAGGAATCGAAGGTCCTGATGGTCCTGGTCCCGTCCTTCATACTGATCACAATCCTTCCGATCCCGGTCACCTCGGATCGCCTACGATCCTGATCTTCGCCCCGCATTCAGGGCACTTGAACTTCCCACTGTCCTCCCCCTCGGGGATCTCGATCGTATTCAAGCACTTGGGACACTCGAGTGTCCCGGGCTTGATTCTCTTCTTCTTCACTCCCTCCTTCTCCCTGCCTATCTTGAGGTGGCATTCAGGACAAATGATGATGAGCGGTGTAATGGTGTTCCGAAGGACGATCTTCCCCTTGCATCTGGGACAGTCACGATAAACGGGTTCCACATGGTCCTGGATTATTCTGCCTTCCTTGATCCTGGTCCTTATTCTCCGGTTGCACCTTCTGCAAACCTTCCTCACAGGCCTCCTCGGGTTCTTTATGGCGTGCTTCTCCCCGCAGAAGGCGCACTCGATCTCGTAACCTCCACTGTTCCCGAACACACCCTGTTCTCCGTCTCCTGAGGACGTCCATTCCCTTACCTTGCCGTAATGGTTCTTGATTCCGATGACGATAAGTCCGATGCCTATCAGGGACGGGAGGAAGGAGTACAGACAGCATTCGGGATCGAAGAAATCGAGATCGGACCCGAAGTAGCGTCCGTCGTCGGGATCGAGGGGAAGTTCGGCCGCGGCGCAGGCGAGCTGGGCGGCGAGGATGTAGGGGTTGTCGAGATCCACCACC
>JBLIRL010000087.1:0-11312 GCA_049472275.1 Thermoplasmatota archaeon | reverse complement strand
CAAGTTTCAACCGGTCCATCCTCCTTACTCGCCCCAGTCCTCTTTCTCGAGAGGGGCCATATCGAGGGTGAATGGTTCCAGAGAGGTCACCTCGAGGTCGCTCCCGCAGTCGGGACAGGGCAGGAGCTCGTTGAGCTCCACGTTCTCGTAATCAAGCTCGCATCCGCACATTGGACATTCGTTGTTCATTTCTTTCCCTCCATTTTTCACATGGATCGTGCGAGTGTAATCGCACATCATATAAAAACTTTCTTATTATCGTAATTTTATTACGATATTCGTATTTATTCTTTAGATATAATACTAATTTCATAGACAATTACGTCACTTTCCCTCGTAGACGCTCCTGGCGGCGCCAAGGACCTCTTCCTCGGTGAAAGAACCCTTCTCCCTGGATTTGATCCTGAGCATCAGATCTGACATCTGACACTCGTTCAGAGGTATGCTGTTCCTGTTTAGTATCTCGTCCAGCAGATCCCTTCCGGAGAATTTGTCGAGCTCGAACCTCCTCGTCCTTCCGACGGTTTCGGCGGAGAATATCTCGTAAAATGAAGGCCTAAGCAGGGCTGCGGAAACGTGAAGACCCGCATTGTGGGAGAAGGCGTTATCCCCAACGATCGGGGCGTTCGACGCAACTCTAAGGCCCGAGAGCTCCTCGACCCTGTCGGAGATCATGGGGAGCAGGTCGAGCTTCCATCCGTTGTCTATCCCGTAGTGGACCTTCAGGGCCATCACGAGCTCGGCAAGGCTCGTTATTCCCGCCCTTTCCCCGAGACCGTTGACGCAGGTGTCCACCAGCACAGCTCCGTTCTCGAACGCAGAAAGTGAGTTCGCAAGGGCAAGCCCGAGATCGTTGTGGCAGTGGACGTTGACCTCAGCTCCGGTCCTCTCCCTGAGGTTCTTCACGAAAACCCCCATCTTTGCGGGGGTTGCCGCACCGACGGTATCGGCAACGCTTATGCGGTCGGCTCCGGCAGAAAGGGCGGCCCCGGATACCTTCACAACGCTCTCGAAATGGGATCTTATCGTGTCCTCGGGCGTATATCTGACCTTGAGACCGTGGTCCTTCGCATACTGTACCGAGTCATTCACCATGATGCAGACCTGGTCCAGGTCCTTCTTGAAATGGACCTTCAACCGGTCCTCGAGAACACTCATGAAGAGTCCGATCCACTCGACATCGCAGTCCAGTGCAAGATCTATATCGCCCCTCATGGCCCTGCAATGGGCCAGCACGCCCGCGTTCAATCCCTCGTTCGCTATGGTCCTGACAGCGCATTTCACATCTCTCGACACCGCGGGATGTCCCGCTTCGATGAGATCGACGCCGAAATCATCCACGAGTCGTGCGATCTCGAGCTTCTCCTTCAACGTGAACGTGACACCGGGTGTCTGCTCCCCCTCTCTGAGGGTGGAATCAAGTATCTGTATCATCTCTGTTTTCCCTTCCGGCTAGAGCTCACCGAGGACTAGTTTTGTCCTGGTGTTCGTTATCGGGCCAAGCGCTCTGATGGCCTCTATGGTATCGTTGAGCCTGGAAGTATCCTCGACATCGAGTATGGCGATTATGTCCGTGACCCCGGAGGTCTCGAACACCCTTTCCACACCTGGCAGGTCCCTGATGCTCCGGGCGATATCTGTCGTGTGGACATTTACCTCGATATTGACCTCTATGACTGCCTTGAGCCCTCTGGACATGGTTTCGATGGTGAACTTTCTGATGGTTCCGTTCTCCCTCATCCGGGCTATCCTCTGTCTGATCAGTCCCTCGGAGACATCGATTTCCCCGGCTATGGAGACATTCGACCTTCTCGAATCTTCTTTCAGGAGTCTCAGTATCCTGTCATCAAGGTCCTGCTTCCTTTCACTCATGAGTGGGTGTGATGCGCATCACCTATAAATAATTTCGTTTTTCGTAGCAGATATTAAAATATCGAAATATTTTTTATTATATATTTCGTATTACGAAAAATATTATAAATTTTCGTCATTGTTGTTAAATATGCTTATCATAGGAAAATGAGGGGGAAGGGTATCAGCCAAAGTACGGTGAACGTGGCGACAAATATCCAGTAATGGATCTTTCGGACCTTGTGCCCGAAAACCAACATTCCGAAACCGGCCCCAGGTCCACCCCCTAACAGGATGGATGCGAACAGCAGACGCTCCGGAACCCTCGGCCCGTTCGCGAAGGCCATCAATTTATCTAGCCCGAAGAGTAGGAAGACAGCAAGGTTCATCGAGGTGAAATAGGCGATGAAGAGATGGATCCCCAGGAAAATGAAAATGGCCGAGGTCAGAAGGAGGCACAGTATCGCCAGGGACCATGAATAAACCGTTCCCCGACCTTCTTCCCGCTCCCTCCTTCTCAACCAACCCATGTCCGGATATCGACAGACCGGTACTTATGGTCGCTGCATGGATGTTGATCGAACAACGTGAATTCCAGGAATAATCCCGACACCCTATAATAACCGGACGGACAATGACACATCGGTGAAGAGTAAATGGACCTTGATCCCTACGAGGTTCTCGGTGTGAGGCAGGATGCAGCACCGCAGGATATCAAGAAGGCCTACAAGAACCTGGCTTTGAAGCTCCATCCCGACAAGATTGGTAACAACATCAAGGCACTTGAGCAGATGAAACTGGTCAACGAGGCATATGCCATACTGAAGAACAAGGGCATCAGGGAGAGCTTCGATGAGGCCAAGGACTGGGAGAAGGAGGCGTCGATCGAGGAGCGGGAGAAGGTCTGGATGGAATATTCAAAACAGGTGGAGGAATACTACGAACAGGTCAGGGGATATCTCGAGAAGAAGCTGGGCGAGATGCAGACGGAAAGGGAGAAGCTCTCGAGGATCGAGGTCGACCTCAGGAAAAGGGAGGCGGAATTGATGAAGAAGGAGGAGGCGGTGGATCGTCAGGTCAAGATAATAAATCAATACGGAGGACGGGAGAAGGACCTCCTCGAGAAGGAGAGGTTCCTGATGAAGAAGGAGAAGGAGCTGGAAGAACTCCTACTGCATATCACCAAGGCTTATGCGATTGCCGTGGAGCTTGGAGACGCATCCAGGTCGCTCATGAAGAGATGATCAAGCTTCACCATCAGGTCCAGTGAACAGCCTTGATGAACTCGTCCCATCCAGTATCCTTGGCGAACTGCGTGTCCTCGTAGGCCGGATTGTATTCAGATGACCTGTATGGGATGTATATCGATACTCCGTGAGCATCGGGGTGACCCCCGTCATCCATGGTGTTCCGGTACAGGAGTATGAGGTCCTCCACGGCATCCATGATCTCGCCGGAATACGAGGACCGGAGGGTTCCGGCACTGGCCTTTGAAAGCTGATATGCGAAATCGTAGATATCGTAGTTCGTGTAGACAGCTCCGTAACCGATCCAGTCCATCTGATGGGAGAAATATTCGGTATAGAGCTCCTCTCCCTGGTATTCGGGGTGTCCAATTACCGAGTTGATGAGTAGCGCCTGGTTCACGGTCTGACCTATGCCCGTGACCTTCCCCGTTAATTCGCGAGACAGGCCGTCCAGGGACTCCACGAGAGGTTCTGCATATGAAAGGTTGAAGACACCGAAGACGTCGGAATACCCCTCCTTCGGGATGAATGGCGGTGCCCTCCAGGGGCCGTAAGGAAGGAATGTCTGACCCATTACTAGGGCGAACTGCTCACCGCTCATCACTGGTTTTTCCGAAAGCTCTCCCCAGCAAGCATCATACTGCCAGTTGCCGGGTTCCCAAACGTCCTCCTCCGGACGGGCCTCTGCCCCCCAGCCGTAGGTGGATCCCCCGATGAAATAGTCACAGGAGGTCCTGAGCTCGTAGGCGAATTCAACCATTCCCACGAGGCACGCCTCGGTGGAGAGGATATCCGTGTTCCTGCCTATGTGCTCGCTGAATGCTTCCATCGTCCTGCCGAGCTCCGGCAGGTCGAGATGGTCGCCGGATAGAACGTCCCAGCAGATCCCCCGCCAACCTCCGCCATGGTCAGCCAGATGTACGTTGTACTTCCTGGCAGGGTAATTGTCTGCCCCCCATCTGAGGAACTTCAGGAGCTGGTCGCCGTCTCCCATGTTGAGTTCCCCGTGGGACCACTCCGGATCGATATCCGTGAGGTTCAGCTCAAGGGACCCGCCCTGCCTGACCTCCAGCAGCCTGGTGTCGCCCTCAAGCTCCTTGTCGATGACCACAATCACGTTCACAAGTTCGTTGTCCGGGACCATCTCGAGGAAGTGGAGGTTGCACAACATCATGTTCCACTCCCCGAGGTCGCCCTCTCCATCCAGCCACATGAGGGTGGTCCATTCGGCTTCTAAGGGACCTTCGGGTCCTTCGGGCCCCTTTTCCTTGTTACTTGAGACGATGTATACACCTGCCACGACGAGAACAGCCATCGTAAGTATGGAGACGATAACCAAATATTGTCTCTTCATGATGCCCCTATTCCAGGGCTCGGTAATAATATTTTGCAAGGGAAGGGACCTGCCCGGATGAGCAGGCCCGTCTGATACTGCTTCTCTCTCTTGGTCAATTGAAGAGGTCATCCACCTTGGAGCCACTGTCAAAGACGTCCTTCAGTTCATCATCAGGATCGATCGGTTTCTGTATGGGAAGCATCTGCTGGGGGGGCGATTGCTGAATATTGCCGGTGGTCGGAGGAGGGGCTTTCATGAACTCGTTCTGGACAGATTGGACCGGTGTCTGCTGAATGACCGGAGGAGATGGCGGCTGAGTCTGAGGCGTTTGCCGGGAGGGTGCTTCAGGTTTAGGTCCCTCATCCTTCTCGACCGTCTCTTCCTTTTTATCGATATCCTTCGTTCTCTCTGCCCCGGGCGTCTTTTCCTTCGATTTCAGAACACCCCCGTATTTTGCCTTGAGGAAGAGGAAGATCGATCCAATAACGGTTAGGGACAGGATGATCGCTGCGAAAAGGACGGCCAAGAAGAAGTACCTGGCGGTATCTCTTACAGCGTTCGTCGTGTGAAGCTCGTCCGGTTCCCTGGCGGCCATGACGTTCAACATGGATCCTTCACCATCCGAGAAGTCTACCTGGTTGCCTTCTGCATCATTCAACTTCGTCAGGACGAAGATCCCAGATGACATCTCGTAGTCCATGCAATCGCTGGCGTGGCAAGAGAATTCGATGGTCACGGTCTGCCCCGATCCAACCACCCCACCGGATATAATGGGTTGTTCGACGCATATCATATTGTCCTGGCACGAGATCATTATCATGTAATCCTGGACCGAAACATCACCGTTGTTTATCAGGGTCAGGGTGAGCTTGAAATCCTTTCCTGGTTTCACCGAGGAGGTGGAGATGGAAGCAACATCCAACCTTCCGGGCTCGGCCTTTATCTGGATGAAGGAAGACCTATTCCCCGCAACCATTTCCAGTTTATCATTGTTCCCTGAAAGAGTGGTATATATCTCGAAAAGGCCGCTTCCTGCCTCCTTTGAAACGTCAACCCTGGAATAAAGGCTTAGAGTTCCGTAAGAGTAGATATCGCTTCCCTCTATCCTTGCCCCTTTCAACTCCGCTAGAAGAGCAGGATCGCTTGGGGAATTGGGATTCCATATAAGGGAGGGATCGCTCGACCATATCTGGATGTTGGCATCCGTTATGTCATAGAATTCCATATTCCTCAGGATGAAATGGATGTACCTCCCGCTGTCCCCAGTACTTAGGACCTCGTCCGTTTCCAGTTCAAATTCGGGCATATCATCATCGTCCATAACCCTGATCATGATATGCGGTCTTTTGAGGTCGGTCTTCCTAGGGTCGGACCTGAACCACATAATCCCCATGTACTCCTCTATTCCCATCTCATCATACTGGTAGGATGTGAGCCTTATACCCATCCCCGTGTCATCGGAGGGGTCGACATATATCGCCTCGTAATCAAAGGGAACAAGATAGTCTCCTGGTGGAAGCATCCTCGCGATGGATACAGCAGGGAATGCAGCAGTGAACGTCTCTCCGATACCCACCTCTTCCGTCTCGAATTCGAGCGGTGGATAGACCTTACGTGCGTAATTGTCCTCGTCGTAGTAGAAATACTTCTGCTGGAGGAACATGGATGAATCGAGATCGAGCCGGACCTTCGCGGAAAGGAGAGGGACATTCCCAGAATTGGTGAACTGTACTGTAACAGTCTCCTCGATGGTCTTTTGTGTTATTGTGAAAGTGGGGACGGTCATGTCTTTCGTATCTGGTCCGATGAGCAGCGGGGTCGGAGCGACAGACAACGTGATGTTGTAGGGACCTTCGTAAATGAAAAGCTCCCCGACATAGTACTTGAAATTCACATATCCAACGTACTTCCCCGGAGGGGTGAACTCAGAAATATCCACCTTCCACATAGGTGTTCTTGAATAAGAGAACGAGGAGATGCTAATGATACTGTTATCGATGGAGAAATATTCCAGGGGGAGGGTCAGTTCCAATTCGAATTCGTTCATAGCCGGACCCTGGGGTGAGATACTGGATCCGATGAAGGTTAGGTATTTCGACCCGGCATAAATGGGACAGTATCCATTTTCGTACCCGCTTATGGTCATATCATCGGAAGCACCGGAAATGTAGCTTGAAACGAAGAAGGTCATCTCGACCTGCTCATTGAAAGTAAACCAGACATACCCTGAAGGGTCCGTTGAGGAAAAGTCCACCTGAATCCGTCCAGTGATCTGGACGGGTAATGTGTAATACCCTTCCTTGATACCCTGAGCTTTGATATACATGGCGAAGTAGTCATTGTCCTCGTTATTGTAAAAGGTCCAGGAACTTGAAATGTTGTATCCTTTTCCATCGGGTCCGTTGTATGTGTTCAAGGAGCCTGGTTCCATGGGATTCACCAGGTTGCTATGGACCTTGCCATCAGCATTGGTCACCTTGTCGGATAGAATTGAGATTTTCACATAGTAGAGATCATCATGCAGGTAGGAGTAGGAATCACCCTTCCATTCCTCGCCGCTGTAGATATTATTCACAGTTATTCTGAATTCCACATTGCTGCCAATGTAATGCGAGTTCAGCCCGCTAGCATATGCTGATGAGTATTGTGCAGCTCTCGTCGGCATTTCACTTATATTTTCCTCTCCGCTCCCCAAACCGATCATCACAATAAACGATGACAGTATGAATAACATCGTGAGGCCGAAAACTAGGTTCTTACGTTTATAATCCTTCATCATTTCACCTCTCAGCTCCCTTCCGCATATTTGCGGCAAAGGGGCATCGGTGACATGTTAATTAACATTACCCGTCTAGAATCCTGGTAAGAGATCGGAAATCCGGTGGATGATCCTATCCTGTGTTCCTGGCGACGAGATAAATGCCTATGAGGACCACGGGGCCGCCGACGATCGCTCCGGCGCCCGGCATCTCAGAGAGTATCAGAATGGCCAGCAACGTCGATCCGACGGGTTCCCCAAGTAGGGATACCGAGACGAACGTGGGGGAGACGTACTTCAAAGCCCAGTTGTAGATCGTATGCCCCGCAAGCATCGGTCCGACGGCCAGGCCGAACAGTATCAGATACTCCGTGGGGGAATCGGACAGGAACCTAACACCTCCCACAAATATGGCCACGAGCAGGAAAAGGGCGGCCCAGAGGTACACAATAAAAGCATAGCTGGGAAGTGACACAGTCTTTCTGAACCTGGAGCCAGCAAGGATGTAGATCCCCGCCATCACCGCACCTCCGAGTGCCAGGAGATTGCCCGTCAATGTCTCCCTCGAGATAGTGAGGTCCCCCGCGATAAGGAGGAAAGATCCCACAAGAGCGATTATCATACCTGAAACAGCCTTCAGGTTGAGCCTTTCTTTAAAAAAGGAGACCGAGATGACAGCCACGAATAGAGGATGGGTGGTCACGAGGACCACCGAACTGGAGACCTTAGTCATCTGGAAGGACCAGATCCACATGGCGAAATGCAGGGCGAGGGCCAGACCCACGAATCCAAGCTGAAGGAGCCTCTTCCTTCCGATGGTATGTCTCTCCTTCCGTATCGACCACACGAAGAACGGGAGCAATATGGCATCGGCTATCAGAAGCCTCCATGCCGCGATCGCCAGGGGATGGCTTGATGACAGTTTGATCAGGATCGCAGCGGTTGAGACCGCCGCCATGGCAACGACTATCCAGAACTTCGAAGTCGATCTGTTGAAGGGTCCCTTGGAAGATACGGAGCCACGGTTCTCCATCCTTTGATGGAACAAGGACGCGGTTATATAATACGTTCCTGAATACCCTGGTCATGATCCATGGGGGCCCTGACCTTGGACCGTGGAAGATCAGGAGGGATTCCACTTCCGTTGAGATCGTCCAACGAATCATCGCAGCTCCGATGGCGGGGGGCCTCGATCCCCCTTACCGAATGGTCCTTCACAGACTGGGGTGCCCACTTTCTTTCACCGAGATGATATCCGCTAGAGCGGTCTATGAGAATACGAGGAGAACGGCATCGCTTTTCTCGTGGATCCCTGGGGAGGGTTTGTCAGGTGCCCAGATCTTCGGGGCGGACCCGAAATATCTGTCGCATGCAGCTCTGGAAATGGAAAGGACCGGCCACCATGTAATCGATCTCAATGCGGGATGTCCGAAACGGAAGGTATACAGGACCGGAGCCGGGAGCGCCATGTTAAAGGACCCGGAGAACCTGGTGAGTTGTGCGTCTTCCATATTGGATGCCGTGAAGATACCCTTCGGGATCAAGATGAGGATGGGGTTCCATCATCCGGAGGAGGGGACGCTCAGGAAGCTCGTGAGGGACCTGCAGAGCATAGGAGCATCCTACATCGCCATGCATCCGAGAACCATGACCCAGCAATATTCGGGTAAGGCCGATAGGAAACTGATCGAGCGAATGAGCGGGTGGATCGACATACCTCTGATAGCGACGGGTGACGTGAGGGCCCCCTCCGATGTGATAGATTATCTGGATAGGGGGGCAACCGCCGTAATGGTGGCAAGAGGCCTTCTTGGGGACCCCACATGGATCCCGAGGGCGATCGCATCACTTGAAGGGGGTCCCTGGCATGGGAGATATCCGGGAAAAATGGAGGATGTGAGGTACCATCTTTCCCTTCTGAGAGAGCATCTTAAGAACGCGGTAGAATGGTACGGGGAGGAAAGAGGAATGATAGAGCTCAGACCCCACCTGAGCTGGTACCTGAAGAGGTTCGATGGAAGGAGGGAGTTCCGGGACAGGCTGTTCTCGCTGACGACCGGGGACGGAGCACTTCGATTCATAGATGAGGTGGAAAAGGGGTGGGTCGGGTACTGCAAAGATGATTAATCTTTAATAATCCAGTTGATGATAGGGGCGCATCCGGAATTAGGATTCCGGAAAGAGGTGTTCCCATGACGGACCGAAGCGGCCGTTACACTGCCCTGTTATTGACAGTTCTCCTTACCGCTGCGACATTAATGATGCTGCTTGGAGCCCCCGGAGGTACCGAAGCTGATCCCTCATCGCCTTCGAGGGCAACGAAGTACTACCTTGGGCAAACGTTCACGATGAACTACGACTGGAATCCCGAGAACCTGTGGATAGTCGTGTTCCTCCAGAACCATGACCAGTATCCGGGGACCGACATCAACAACAACGACAAGTTCTACAACTACATGGAGGTCGCGAACTCTTACATGTTCCCTGTGGATGCCAACCAGTACTCCTCGGGGACGACGAGGAGGCCCCTCGTGGAGCTCTTCACTGCCACGGACTGTTTCTACTGCCCGAGTTCCGAGGAATCACTGCACAGAATTCTCGAGGAACGGGGGGAGAAGGAGTTCTCCCTCATCGAGTTCCACAGAGCGCTGGAGCCGGGGGCGGACCCCTACGAAACGGGTGCTTCGGGATATCGGTTCAACACGTATAATGTCACAGGGACCCCGACAGTGATCTTCGACGGTGTGAGGGGCCGCTCCGGAGGTGATTCATCCGTCAACAGCCCGATGCTGGTGAATGCCTACAACAACGCGATCGATCGGGCTTCCGTATACGAACCCTATGCCATCCTCTCCGGTTCTGCATCGATAAGCGGGGACCAGATGTCCTTCAACGTCAGCTTCGAGGTGATCGATGCACTTCCCAGGGGCAACTGGGCCCTCAAAGCCATGATCGTCGAGGATCTAAACAGCGTCCACAAGGACGCTCACCTGAGGCATGTTCACAGAAGGACCTTCTCCCAGCTGTTCGAGAACCTCCAGGCCGACCATCCAGTCGTTGAGATCGACACGGAAGCAACCTATTCCGGGATCAACGTCAACAAGGTAATGGGCGACCTCGATCTATATTATACGGCGAACGATCCTCAGGATGGGACCACATTAACAGTGGATATCGAATACGCCAGGCCCGGGTCCCTTTGGGAGACCCTGTTGGAGGGTATCCCGAACACAGGTAGATATTCGCTTGATACGACAATAATTCCCGATGCGAAGTACTGGTTCAGGATAGTGGCGGAGGACAGCAACGGCAACCGTGTGATATCGGGCAACTACTATATTCTCACCATAAACAATCCCGATTTCCCTGAGATAGAGCTGATAACCCCCAAGTCGGGAGCCACCCTCTGGGGATTGTCGGAGGTGACCTGGAACTCCTCGGACGACGAGGATCCCATGACCGACCTTCTGGTCAATATCTCCATATCCAGCGATCTGGGGGCCACTTGGGAGGTGATGACATACAACCAGGTGACCGGAAGCGATTTCATCGCCAACACGGGCCTCTTCAACCTCAACACTCTGCTCTTCGAGGATCTTCCCACATACAAGCTCTGGATCCAGTTGATGGACCGGGATGGAATGATAACGGACGTGATCACGGAGCCGTTCGAGATATACAACAATGACCCTCCGAAGGCATGGATATTGTCGCCAACGATGGACCAATTGGTGACGGGAACGCTCGATATAGGGTGGAAGATAGAGGACGAGGAGGATGAGGCGTGGGGCTTAGTGAACAGCATGATAGGGAACTTCTCGGTGAAGATAGTGGGAGAGGAGGAATGGAAGACGATCTTCCTCGATAATCTCGATGCGGAGATGGCGAACAAGACCTTCGATACGTCGGAGCTTCTGGGCGATGGGGAGTACATCCTTCGGTTCACGGTCACAGACAGCCGCGGAAAGAAAGGTTCAACAGAGAGGAGGTTCGTCGTGTATGATCCGGACGCTCCCGTATTCACCGCTCCTATCGAGGGTCCACCGGACGCGGATGATTATAAGGGTGATACATTCACCATCAGATGGACCGCCGAGGACCCCGACATGAGCGGTGAATA
>JBLIRL010000086.1:0-11392 GCA_049472275.1 Thermoplasmatota archaeon | reverse complement strand
TTCAAGGGTCGCGGGAGCCAGAAAAAGAGAGACTACCAGCAACAGGTCCAGACCGAATATGATCATCGGAGCTCTGTGAACATACCTGCTGTAACCAAGCATCCGACCCAGAGATGGGGTCCGGATATTTAATGAAAGGGGTATCGTCCGTAACTTTCGATCTAAAGACCGAGATGTTTGGATATCACCATTCTCTGGACCTCGGATGTTCCCTCTCCTATCGTGTAGAGCTTCACATCCCTGAATAACCTCTCGACCGGATATTCCTTGGTAAAGCCGTAGCCTCCGTGTATCTGAACGGCCTCGACGGCAGCCCTTACTGCGACCTCGGAAGCGTACAGCTTTGCCATGGAAGCTTCCTTTCCGAAGGGTTCCCCGATATCCTCGAGATAAGCGGCCCTGTGGACCAAGAGACGGGCCGCGTCTATCTCGGTTGCCATGTCGGCAAGCTTCCACTGGATCGCCTGGAACTTGGAGATGGGCTTGCCGAACTGGACTCTCTGCTGTGCGTAATCCAGGCATTCCTCTAGAGCTCCCTGAGCAAGCCCCACTGCCAGCGCTCCGATGGCCGTCCTGCCCCTGTCTAGGACCTGCATGGCTCCTATGAAACCCATTCCGGGTTCATCCAGCATGTTCTCCTTGGGGACTCTGCAATCCTCAAGGACTATCTGGGAGGTAATGGAGCCTCTGAGCCCCATCTTGTCCTCTTCCCCGCCGTATATCAATCCAGGTGTCCCCTTCGGAACTATGAAAGCGCTTATGCCTCTGGCCCCCTTGGTCTTATCGGTCTTCGCCATGACCGTGATGACCTCGGCCACACTGCCGCTCGTTATGAACTGCTTCGTGCCGTTGAGGACCCATTCGTCCCCGTCCAGTACTGCCGTCGCGGCAAGCGAGGCTGCATCCGATCCCGCATCGGGCTCTGTGAGTGCCCATGCGGCGATGCCCTCTCCATTCAGGAGCTTCGGCAGGAAATTCCTTCTCTGTTCCTCGCTTCCCCTCTCGAATATATGTCCTACCCCCAATGAATTGTGAGCCTCCATCGTGAGTCCAGTGGAACCGCAGACCTTTCCGATCTCCTCAAGGGCTATCATGTAGCTTACCGTGTCGATCCGGGATCCGCCGTATTCCGGTGGGACCGTCATACCCATCAATCCGAGCTGCCCCATCTTTCGAATGGTATCCCAGGGGAACTTCTCATCCCTGTCCGTTTCACGTGCGATCGGTCTGATCTCCTTCTCTGCGAACTCCCGTACCATGTTCCTAAGCATCTTCTGTTCGGATGTCAATGAAAAATCCATGGTTCTACCTCCGCTCATATCGGTAAACAGGACGGTGGCGGCCTGTACGCAACCTCAACACCGGGATTTATAGTAATAACTTTCCGTTATTGGATGACCGTCGGGTCGGCGATCCAAGTTCAACGCGGCGAGACCTGCAGATCCCATTCTCCAAATTTCGAAACATTATAAATCGAAGTGTCCGATAAGGGAAGGGGTTCTCGTATGCTGGAACAGGGTCAAGGGGATCTTCTCCAATCATGCACTGCCGATGAGATCAGGGAATACAATCGACAAAACAAATCCAGGGGTCTCGTGGACAAGGTGACAACGGTCCGCTCCGCCGTGGAGCGGTTCATCAAGGACGGCTCCTACGTTGGGATAGGAGGATTCGGACATATCAGGATATCCATGCCCATCATCTACGAGATCGTGAGACAGAGGATCAGGAACCTCAGGATCTCGGGCCACACGGCGGTTCACGACCTTGACGTGCTTATAGCAGGCGATTGCGTCGATGCGGTAGATGTAGCATATTCTTTTGCGTACGAGACACGCGGTCTTTCCAAGAACAGCCGGAGAGCGGTGGAATCCGGAAGGGTGAAGTGCGTGGAATGGACGAACGCCGCACTCTCCTGGAGATTGAAGGCCGCGGCCATGGGCCTTCCCTTCCTTCCGGCGAGGAACATGCTGGGTTCGGATACCTTCAGGTACAGCGCGGCAAAGACTATCGAATGCCCATTCACCGGCCAGAAGCTGGTGGCGCTTCCCGCCCTCATGCCGGATGTGGCGATGATCCATGTCCATTATGCAGACAGGTACGGCAACTGTGTGATCAGGGGCGCCTCGGTCAAGGATGACGATCTAGCAAAGGCCTCGAAGAAGGTCATCGTGACCGCCGAGAGGATCGTGCCGAACTCCGTTTTCAGGGATTCACCGGAACGAACGACAATACCTTATTTTTGCGTGGATGCGGTGATAGAAACCCCCCACGGAAGCCATCCGGGGAACATGCCATATGAATATTACTTCGACGAGGAGCACATCAGGTCATACCTCAAGGCCGGTGCCGAAGAGAAGGCGCTGATGGATTACCTGGAAGAGTGGGTCTATTCCGTCAATGATTTCGAGGAGTATCTGGACAAGGTCGGGACAGGGAAACTGAACGATCTCAGACGTCTGGAGGAATTGAGATGACCGAATTCACATCGATCGAGCTCATGGCCACCATCGCATCGCATCAGCTCGAGGACGGCAGGATAGTGGGGGTCGGAACTGGCCTTCCCATGATCGCAAGCCTCCTTGCACAGAGGACGCACGCACCAAACCTTGTAATCTTCTTCGAGGCGGGCAGCATGGACCCCCAGGTCCCCACCCTTCCGATCTCGGTCGGGGATTCCAGATGCGGATACAGGAGTGTTGCGGCGACGAGCCTTGCCGGGATCATGGAGACAGGGCAGAGAGGGATGATAGACTACGCTTTCCTCGGCGGGGCTGAAGTTGACATGTACGGGAACATAAACTCGACCGTTATCGGGGACCATGATTCTCCCAGGACACGGCTCCCGGGAAGCGGGGGCGCGAACGATTTCGGTTCCCTCTCGTGGAGAACCATCATTATCGCACGCCATGACAGGACGAAGCTGCCCGAGAGAGTGGGCTTCATCACGACACCGGGATACATAGACGGTCCGGGAGCAAGGGAGAGGGCGGGCCTACCCCCGGGCACGGGGCCGTACAGGGTCATAACGAACAAGGCCCTGATGGGATTCGACGAGGAGACATGCAGGATGAAGCTGATCAGCGTGCACCCGGGAGTAACGGTGGAGGAGGTTCTGGAGAATACCGGTTTCGAGCTGATCGTTCCGAAGGATGTCCCGGTATCCGCCTTGCCGACCCAGGAGGAGCTAGACAGGCTGAGAGAGATAGATCCCGACGGGCTCATCATAGGAAGGAAATGACGATCAACGGTGCTAATCAGGGCTTCCGCCCATGACAATGTTGCGAGCCATCCATCAGGAAAGGATTTTTCTATCAAGAACCTGTTCCTCAAATGCATTCCCGAAGGGTTATCACCGTTCAGTCCTGACCCTCGATCGAGGCATCAGGTCAATCGGGGAGAGGTGATCCCTTGGAAAGCTCCCTTAAAAGATGAGAAATTCGATAAAGATCAGGATAGAGGTGAAAAAATGAGTAGAAAAGTATGCGTGATCGGTGTCGGTCACACAGATTTCAATTCCATTACGCCCGATGTGGAATGGAAGGAACTCATGTACGAAGCCTGTCAGAAGGCCTATATCGATGCGGGGATAAACCCCCGGAAGGATGTTGACAGTTTCGTTACCTGTGCAGAGGATTTTCTGGAAGGATTCAGTATCTTCGACGAGTTCGTTCCGGACCAGATCGGAGCAGTGCTCAGACCTTGTTGTACCGTCTGCGGTGATGGACTATATGGGCTGGGGACCGCTTACATGCAGATAAAGACAGGATTGATGGACGTGGTATCAGTGGAGGCGCATAGCAAGGTATCTGACCTTCTCACTCTCGGTGATATACTCCTTCATGCGTTCGACCCGATCTTCGAGAGACCTGTCACGGGACCCGTGGAGAGGCCGTGGTACGGGGGCTCCCCGACATATACCAAGGAAGCACCCAAACCCCTGGTCGGGAGCACCAATGAGAAGCAGAGGGTGCATCCGTACTTCCTCGCCGGTATGGAGATGCAGAACTACCTTAGGACCACGGGAACCACGGAAGAGGAATGCGCCGAGGTCGTCGTCAAGAACAAGAGGAACGCATTCTTCAATCCAATCGCGGATTACGAGGCGAACATCTCCGTTGAGAGCGTTCTCGGGTCTGAATACCTGTTTTCCCCGCTCAAAAGACTTGATATCAGTCCAAACGTGGACGGAGCGATCACTTTAGTCCTTGCGGACGAGGACACTGCGAAAGAGCTCGGAGCGGAGCCCATCTATCTTTCCGGATTTGGATGGTCCTCGGAAACCCCGTGGCTCTCAACGAGGGGTATGTTCGCCGATTATGCCGCGAAATCTTCTCAGATGGCCTACAAGATGGCTGGTATTACCCAACCCAGGAAGCAGATCGACGTTCTTGAAGTGGATGACAGGTTCTCCTACAAGGAGCTGCAGCATCTTGAGGCGATCGGCATGGCAAGACCAGGCGAAGCCGGACAGATGCTGAGCGAGGGAGAACTTGCCAGGGACGGGGCAATCCCGACGAACCTTTCGGGAGGTGCTTTTGGAATCGGCAACTGCTTCGAGGCCACTGGAATGCAGAAGGCGCTGGAGATCATCACCCAGCTGAGAGGCCATGCTGGAAAGAGGCAGGTTGCGGATGCGGAGAGAGGTCTGGCCCAGGCATGGCGCGGAATACCATCAGGCAGCGGTGCTGTTGCTATCTTTGAAAGGGGAGGTGCATAGAATGCCGGAGGTTGCAGTAATTGGAGCAGGAATGACCGTCTTCAGAAGAAGACTGAAAGAGACCGGCAAGGAGCTTTCCTACCTTGCCACCAAGATGGCAATGGAAGAGGCCGGTATAACAAAGAAAGAGATCGACATGGTCGTCATGGGAAGCGCTCCCGATGCATTCGACGGCATCCATCAAAAAGGAGAGAATCTCCTTGATGGTGCCGCTGCGGCAGGTAAACCATACGTTAGGGTGTTCAACGGAGGAGGTACGGGTGTTTTCGCCCCCATAGCAGGATGGTGGCATGTTGCCTCCGGTGTGGCCGACATCGCCCTCGTCGTATGCGAGGAAAAAATGGGCAACGTACACCCCCACGCCCAAACGGCCTTCAGGCATATCTGGGACCCGATCCTTGATAGACCGCTTGCACCCAATCTCGTTTGGCTGTTCGCCATGGAGATGAACAGGTACATGAAGAGATACAACATCAAAAAAGAGGACATCGCCAGGGTCGCCGTGAAGAACAAGAGGAACGCCGTGGGTCATCCATGCGCCCAGCTTCCGGATGAGAATATTACCATCGAGGACGTCCTGAACTCCGAGATGATGGCATGGCCAGTCCAGAGGCTGGATATCAGCCCCCCGAGCGATGGTGCCTCAGCATTGATCTTCTGTTCCAAGGAGAAAGCGAGGCAGTTCACGGACGATCCCGTCTATGTGGAAGGCGTCGGTTGGAACATCGACTCGACTATGTGGACCAACAGGGACCTCTACTTCCCGCAATATGTTGCGAATGCTGCCAGACAGGCCTACAAGATGGCAAGGATCGTCAATCCGATAAGGGAGATCGATTTCGCGGAGCCCTATGATCCTTTCGATTACAAGGAGCTTCACCACATGGAGGGACTGCTCCTATGTAAGAAGGGAGAAGCGCCTACCCTGACAAGGGAGGGGGTCACCGAGAGGGACGGAAGAATGCCCATCTGTCCGTCCGGCGGCCTGCTGGGTGTTGGCAATCCGATAGCCGCCACCATGGGCCAAAAGGTCTGCGAGCTCTACTGGCAGTTGAAGGGAACAGCAGGCAAGAGACAGATCCCAGGTGATCCGAGGATCGGTGTTGGACAGGCATGGGGCGATATCATGCAGATGGCCACCGTTATGGTATTAGGGAGGGGATAAAATGGCAAAGAAGATCGAGGGATCACCCCCATACGCACCCGGAACCCATGTTTCGACCAAGGATATCTACAAGAAGAACATCACCTACACGTGGTGGGAGCCCGAGGTCCAGTACAGCTGGAGCCTGGGGCAGGCCATGAGCCGGTTCCTGATGGGATTGAAGGAAGGCAAGATCTTCGGACGGACCTGCAGGAAATGCGACCGCGTTCTTGTCCCGCCGAGGATGTTCTGTGAGCATTGCTACGGACCCACGAACGAATGGATCGAACTGAAGGACACGGGGACCATCGAGACATATTCGATATCGTACCTCGACTCTGATGCAAGAAGGATCAAGGAGCCTATACTCATAGGCGTGATCTCCATCGACGGAGCCTCGGAGAAGCACGGTTTCATGCACTACTTCGGGGAGATGACCCCTGAAGAGATCCACATCGGAATGAAGGTCAAGGCGGTGTGGAAGCCTGACAGCGAGAGAGAGGGGGCCATAACGGACATCATGTACTTCAAACCCCTGAAGAAAGGAGGTGGAAAGAAATGACATTCCTGGAGAAGCAAACGGACCCAACGACCCCGATGCACTGGCGGGGTAACATGCAGGCCGACTACTTCTATTCGAACGGAGTGGCCGGTGATAGATTCTTCAAGAACCTCATGTCGAAGGGAACCTTCATGTCCTCGAAATGCCCGAAATGCGGCAAGGTCTTCCTACCGCCCAGGATCTACTGCGAGGACTGCTTCTGCGAGATCCCCGAGGGAAACTGGAAAGAGGTCAAGCCAAAGGGTGTGATCAGGGTCCACACAACGGCCATGATCGATGCACACGGTGAATCCCTCGTGGAGCCGGTCGTCCTCGCCCTCGTGGACATCGATGGCACCGACGGCGCCATGCTGGGACGTATCCTCACGGACGACATTGGATCGGACCTGTGCGGCAGGAAGGTGACCGCGGTTCTCAGACCCAAGAAGGAAAGGGAAGGAACCTTGAAAGACATACTCTATTACAAGATCTGATGAGAAATGCCCGATAATTCGGGCATTTCTGCCTTTTTTCTTTTATCTCTTTAATATTGTGCATATTTTTTGTCAGAATTTCTGGAATAAACTATTTGAGTGAGTTTTTAATAGGGTTCCAAGGAGCACGGGAGACCTATATCATGAAGGAAAGAAAATACACGCTCTCCGAATTCCTGAGACACGCTGCCAGGAAGGACCCGGAGAGAATAGCCATCTTCTACGAGGAGCGGGCGATAACCTACAAGCAGCTGGATCTCATGGCGTCCAGGTTCGCAAGCGGGCTTCTGAGGATGGGGATAGAGAAAGGAGATCGGGTCGGCCTGTACATGCCCAATTATCCCGAATGGATCATCGCATTCTTCGGCATCGCAAGGATGGGAGGGGTCATCGTCCCGATGAACACTCGATACAGGGCCAAGGAGGTAGACTACATAATGAACAACTCCGAAGCCACGGGACTTGTCATGACCTCGGAGTTCCTCAAGATCGACTATGTCGAGGTCCTTGATGGATTGAGAGGCAAGATACCCAACCTCAGGAAGGTCATCGTCCTTGGAGATGAGAGGTCCGAGGGAATGGACACCTTCGAGAGCGTCCTCGAGCTCGGTGCCGATCCAGGGTACGATGTCATGTTGAAGGAAGTGGAGGATTCGATACGCGAGGATGACGTCGTATTCATCCTGTACACATCAGGGACGACCGGAGAGCCCAAGGGGGCGATGCTGACAAACCTGAACATCTCGAAGAACGCAGAACAGGTGGCCCGGGTCATGGACCAGAGCGTGAAGGATGTGGCTCTCATCGTGGTCCCGTTCTTTCACTGCTTCGGATGTGTCATCGGGATAACGGCCTGCGTTTCGGCATCGAGCGGGATGGTCCCCATGCCCTCCTACGATGCGGAGCAGGCCCTTATGTACATGGAGATGTTCAACATATCCATCGTTCACGGGGTTCCGACCATGTTCATAGGGTATCTGGAGTCCCTTAAGAAGAGGAGATACGATCTCGGAAGCGTCCGTACCGGTGTCATGGCCGGGGCCCCGTGTCCCGTCGAGATAATGAAGGGAGCGAGCGACAAGATGGGGGCCAATATCGTGATCGCCTACGGTCTTACCGAAGCCTCACCGGTAATAACGATGACGGGTCTCGGGGACGGTCTTCAGGACCGGGTGGAGACCGTTGGAAGGGCTCTGCCCGAGCAGGAGGTGCTCATCGTGGACGACGACAATCAACCTCTTCCCCCGGGGCAGACTGGAGAGCTCGTCGTCAAGGGCTACAACGTCATGAAAGGGTATTTTAAAAAGCCCGAGGCGACAGCAGATGCCATAGATAACAAGGGTTTCCTCCATTCTGGCGACCTTGCGGTATGCGACGACAGAGGATACTACAGGATCGTCGGCAGGAAGAAGGATATGTACATATGCGGCGGCTTCAACGTATACCCCAGGGAGATCGAGGAGTTCCTCTTCAAGCTAAATGCCGTCGAGAACGTCTCCGTTTTGGGGGTTCCCGATCCCAAATTCGGCGAGGTCGGAATGGCTGTGATAAAGGTCACCGAGGGAGAGAAGGTAACGGAGGAGGAGATAATCAACTACTGCAAGGTCAACCTGGCCAACTTCAAGGTCCCGAGATATATCTGGTTCGTCGATGATTTCCCGATGACCCAATCGGGTAAGATACAGAAGTTCAAACTGAGGGACATGGCCGTCGAGACGTTCGATCTCAAGGACGGTTGAAAAACAAGGATATCCCTCATGCATATAAAAATTTGACCATCCGGACCACCATAACCTTAAAATGGGGCCTGCTCATACTGAAGAACCCCTACTTTGCAGGAACCATCGTAGGGCACCTGTTCACGGAAGAATGTGAGCAACTTCCCCCGGGGGACATTCCCTCATTAGAGATGAGGTTTTAAGACTCGATGAAATGGAGGAGTAGAATGATACAGATAAGATTTCACGGAAGGGGCGGACAGGGAGCGGTAGTCGCATCCCAGGTCCTTGCCGATGCCGCTTTCAGAGAGGGAAAGGACGTACAGGCCTTCCCATACTTCGGTGTCGAGAGAAGGGGCGCTCCGGTAACAGCTTTCACAAAGATAGACGACAGGCACATCAGGGACAAGTCCATGATCTATACCCCGGACTACGTGATCGTCCTCGAGGCTTCCCTCATACAAGCGGTTAACGTGACCGAGGGGCTGAAGGATGGAGGAATGGTGCTTGTCAATACCGAGGAGGACCCGAATGTTATCGCCAAGGAGATCGGTGTGGATAGGGTTGCCTGCGTGAATGCTACGAAGATAGCACTTGACAACAAGCTGGGAAGCAAGGTCCAGCCCATAGTGAACACGGCGATTGTCGGTGCCTTCGCTAAGGCATCCGGCCTGGTCACCATAGGGTCCGTGGAATCTTCCATTCTGACATTGCCAAGGTTCGCGGAGAGGAACGCCAAGGCGGCCAGGGAAGCGTATGACGAGGTCAGGACATCAGGAGGTGGATGAGATGCCCATGACAGTGGATGAGATACCGCCAACACCCATGAACACACAGAACAGCAGGGTCGTGAAGACCGGAGGATGGAGGGCCTTTCGGCCTGTATGCGACTATTCCAAATGCATCAAATGCTGGACATGCTGGAAGTTCTGTCCCGACGTTTCCATCTCCATCGGGGAGGAAGGACCGGTCTACGATTACGATCACTGCAAGGGATGCGGCATATGCGCCAACGAATGTCCCGTAAAATGCATCGAGATGATCCCGGAGAACAAATGAGGTGGTGAGAATATGGTTAAGGAACTTATGGCCGGGAACAAGGCAACGGCATACGGAGCAATGCTTGCGAGGGCACAGGTTGTGGCCGCCTATCCGATAACACCTCAGACCACCATAGTCGAGAGGATCGCGGACCTAGTTTCGGAGGGGAGGATGGATGCAAAGTTCGTCATGGTGGAATCCGAGCATTCTGCAATGGCGGCTTCGGTTGCCGCATCCAACACGGGCGCCAGGGCATTCACGGCGACATCGGCTCACGGACTGGCGCTTATGCACGAGGTCCTGATGTGGGCCGCCGGGGCAAGGACCCCCTGCGTCCTCGTCAATGTTAACAGGGCCATGGGCCCCCCCTGGTCAGTTTATGCGGACCATCAGGATGCCATGGCACAGAGGGATACCGGGGTGATGCAGTTCTGGTGCGAGAACAACCAGGAGATCCTCGACACGGTCATCATGGCGTACAAGGTTGCGGAGAACAATGACATCCTGCTGCCTGCGATGATCAACCAGGATGCGTTCTACCTATCACACACGAACGAACCCGTTGATATACCGGACCAGGAGATCGTGGACGGTTACCTGCCCACGTTCGAGACACCCGTCAAACTGGACGTGGAGAACCCCATGGGATTCGGATCCTTCATCATGCCGCCCCAGTACATGGAGTTCAGGGCTCACATGGCGAGGAGCATGGAGAAGGCGAGGGATGTGATCAGGAAGGCTGACAAGGAATGGGCCGAGCTGACGGGACGCTCCTACGGTGGTATGATGGACATGTACCAGTGTGAGGACGCCGAGTACATCCTCTTCGGGGCAGGAACCATGATGTCCACAGCGAAGGACGTTGTGGACGAGATGAGGATGGAGGGCCACAAGGTTGGAGTTGCGCGGCTCAGGGTCTTCAGACCTTTCCCGATAGACGAGGTCCGGTATCTGGCGGACAGGGCCCATGCGGTGGGCATCATGGACAGGACATTCACCTTTGGAAGGGGAGGCCCGTTGTACAACGAGTTCAACGGACAGGTCTACAACCACCGAAACAGACCGTTCACAAAGAACTACATAGTCGGAGTGGGCGGCAGGGATGTGAGGACCAAGCATATCAGGGGAATATTCACCGACCTAATGCGTGTGGCAAAGGACGGTTACGACGAGGAAGGGGAGGTCCACTGGTGGGGCCTCCTCGACGGAAATACACCGGAGGTAGAGCTGTAGGAGGTGAACATGATGGCACAACTAACCATACCCGAAGACGAGATCATGTCCCCGGGGCACATGGGATGCCTCGGCTGCGGTGCGACCATGGCCATGAGGTACGTCCTCAAGGCAGCTGGAAGGGATACGATATTATCGATTCCCGCCTGCTGCTGGGCGGTGATGCCTGGCGTATGGCCCAACACATGTCTGCAGGTTCCCGAGCTCTACACCCCTTTCGAGACCACCGGAGCCTCGATATCCGGGATCAGGGCAGCCCTCGATATGCTAGGCAAGGAGAACGTCAATGTCATTGGCTTCGCCGGGGACGGAGGTACGGCGGACATCGGCATCCAGGCGCTCTCAGGAGCCGCCGACAGGGGTGACAACGTACTATACATAATGTATGACAACACTTGCTTCCTGTTTGCCGGTTTAATAGTATCCAGCCCCTCCTATCTCGGGAGAAGGGGCTGGATGATCAAAAGAGAGAGGGGTAAGAAGCCTTTTCATCACAAGGCC
>JBLIRL010000085.1:0-11455 GCA_049472275.1 Thermoplasmatota archaeon | reverse complement strand
CCTCATTGTGGAACGGAGCATTCGCCGTTGTCTCTGCCATAACCACCACAGGCTTCATGGTGGAGGGAATGAACGACTGGCCCGATTCAGCGAAGTTCCTGCTGCTGGTCCTCATGCTCATCGGAGGCTCATCGCTTTCCCTGGCTTCCGGCTTCAAGGTCCAGAGGGTCTTCCTTCTCCTGAAGGGCTTCCTCAACGAGGTGAAGAGCTCCTCCCACCCCAATGCCGTGGTCACATTGAGAAGGGGCGAGGGAAGTTATTCCGAAAAGGCCCTCGAGGCAGCGAACATGACCTTCTTCTACCTGTTCGGCCTGATGGCCATATCCATTGGTCTGATATTGATATTCAAGGGGGATATGTTCTCGGTCATCTCCCTCTGCGTCACGGCCATAGCCAATTCAGGGACAGCCTTCGGGGAATACTCGGACCCCGGAGGGATAGCCTCCCTGAACTCCTTCGTGAAACTGGTCCTGGTAAGCATCATGTTCCTTGGCAGGTTCGAGGTGCTGCTCCCGCTCTATTTCCTTTCCATGAGAGGCGCCCGGTTCACCGGGTGACATCGAGAACATCAAGATCTTCCGGCACGATCACGTTTTTGAAGGAATCCCCTGCCTCCTTGAGATATCTCTCGAAGCTCTCCTCCTTTGTATACCTAGGCGAGGAATGTACAAGCACCAGCTTCCCGACCCCCGCCTCCTTCGCGATCCTCGCGGCTCCTGCAACGGTGGAGTGGGTGACCTCGTCCGCAAGTTCTGCAAGGTCCGACGTGAATGTAGCTTCGTGAACGAGGACGTCCGCCCCCCTTGCCAGCTCGATCAACTCCTCGGAGGGGGACGTATCGCCGGATATCACCACCGACCGTCCGGGTCTTGGCGGGTCAAGGACCTGTTCCGGTCGAACCGTCCGATCCCTCCCGTCGATCTTGAAGGTTACATTCTCACCGCCCTGCAGCTTCCGCCAGAGGGGCCCTTTTGGAACGCCGAGCTCCACGGCCTTTTCCCTGTGGAACCTGCCGGTCCTATCCTTCTCGCCGATCCTGTAGGCAAGGGTCGGTACCGAGTGCTTCACGGCGGTGCAGGAGACGGTGAGGTCTATGACCTGGAAGACCTCCCCGCCTTTGAGCTCATGGACCTTCGTCTCGAACTTCTCCGTGAAAGGGCACATCGCCCTGGCCATCTCCCATGACCTTGATATCCCGATGGGGCCCCAGACATTGAGGGTCTCGGTCCTGTCGTTGAGGGCCATTGTCTGCACAAGCCCGGGAAGTCCCAGGAAATGATCGCCGTGGAGATGCGTTATGAGTATGTCCCTTATCCTCATCGGGGAGACCGGCGATTGGACCAGCTGCCTCTGGGTGCCCTCTCCGCAATCGATGAGTATGGACCCCGACCCGTAGGTGAGGGCAATGGACTGGGAACCGCGCCTTCGGGTGGGCCAGCTACCGCCGGTTCCTAGAAAGGTCAGACGCATTGTCGCTGAACAGGGAAGATATTAAATCTACTTTTGGGTGCCCACCCTTATTTTTATACTCAGATGTTCATTGCCCTGCCGGGGAACTGAAATGGTCCATGTCAGGGTAGGCAACGGAACTGTCCGGTTGAGACCGTCCAAGATAGTATGCCTCCTCAGGTCCTATGCAGCTCATGCCGAAGAGCTGGGGAACGAGGTCCCTGGCAGGCCGCAGTTCTTTCTAAAGCCCCCCTCCGCGATGATTTCCAACGGCTCGTCCATCGTCATCCCGCCGGGTGTGGAGAGGCTGCACCACGAAGTGGAGCTCAGCCTGGTCATATCGAAGAGGGGAAGGAACATATCACGGGAAGAGGCCATGGACCATATCGGTCTGTTCCTGCCGATGCTGGATATCACCGCCAGGGACCTCCAGGACCAGGCGAGGTCGAAAGGCCTTCCCTGGGCGGAGGCCAAAGGTTTCGATACCTTCGCCCCCGTCGGGCCCCAGGCCGTGAAGGCCTCCGAGTTCGAATGGAAGGGAAAACGGATCTGGCTGGAGGTCAACGGGGAGCGGAGACAGGACAGCAGCACGGAAATGCTGCTCTTTTCCGTCGAGCGGATAGTTTCCGACATCTCCGCTGTCATGACCCTCGAGCCGGGTGATATCATCATGACCGGCACCCCCGAAGGGGTCGGACCCCTGGTCTCCGGGGACAGGATCAGAGCCGGGATCGAGGGCATCCTGCCCATGGAGTTCGACGTTTTATAGAGGACGTCCCCGGTCCGATCCGGGGTCCAGGCACGAGCCAGGTCCCGAACACATGTTACCATCAACATTATAAACGTACTAATGAATGCATCGGGGAAATGAAACCGGGTACGATCATCGCCCTGTTGCTGCTTCTGGGAACGGTGCCGATTGCAGTCGAAGGAGTAAATGAAAGTCCAGCATCATCTGGCGAAACCATCACCGATGCGGCTTCGGATTGGTTGCTGCTCATGTACATGGCGGGGGACAATAATCTCGGAAGAGATGGATATGAATGGGGGAACGCTGTCAAGATGGACATCGAGGAGATGGAGAACACCATGCCGGATACCGGACTGGACATCCTCGCCCTCGCGGATATGGAGGGTCCTAACAACTCGTACCTCTATGACCTGGTCCCCGCCCCTGCCCGTGGCATCTCGTCGCCTACGATCCCTCTGTCCGATGTCAATCCCGCATGGACCGATGAGGTGGACATGTCCGATTGGAGGACGCTTCGGGATTTTCTGGTATTCTCTCTCACCAACAGGTCGGCGGACAGGATCATGTTCGTCCTTTGGAACCATGGGGCCGGATGGTACTCTAGCGATTCTTCTGCAGCGGGATCTCGTTCGGAAGAACCTTCGAGAGGCTTCGCCCTCGATTCGAACTCCGGAGGAGCGATGTTCCTCGACGAGTTCAGGGACGCCTTCATCTCGGCCGAGAGCGAGCTTGGGTCCCTTCACATGGACATGATAGGTTTCGACACCTGCTCCATGGGCATGATGGAGGTCTATTACCAGATATCACCCTGGTTCGATCTGGCTATCGGTTCCGAGGACGAGCAACCTTGGTACGGTTACAATTACACGTTCGTTTCGATGATGGGCGGCCCCAACCCTCTTGGCCCCGCTGGACTAGGATCCCATATCATCGACGAGTTCGAGGCCCAGTATCTCCTGCCGGGAGAATATCCCTATGCCTCGATAACTCTGACCGACCTTGCAGTCCTTCGCGATGAGCTCGCCCCGGGATTGAGCACCCTGGCCGACCACCTCATGGCCAGGATGTTCCATAACGAGGTAACCCTCAATCACAAGTTCCAGAGCGTTCGGGGCAGGACCGAGCTCCTGGGATTCGAGAACCTGGACCTCGGTCATTTCCTCATGAACCTCGCCAACAGCGATCTGCAGGCCAGTATAAGGGAGAGTGCAGCATCGGCCCTCGGGCCCTACAACGATACGGTCATGGACGAATGGCATCAGCCTGACGGCAGGAACCTCAAAGCCACTGGGATATCGATATACCTGCCGCCGGACGGAAGCTACAGGACTGATTACGACGGAGGCGCGGATTTCCTCAATCTCACCGACGACACGCTGTGGGACGAGATGATCAATGAATACCACGATCCCAAAGAGAGGGTTAGGGTATCCATCGAAGTGAGCTCCATCGACGGCGACGGAGTGAAGGACGATGTCACGGTCACCGCAACGGACCCCAGGTCGGGTACCCCCATACCAGGAGCGGAGGTATATGTCAACGGGTCATATCTCTCGGATACCGACGGCTTGGGCCAGCTGGTTGTGATGGACCTCTACCCCGGAGCCTACCTTTTCGAGGTGTACAACGGCTCTTGGGTGGGTGAATCATCTGTCAAGGTCCTCAACCGTGCTCCCGTGCCGGTCGTGACACCTTCCGATCCCAGCATCTTCGAAGGGGAACACCTGATGCTCGATGCCAGGGGATCCTACGATCCGGATGGCGACAGGATCACCTTCAGATGGGACCTTGATCACACTGACGGCCTCAACGACTCAGATTCCGGTTCAGCCTGGATAAACAGGTCATTCCCCGAGAAGGGAGATTTCACTGTTCGGTTGACCGTGAACGATTCGGAGCTCGAGTCCTATCTTGACATTGTCATTCATGTATTGAACGCTCCTCCGAAGGCAAGGATCGACCATCCTTCCGTCGTTGACGAGGACCAGATCTTCACAGTTTCGGCGGCCGGATCATGGGATTCGTGGCCGGATGTACCAGACCTTTCCTACAGGTTCAACCTGGACAACGTGAGCGTCACAGAATGGATCAACCGAAGCCATATAGAGATCTCCATCCCGGACAGCGGATGGCACCTCCTGTCCGTGGAGGTTATGGACCCTGAGGGAGAGAGAGCGGAGTCATCGGGCAACATCAACGTCGTGAACGTTGCCCCGGTGGCAAAGATAACCGGGCCCGGAGATGTCATCGAGGACCAATCCTTCCTGATCAGTGCGGGAGAGAGCCACGACACACCCTCTGACATCGGGTCCCTCCGATACGCATGGTATCTCGACGGCTCAGAAATCCCGATCTCCCACAATATGACACTTGACCTGTCGTTCTCCGCCAGAGGAAGGCATGCCCTGGACCTTCTGGTCTCGGACGATGACGACCACAGTGATACCGCATCCTTCGAGATCAACGTCAGCAACATCGAGCCTGTAGCTGTCATAACCCTGCCAGGCAAGGAGGGGTCAGTTTGGGAGGATCAAATCCTGGATATCTGGGGAAACGGTTCGCTCGATACCCCTTCCGACCTGATTTCGCTGAACCTTTCGTGGGACATCGATGGTGACATGGAGTACGAACGGTTCGGACCGCTGTTGCAGGTGAGCTGGCCGAGGAGCGGGACCTACCAGGTGCATCTCCTGGTGACCGATGATGACGGGGAGATCGACAGCGAAACCATCCTCGTAGAGGTCCTCAACAAACCCCCTGAACCTGTGATCATGGGTGCTCTGGAAGGCAACGAGGACGAACCGATATCCTTCGGTCTTGCACCCGGCATCGATACCGTATCCGACATTGAAGACCTCGCGATATCATGGGAGGTCGACGGTATCGAGACGGGGGATCCTTCGGATACCTTCACCTTCACATCTAAGTTCCGAGGTACCTACCGGTTAGGTGTGATCGTCCGGGACGATGACGGGGCCGTGGGATCGGCCAGTGTCAACATCACGATAAGGAACCCACCGCCCCAGGTGGTCCTGGAGAACGTACCTGTAGAGGTCGAAGAGGGTGAATCCTTCACGGCAGTGGGACACAGGAGCACTGACAATCCCTCCGACATCACGTCGCTGGTCTTCGAATGGTACCTGGATGGAGTTCTCATCGGGAACGGGACTGAGAGGAACATCACCGTGAAAGAGGATTCACCCGGTACACACACGCTGAGACTGAGGGTCACCGACGACGATGGTGATTTCATGGAGGTGGAAGCGGAGTTCGAGGTCCTTCGGTCGAGCCTGTTGATGAGGATACTGGACAGGGCCTTCTCATCCTTCGTTCTCATCGTACTTGTAGTATTCCTCCTGGCGATCCTTATAGCGGTATACCAGTTCGCAAGGAGGGTAAGGGACCTGCCTCCCGTCCAACGACCGGAGCCCGAGGAGAATGAAGAGCAGGATGAGGATGACGGATCCCCCGAGACCCGGCCGGAGGATGGGAACGGGGAAGAAGCGCCGGGTGGTGATCATTATGGTCCCGGGGAAGATGTTCGGTCTTTGGCAGATGAGCATCCAGATGACGATCGAGGGGTACAGCTGCCTCTTCCTGAGGAACTCATGACCCCCGTCGATATTCCCCCGCCTCCCGAGATCGAGGATGCCATGGTTCCCGATGTGGACGGATCGATCTTCGACGATCCGACCATCCCCACGTAACCCTTTTCTACCAAGCTACCGATATGATACCGGGGGTCACATGGAATACGATCGCTTTCGATTACTGGTCCCGCTCACCGCGGTGATCATCCTCGCATCCCTCCTAGCCGTAACGGACCCTGGCGAGGGAAACGCGCCGGAAGATGCTCCGACCAGGGCCGGGGAGGTTACCTTCACAAATGTTTCAGCGGAGGTGGGCCTATCGCATATCAGAGGCAACTTCTTCAGCTGGGGCGACTTCGACCGCGATGGCAATCAGGACCTTCTTGTCGACGGCAAGAGGCTCTTTCGGAACTCGGGACCTCCGGAATTCGTCTTCACGGATGTCACCGAGAGAGCGGGCATAGACCGTCCCGTGAACTCGGGGGTTTTCGCGGATTACGACAACGATGGTTGGATGGATATCTTCTGCGGGGGTGGAAGAGGATCGTCGGACCATCCGGTGAACCCGGATGTGCTCTGGCACAACGAGAAAGACGGGACCTTCACCGATGCGACCTCCGATGCGGGATCCCTTTCGGACACCTTTCCCACCGTCGCAGGAGGATGGGCCGACGTGGACCGCGACGGATTCGTGGACCTGTACATGGTAAATTACGAGAACGGAACCTATCGGGGATATCCCGACAATTTCTGGTTCAACAACGGTGACGGTACCTTCAGGAACGGGACTGAATATTCCGGTATGGACGAGTATGACGAGCCATACCAGGGAAGAGGTGTCAGCTTCTCTGATTTCGACAACGACGGGTTCACGGACGCCTATGTTTCGAATTACAGGATAATGCCGAACTACCTCTACAGGAACATGCGCAACGGAACGATGGAGGAATCGGCCTCGGCTCTTGGGGTTGAAGGCCACGGGAACGTTCATCCCATCACGCAGGAGGGACCCTATTACGGCCATTCGCTGGGTTCGAGCTGGGGCGACCTCGACAACGACGGGGACATGGACCTCTGGGTTACCAACCTGGCACATAAGGATGCGTGGAGGGGCCCCATCTGTGATGATTCCTATCTTTTCGAGAACCTTGGACCCGGAGAGGAATACGCCTTCATCGATGTCAGGGAGCAGAGCGGCATACCTCTAAAGCAGATACCGGGCTCCGTTCTGGGGGACGGTGACGAGCTGATGGTATCCTCATCCCTGGCCGATTACGACAACGACGGTGACCTGGACCTTTTCCTTCCGCAGATCTACGGTGATGTCCCTTACGCTTATTCGTATCTGTACCGCAACGAGGGCGGTATGACCTTCACCGACGTTTCATCCGAATCGGGGATCAGGGTCTGGAACACCTACGGTTCGGCCTGGTGTGATTACAACAAGGACGGATGGATCGACCTGGTGACAGGAGGCGGGACATGGGACCCGGAGCTTTCCCAGACAACCGACTACATGATACACCTTTACCGCAACAACGGTGCTACCGCGGACACAAGGAACGATTGGGTGGAGGTATCCCTCGTTGGGCGCGGTTCGAACACGGCAGCCATCGGAGCTAGGGTGAAGCTGGAATCCGATACCGACGGGGATGGGGACTTCGATCTGTCCATGATAAGGGAGGTTCAGGGAGGAACGGCAGCCCACGGACAGCAGGATTCGATGATACTGCATTTCGGTCTGGGCGGGAAAACTTACGGTCTGAGGACCACGACGACATGGCCAATGGGCCGTGAAGTTGTCGCGGAGGGTGTGGAGCCCAATATGCTGGTCCAGTACTTCGAGCCTACCGAGGATATATCCCTGAACATGACCATCACCAATTTCGATCCGGGTGAACAGGGTTCGGAACTGACACTGATGATGGAGAACCCGACAGTATATCCCGTCTCCTATTCCGAGTTCGAGTTGTCAGTCGCAGCGATCGACCTCTCATCGACCTCGGTCCTTACGTACGACGGTCGGATAGAGAGGGGGGAGAACCAGATAACGCTCTCCGGTCCGTCCCTGCCGGACGATCGGATCTTGAACGTGACCGTCACCGTGATCAGGACCTATCCGCCCATGACAGGGAAGGTCTCGGACGGTCTCTACTACGATCCCGTGACGAACATCCCCCCTGTTCCGGTGCTCCGGGGACCTGGAACAGCAGGTATTGGCATCGAAGTGGTATTCGACGGGTCCGGTTCGTACGATCCGGACGGGTCCGTGGCCTCCTTCAGTTTCGAACTGGGTGACGGGACAGTCTCCGGATGGCAGGAAGATGACTCCTTCTCACATTCGTACTCCCAGGAGGGAACCTACGACGTGAGATTGTCCGTCATGGACGATCGTGGAAGTATCTCACTGGTAGAGGACCAGATATCCATCGAAGTGACCGGAACGGCGGATGGAGCTCCTTTGGCGGTGATCGATTACATTCGACCGGAAAGTGCCGATGAAGGGGAGCGTATACGTTTCAAGGGTCACGGGATTGCATCGGAGGGCAGGACGATCTCGGGGTATGAATGGACCTCCTCCATAGACGGCCTTCTTGGTGTGACCTCGTATCTCACCACCGAGAGCCTCTCCCCCGGTGTCCATTCGATATCCCTCAGGGTCAGCGATTCGGAGGAACGGTTCAGCGATCCGGTTTTCGGAGAGGTAGAGATCAAAGCGATCGTCGTTGAGGAGCTGTGGGTCGAGATACATCCTCTCGGTTTCGAGGGGCCATATTCTGGAAGGATAGAGTTCAGAGGGTCATCCGGTCCAGGTGACAGGGTGGAGTACGTGGAGGTCAGGCTGGATTCCGGACCCTGGCAGAGGGCGAGGACCGTCCCGGACTGGACATTCGAAGTGGACTGCGGCGAGCTGGGTCCCGGTACGCACCGCCTGGACGCACGGTCCTTCGGGGACAGATATTATTCGATCCAGTATGCATCCTACGAGTTCGAGGTGGGCTCCGTCCTGCTCGACGGGACCGGTCAGACAGCGGGCAACGGTTCAGGGACTTCGGAGGATCGGACCTTGGAACTCTGGTGGATCATCGCTGGCTCTGGCATTGTCGTCCTGACCTTATCCGTTGCGGTAGTGGTTGCGGTCGTGCTGTCATCCAGCAGGAGAAGGTCGATGAGGAGCCGTCGTGGAGCGATCGGCCGATCATTCGTCGAAAAGCCTGTTGAAAACGGTAAAGGCATCCCGCCCGAAGAGGACGATGGTAATGTGGAGACCTTCGAGGCTTTGGTCATCGAGTGAATCGATGCCGTCCTTCATCGCTCTCGCAGCGTCCTTGTAATCCATTCCACCCACGCCGCACCCGAAAGCCGGAAATGCGATCGAGGACAGCCCGAGGTCGATGGCAAGTTCAAGGCAGGATGCAGTTGTCCTTCTGATAAGCTCCGAACTGGTGGTCAGGTCCTGTCCCATGACCGCACCGTGTATGACATATTTCGCATGCAATCTTCCCGCCGTGGTCTCGACGGCCGAACCCACGGGTATCGGCCCTCTGGCAACGGCTTCCCTTTCGATCTCCTCTCCTCCGACCCTTTTCAGGGCTCCGGCCACGCCGCTTCCCATCCAGAGATGATTGTTTGCCGCATTGACAAGCGCATCCGAAACGATTGCGGAGATGTCTCCCTGAATGATCCTGATTTTCGCCACGGGACGAAATGGACGGCAAAGACTTTAAAGATTGATGGTCACTTCATCCCGAGACCTTGTAGCGGGGTGTGTAGCTGATACTGGCAAGAGGTACTCCTCTTTGGCTTGGGGCCCTTCCCATCGCCGCGATATTGTGCGGATCGCTCTACATGCTTCTATTTCCGACAATGGCCCTGATCTATCTTGGATTCCTGATACTTGCGATCTCCATCGTTCTCGGGCTCTTCTTCAGGGACCCCGACAGGAGGATAGGTTCCGGCGTCGTTTCGCCTGCGGACGGCAGAGTAATGAAGGCGGAAGCCGAGAAAGGCGGAAGATACCATGTGTCGATCTTCATGAACGTTCATAATGTGCATGTGAACAGGATGCCCTGGCCGGGCCGTATTCTTCATGTGGAGCATCATCCTGGCGGCTTCGTTCCCGCTTTCAACAAGGATTCGGACCTCAACGAGCGTGTTGTGGTCAGCTTCAGGACGGAGAACGGCGACTGGGAGGTCACCCAGATCGCAGGTGCGGTGGCCAGAAGGATCGTTCCGTATATCGTCCCCGGTCAGGATCTCCGGAAAGGAGAGAGGTTCGGATTGATAAGGTTCGGTTCAAGGGTCGACCTATCCTTCAGGATGCCCAAGGGCATGGTCCTTGCAGTCTCCCCGGGCCAGAAGGTCAGAGCGGGCGTCACCGATATCGCTGCTCCCGCTGGTATTCGGGAAGGAACCAGGAGGATGGTCCGATGACAGGGGGTGCGAAAAGAAGGAGAAGGATCCCCCGGCTCAAGGGGAGGGAGCGTGTCAGAAGGCTGGGCCAACGAATACCCGGGAGGTTCAGAAAGGGCAAGCGCAGGACACTTGTCCCCAAACCCATCCTGAAGCTGATATCTCCGGCTGACATCTTCACCCTCATGAACTTCCTCTGCGGAGTGCTGGCCGTCATGTTCTCTGTGGATGGCGGAGATGGTTTCAGGAAAGCGATGCTGCTGATAGCGCTTGGAATTATCTTCGACGGTCTGGATGGCCCGATAGCACGAAAGTTCGGATCGTCCCACAGGTTCGGAGTCTGGCTGGATTCCCTCGCTGATGCGGCAACATTCTGCATTGCACCGGCCATACTTGTCTACAACATCTTCAAGGATCCGGGAGGCGATGTGTTCTCGTCGTTCCAGGGCTTCATCGCCATCGTGTCCAGCGTCGGTCTGGCCATGTTCGGGATCCTCAGACTTGCCAGGTTCTCGTTCTACGCCCACAAATGGAAGGATTTCATCGGTTTGCCAACACCCGCCATGGCAAGCGTAGTGGTCTGTCTCACGGCTTTTTACTACTGGTCTGTAGAGATAGGCATCGAGATAGAATATGTGACCCAGGGCTACGTCATAACCTTCCCCGTCGTTTTGTTCTTCATGTCGTTCCTCATGGTCGCTGACCTCAGATACCGCAAGTTCAGGGGCAGCATAATGTATCTTCAGGGGGTCGTGATCATATTGATGATATTGAGCCTCCTCGTCGGGCTGCATTATCCGGTGATCGGTCTGACGGCCTCGGTGGCGTTCACGCTTCCCGCATTGCTTTATGTGATCTCTCCGATTACCGGCGGGCCCGGTAAGATATGGGGAGCCTCAAAATGGGCGGACCTTGTCGATGAAGATGAGATCGATCCCTTCGATGAGGAAGAGGACCAGGATGTCGAGGAATATGATGTGTAGGTGATCGGATGAACTCAAAGAAGTACTTCAACTGCAATGCAAGGGAAAGGGCAACCTTCGAGGCCGGTATCAAACTCGCCTCGCTTTATCATCAGTATATCGGGTCACCCGTGAACCCTGACAGTGTGGACCATTTCGAAAAGGCGATGGAAAAGGGCATGATGGCCCAACCCTACGTCGTTCGTTCCAAGGTGGCAATAGACAGGGCCGTCCTCGGCTCATCCTTGACACCTTACGGCTACTGCTCGCTCAACGAGAGAATGCTGAAG
>JBLIRL010000084.1:0-11505 GCA_049472275.1 Thermoplasmatota archaeon | reverse complement strand
CGGATAGATTCTATCCGGATAGACCCCAACACCTACAAGGAGTTCTGGGTGGTGTTCGGCCAGATACCGGATGCTGACAAGATGATCTACATCCGCTACAGGGGAACGCTGGATGAGCCGATAGAGAAGGAATTGCCGGGATATTGACCCCGGGTCAATGACCTGTAGCCTGTCTACAGGTCGCGAGTCCCCCCCTTACCAGATTCTCAGGTGGGGGGGTTCAATTATTTTGGTATGCAGATCCGGTGGAGGCGCTTTTTCTTTTATGAACCATACCATCATTTTAATATAACAACCCGTGGAATTGATATATCGAGGGAGATGGCTCAGAAGGGATGGTCAAGGGGACTTCCATCAGGAATCATAATAGCGGTCCTGTTTGCTTCTTCGATCCTGGTCCTCCCGCCCTCCGTCGGTGGTGATCAGGCACCGGTCACAGATCCAACGAGGTCCCGAATCGATGGTTTTTCCGCATCCGTGTTCACCTGGAAAAATGATCTCAACGGGGCGCTCTCCGTCACCTTCGATGATGGATTGAACTCCCAGGTTCGAAACGCCTCCCCGATACTGGATCTCCTCGACATCCAAGGGACCTTCTTCGTCACAATCGACAACGTGGGGATACCTTATGGGGCCGAATGGTCCCAATGGCAGACCGTTGCGAACAAAGGTCATGAGATCGCTTCCCATTCCAAGACACATCGAGACCTCAGGACACTTGATCCGGAGGAGCTCTTGACGGAGGTCGTCCAGACGAAACATATGATCGAGGACAATCTGACCGGAGTGAGATGTCAGACCTTCAGCTATCCCATGGGGCTATACAACGAGACCGTGATGGACCTCGTTCGAGACAATTACATCTCCGCACGTCAGGACCGGCACAACATAACAGCAACCCCAGGTCCCGTTCCCTCGTCCCCTCACGACATGTACTCGATCGTCCCCGTGAATTTCGGGTCAGGCGGAACAGCAACTCTGCTGAACGATCTCGTCAACTACACGATATCGGACGGCGGATGGATGGTTGAGATGATACACGCGGTGGGCGAGGGGGGCTATGATCCTGTTGACCTAGGACAGTACACATCTCACATGCAGCATGTTGCGATTTCGAAGAGCGATCTCTGGGTTGCCCCATTCAGCAACGTTAGCAAGTACATCCGGTTGAGGGACTCAGCATATCCGAACCTGACCCGTACGGAGGATCATATCCTTGATATCATATTGGAGACCCCGCTTGATCAGGTGACCTACGACCTCCCGGTCACCTTGAACTTGACCTTCCCCAGTGACTGGTTCGATCTCAATTTGTACAGATACGGAGATGTGGTTGAGACAGTTCATACGTCCCCCTCCATCGGTGAACGTTGTCTGATGCTTGATATGAAGGCGAACGAGAGGGTGCGCATCGTTCAGGCGAACCTGAACCCCCACATCGAGCTCTATGAGCCTGAACCCGGTTCCGGAGATCCGTTCACTCCCTCGACCGGAACAAGCTCCGAAGACTACGAGTTCTTCCTGGAATACTCCTCTGAGATGAACAGGGCTCCCCTCGGACCGCCGATGGTCTGGTTCGATCTCAACGGGAACAAAGTCCTTGGGGATGTAGTTGGAGGGGTAACGGAGACGAGGGTGAACATGTCCAAGCTGGACCGCTATGACGAGGATTACACGGATGGCTGCATCTATCATCTCAGACATACTTTCCCCCCTGGAACCGATATTTGGATCAGGTTCTCGGCCCTTGACGAACTCGGATTGGAGGCCGTCAGCTCCAGCGGAATGGGATCGTGGTTGAAGGGTCCGATCCTTGATGACCCGCCAACTCCCCCCTCCAGCATCAGATTGGCCGACAACCATTCAAGGAGACCCACATTCTTCTGGGATCCGGGATCGGACCCCGACGGAGGAGAGGTCGGATACTCCTTCAGGATCCTCGATAACATCACGGGAGAAACGCTGCATTGGTATTCCGTGGGTGGCAACAACCACACGATCATTTCGGATCTCTCTTTCGACAATATATACGATCTTTCGATGAGGACCCGTGATGAGGGGGGACTTTATTCCGAATGGGTATCTTTTCAGTTCACTCTTATGAACCATCCCCCCTCTCCCATCGAAGATGTACGGATCGAGTTCACTTCAAGATTGAACGCAACCTTCACTGTAGAAGCCTCCCCCGATCCGGACGGGGACAGGACCACCTATGTGGTGACACTTAAGGAAATGGCCGAAGAAGGCGAGATAACAGTTTTCACCAGGATCTTGAGCAATATTTCATCATCCACATCTGAAATTCTCAAGGACCATACCAACTACATTCTTTACGCCAATCAGCGAGATCCTTGGACCTCCTCCGCTCCCTTCATCAAGGAGTTCTATATCAATTTCCCACCCACCTCCACCGATCTCCTGGAGGTCAAGGACGCCGAGAGGGAGGAAGACTCCCTCCTCATAACCTGGCATCCGATAGAGGAGGACGACCTCGACCATTACGTTCTCCTGCGGTACATCGCTCCGCCCACCCTTTCCCATTTCGATGCCTGGGACGAACGCTACGAGATAAGGATCCGGACATTCTTCTTCGACCGCAACGTCACGGACGGCATGACCTACTGGTACTCGGTGATCGGGGTGGACCGTGAAGGAGAGTTCGATAAAGGTATTGTGAACTTCAGTGTCCCGGGCACCCCAATCGATGATGTTGCGCCACTGCCGATAACAGAGATAGATGTGACATTCCAGGCAAGGGACGAGAACAACTCCGCGAGGATGCTTATAGAATGGAACGGGAGCAGGGACCGCAGGTTCTTCGGCTATCGCATTTATAGGGCCACGGAGGCACTCGATGACATCTCCGACCTTACACCGGTATTCTACCACAACGGGACGTCAGAACTTTCTTCCTGGTGGGATTTCGACATACAGGTCAACGACACCTTCCACTACACCGTCACGGCCGTGGACAAAGCGGGGAACGAGATGACAACGGGATCGGCATGGGCTTCAGCCACGTACCCCTATATTCCTCCCCCTGCCCCCCCGGAGCCCCCCGATGACAAGGACAGTGAGGGCAGGGACTATCTGATAACAGGATTGATAATCAGTATCATTCTACTCCTCATCGGGGCCATCTCCTACTTGACCATGGTGCTGCTCCAGAGGAAGACGCACTACTATGACGAGGAATAGCGGATATCACCGTAAATGACATAAGTAGTGATATTTTAGGGCCAATCCAGTTATATATCGAAAAATCTCTATAAATCCCTCCAGCCAAGATATTGGATGTGCATCTTCATGAATAGCGGCGATGTCGATATGACGAGAAAAAGGATGGCAGCCCTGATATTGTCCGCCGCTTTCATCCTGACGGTCATCCACATACCGGATGATTCAACTGGATCGGAACCAGGTCCTGAAAAGGAATGGCCACCAATCTGGTCCCAGAGGGGTCCGATCGACCTGAATGAAATTCCTGTCTTCTTTCCTTACATGACAACGGATCTCGATACCCCCTATCACATCGTCCAGTTCGACCATCCGATACTGGAAGCCGACAGGGAGATGTTGAGGGAGATCGGTCTGCTTATCCTGGATTATATACCGGACCACGCCTTCGTTGTCATGGACCTGCAGGGAGCGATCGACGAACTCGACAGGGAAGACCTACGGTATGCCCCGCTGCCTTCTTTCATGAAAATATCACCCGTTATCTGGGAAGTCATTCGGGATGGTGCTCTGAAAGCTGAGTTCGACACTATGATCGTCGAGACCTTCATCCCATCCGGGGATGTCTTCAGGGACCTTGATAAACTGGGGCCTGTCGTTCCTGTCTCCCCGACCAGATACCACATTAAGAGCCTCGATTTCCTGGAGATAGCATCCATGAGGGATGTCAAATGGGTGGAACCTCTCCCGGAGCATGTCCTCCTCAACGATATTTCCACAGGCATTCTGGATGTGGATACGGTCCGCGAGACCTACGGTCTCGACGGTACCGGAGAGACGGTTGCCATTGCGGATACCGGACTTGACACCGGAGTCGATGCTCACAACGTATCCGGAGACATCCATGCCGATTTCGACGGAAGGGCCATACTTCGCAACTGGGCCGGTTCATCCCCCAATGACGGCCACGGCCACGGAACCCATGTGGCAGGTTCCGTGGCAGGGGACGGGTCCCGTTCCGGAGGGAACATCCAGGGAATGGCACCGAACGCGACGATAGTCTTCCAGGCCATAGCGACCGATACGGGGAGCCTTGCGGTACCGGGCAACCTGTCCCTCCTATTCAAGCAGGCATACGATCTGGGAGCCCGGGTTCACACCAACAGCTGGGGATCGGAGGGCAGCTGGTTCTGGGGCCGTTATACGAGCGAATGCTATGACGTGGACTGGTCGATGTTCCACTATCCAGAACAGCTGATACTCTTCTCCGCCGGCAACGAGGGGACTGACGCCTCCCCTCAGGACGGGAAGATAGACCAGGGATCCGTATCGCCTCCTGCCACGGCCAAATCCACTCTAACTGTGGGTGCTTCGGAGAACCTGAGACTGTCCGGAGGCGCACAGATAACATGGGGAGGCGGGTGGGGTTTCCCCTTGAACCCGGTAAGGCCCGATCATGTGTCCAACAACGCGGACGGTCTTGCCGCTTTCTCGTCGCGGGGACCCACACTCGACAACCGGCTGAAACCCGACATCGTCGCCCCGGGCACCAACATACTCTCCACCAAGTCATCCATACCGGGGTCCATATCCGGATGGGGGAACTACAATCAGTATTACCATTACATGGGAGGGACCTCCATGTCGGCCCCGATCACCGCCGGTATGGCGACGGTGGTCAGACAGTTCTACAACCAGACCATGGGAGAGGACCAGGTCCTAGCCTCCCTGTTGAAGGCAACCATCATCAACGGCGCGGTTGACCTGACCCCCGGACAGTACGGAAGCTCGAACCCCACCACCCAGGAGATAAACTCCAGGCCGGACAACGATCAGGGATGGGGGAGGGCCAATCTCAAAGAAGCCCTGTACCCAGAAGGTGGCAAGTTCACGTACGAGAACAATCGCGAGGGTCTTTCGACCGGTCAGAACTTCAGCAGGGTATTTCGCGTGAACTCGAACGACGAACTGAGGGTAACACTTGCCTGGAGCGATTATCCGGGTTCCTTCTTCTCCGGAAAGCAGCTTGTCAACGACCTCGATCTCGTTCTCACGGCACCTGACGGAAGCACGTACCATGGCAATGACATCTCCGCTCCCTTCAACGACACCAGAGATGATATCAATCCGGTGGAGGGGATCACCATCACGGACCCTTCCATGGGGTGGTGGAAGATGGAGGTCCGGGCGGTGAACGTACCTCTCGGGCCCCAGCATTTCGGACTCGTGGCATCCGGCAACATCACAGATTTCATAACGAACTCCATGGTGTTCGACAGGCAGTTCTATTCCACCGATGACGGCATCATCAGGATCCAGCTCACAGGAAAGGACCTGATAGGGTCCCTGAGCATTCAGGTGAACATCACGTCCTCGTCCCAGCCTCTCGGCAGGACAGTCACACTCATCGAGGAGGGTGAGTTCGGGTCCTTCATAGGGAGCATAAGGACATCGAACGTGACCACGGAGGACCCGGAACGCATCTACGTCGAGCCTGAAGATCAGATCTATGCCTGGTACTCCAATTCCGAACTGGGGTATTTCTACGAGGCGAGGGCCACAGCGAAGAGACCGGTAAGGGCCGCTCTTTGGAGGCTCCCGGAGAACAATCTCGTCTACTCCCTCGGCGATACCATGATGCTGAAAGGGACCTCGCTGCCGGGTACATCGGTCCAGTGGACCATAGAAGGTTCGGGATTGGGATGGAGGGACCTCTACGACGACGGTTCCCCGCTCCAGGGGGACGAGGTTCCGGGTGACGGCAACTACAGCGCCGTATTCTACATCTCGGAGGACATGTGGATAAGGGGCGATGTCATCCTCAGATTGATCGATCCATATCTCGGCTCCCTCAACTACAGACAGTTTCCGCTGGAGATAAACACCTCCTCCCCCAGGGCTCCAACGGACCTCTCGGCGGACCCCCTACCGGAGGGAAACGGGATCGAGCTCAGATGGAAGAGGACCGGCGGAGCGAAGCTCGACCATCACAGGATCTTCGTGAACAGGACGCCTCTGGTCCTCGACCACGACTTGGCGCACTGGGAGGAGCTCTTCGAGACGGATAACAGCGGCAACACGACGGAGGTCCGCGGATTGAAGGATGGAACATCCTATTTCTTCAGGGTTTCGACCATCTGGGAGGACGGCAACGAATCATCCCCGTCACACTGGACTGTCGGAATTCCCCTGGACACGACCCCTCCCTCGCTCACCCTGCTCAACGAACCCTTCACACTGGCAGGGAACTCCACACTTGAATTCGACGCGGACGGGGACCTTCGGCTTCTGGAGGTCCAGTACTACGATGATGAGAACGGGGACGGGATCGCAAACGACAACGGAACCTGGATTAAAGCGGGGAACTCCACCGGTCCGATCCTGATCTGGAACACGAGAAAGGAGGCGGGGGGGCCCGGGAACCTCGAAAGGATGATAATCAGGGCCAGGGGGTCGGACGAGGTACCGAATTCGGGCGAGTGGTACGAGTTCGCCGGTTTCGCGGTCGATAATATCGGACCGACCGAGCTGCGATGGGATACCTATCCGAACCGTATCACGAACCTGGCCAGCTATTCGAACCTGCTTGGAACCGCCGAGCCCCGATCCAGGATAGAACTTCATGTCAACGGCGCTGTCCAGAACGAGACCACTGCGGGGCAGTCGGGGATCTTCGGTCTGCCCCTTCTCATCGAGGAAGGCTACAACCTCGTTGAGCTTGTGGGGTATGACCAGCACGGAGCCGGACCAACAATAGCCAGTTACGAGTTTACCCTTGATACGATGCCCCCGAAACCGGTGATCGGGGACATCAACAGCACCGTCGAGATCTCACCCGAAGGTCTTGTCCTGACCTCCATGTCCGTGGACGTGGGGCTGGACCCCGAGTTCAGGTTCATAAGCAACCAGACCTGGGAACTGATCATGCCAACCGGCGAGAGGAGGTTCGGCTTCGAGAGCACGTTCCACGTGGACCTGCAGCTCCTCGGGAACCATACCATCAAACTGACGGTGGTCGATCCCGCCAATAACAGGGCCTCCACGGAGTTGGACCTCGTTGTGGTGGATACGACATCCCCCGAGATCATGGTGATCGGGGATCTCGAGGTCGACGAGGACACCACGGTCGAATACTCCTCCCAGGGTACGATCGATAACGATCCTTGTACCTCATCGAACAGGTGTGCGGTCTACAACTGGACCTTCACCGGACCGGGCGGTTTCGAATACTTCTCGAGCAGATGGGAGACGACCGTGGTCTTCCCCGATCCCGGAACCTACAGCGGTAGGCTTCTCGTGGGGGACCCCTCGGGAAATTCGAACTTCAAGGAGTTCACCGTAAGAGTGCGTGATATCACCCCTCCGGTGGGGGATATCATCTCCCCGGGCAGGATAAGGCTGGGCGAGACCCTCCGGATATCGGCCAACGTCACGGATAATTCCGATCCCCTGGATAACACATCGTCCTTCATCTGGAACATACATTTCATAAACGACCACGGCGTTGGCTTCAAGTGGGGGGACAGGGAAGGGGAGGTACTGGAGCTTCTCTTCGAGGATCCCGGCAACTACACCTTCGATCTCACCGTGACGGACGGTTCCGGGAACTCCCGCAAGATATCCCACAGGGTGTGGGTCTGGGACCCTCCGCTCGTTGAGGAACCGGACGAGCTCACAAAAAGCGAGCGCTCCTGGACGCTCGTCATCGTCATAGCCGCAATCGTACTTGTCATCCTGGTTGCAGCCGGAATATTCATCTGGATGATGAAAAGAGAGGATATCAGGTCGGTGGATTGGGATGACGAGGATGACGATCTTGATGAGCTCGACGAGATAGATCTGGATGAGGATGATGAAGAGTTCGACATGGACGGTGAGGAATTCGAGGAATGGTGATCTTCACTCCCGGAACCTCTTCATGATGCTGGAGAACCTGTCCTGTAACTCATCAAGGAGATCGGTCTCTTCGTATTCGACCTCCTCATCGGCCACCTTCTTCCTGCTCTCCTCGATATGCTCCCTGAGTCCCTTGATCTCATCGGCGACACCTTCGATGTCATCATGCGCTCCAAGTCCGAGGTCGTACACGCCGTCCATGATCCTGTCGTATATCTTCCCTAGGTTCTCGTCCATCAGGTCGTAGGCCTCATCCATGAAGAAAACCAGGGTCTTTCCCTTCAGAACGAGATCGTCCTCGATGTCACCGCCCGTGATCTGGCGCCTTCTGATGTTGATCCTCTCGAAAAACTCCTCGAGATCCTCCCAGAGCTCCCTTGGACTGTCCATGGTGTTCCCCAGGGATTGGAAATGGCGAGCCATTTCATAATACCTTCCATGCGGTGTGACACCTGGAAGGTCTGAAGGAAATGAGCCTGTTGACATTCGGTGTCCAGGAAATTCCACCGATCACTCCCGATCCAGTCTCTCGAGTCCGTCGGGATATCTCCTGGCAAGGTCCGGATATACAGATTTGAAATGCAGCCATTTTTCCTTGAACCCCTCATCTATCTTCTTGATGGGTCTTGCAGGTATGCCCGCCACCACGGTCTCCGGTTCGACAGCGCCCCTGGTCCGAACCACCGCCCCCTCTGCCACGACACCCCATCTACCAACATGGGCATAGTCCGAGACGACGGAACCCATTCCGATGATCGCCAGGTCATCAATGGTGCAGTTGTGGACCACGCATCCGTGTCCGAGCGTGACATCGCTGCCGATGATCGCTCGCTCACCTGGTCTGGCGTGAATCACCACGTTCTCCTCCACTGATACGCGATCACCGACGACTATGCTGCCGTAATCCCCTCTGACAACGGCTCCCGGTCCCACGTACACATCTTCCCCGAGGACGACGTCGCCCACAACCGTTGCCGTCTCGAAAACGAAGGTACCTTCCCCAATGCGGGGCACCCTGTCCTCGAACCCGTAGATGCCCAAGCTATCACTTGTCCATGTGGACATCCATCTGGGGGAAGGGTATCTCGATACCCTCCTTTCCGTAGGTGTCCTTGATGTTTTTGGTCATCCATCCCCTGAGGGTCCAGTAGTTCTCGGTCTTGGTCCATGCGCGAAGCTGCAGGTTGACGGATGAATCGCCGAGACCCGTTACCACGACATCGGGAGCAGGGTCACCGAGGACCATCTGGTTCCCCTTGAGCAGTTTCATCGCGATATCGATCGCCCTGGAGATATCATCCTTGTAGGCGATGCCCACATCGACATCGACCCTCCTCGTCGGCATCCTCGTATCGTTCTTGATCGGGGATCCCCACACCTGGCGGTTGGGGATCGTTATGTAGGTGTTGTCAGGTGTAAGCAGCTCTGTCACCATGACTCCAAGCCCGGATACCTTGCCCTTCATCCCGTTGACCTCGACGACCTCGTCCATTCGGATGGGTCTGAGTGTCGCAAGCCAAATTCCGGCGAACATGTTGTTCAGTGTATCCTGCATGCCGAAGGCGATTATGAGGCCGAGCGCAGCGGACAGGCCGATGAATACACCATCGATCCTGACCCCGAGGATCCCGAGAACGAACAATATCAGCAATATCGTCAGGATCGCACTCATGAACTTGCCGAGGAAGTCTGCCATTATGGGAGGCATCTTACCCTTCACTAGCATCTTCTTGAACATTGCAACTATGATCCCGATACCGAGCAAACCCAGAACCAGCACCAGCAGGGAGATCACGATCTCCGCGACCTTGATGCCAAGGCCGGGTATCTTGTAATCAAGAGCGTCACCTAATGTTTCCAAAATATCATCTGCCATCCAAATACCCCCATCGGGTGAATTGGTGATTTCCGATTATATACATATCTGAAATCCCGTACATATCAGGATGCTTTTACTTGATATCCGTTGATACCCGGGACCTTCATGGATCGAGCCAGCATCAAAAGATCATCCTGAGAACCTTGAAGATCGCTCCGGTGATGATCCCGATGATTATGAGGATCCAGTAGACAGCTCCCAACACCAGGCCCACGATTGCCATGGTCCGGTGTTTCTTCCTTTTCTGTCCTATGGCTCCGGCGATCACCGCAAAGGTCGCAAGAAGGACCCCCAGGGGAGGCAGGACGAACGCCAGTATTCCGGTGATCAGAGACGCTATTGCCCAGCCGTTTCTCCTGGTGCTGCCCATCAAGATCCCCTTCCTAGCTCGTGACATGGATCTGCGGTTTACCATCACTCCTCGGTTTCCGCATGGTATTCGTATGTTATCTGAAGTGAATAGGCGAAGCCGTTGTCAGGCACACCTCTCCATATAAAGGGTCCTGGCCACGTATCCTGGCCTCCATTCAGCGTGACCGGAATGTAGAGGTCCCATCTCGCCGAAAGATATTCGCCGTTCTGCCATTCGACCACCACCTGCTGGTTGACCGGAGTGTTCCCTCCGTTTATGGTGGTGGCATTGCCCTCGCCCTCCGTCGAAACCTCGGTCAGTTCTATCTGACCGACGTTATCGGGCTCCGTCTGATCATCATCGTCCTCGACGGAGATATTGATCTGCAATTTGATCACCGTGTCGAAATCAAGGGTGATCGGCACGGCCACGAACACATCAGCGGGGGTCGCCTGTGCAAGACCGGTCTGCGTTCCGGCAAGTTCCAGAGTGTCCACCTGGACATCGTATTCTGGTTCCTCTTCGCTTTTGGATTCCCCTCCCAGACATCCGGACACAGCTACAGCGGCAACGAGCAAGACAGGAATCAACCATTGAACCTTCATATCTGATTTCCCCCGCGGGTTAATATGACTGGTCCAGTAAATAGCTTACCATGGGATATAGATTGTTCGGTGGTTTACAGCTAGGATATCGGATATATTGTGCCGGTCTCCCGGATTTCATACTGATATTCGTTGAAGATATGGAACATCGGTTTCCCCGGCCGGCTTGACCCAGATGACTGCACAATGTTAATAAGCATCACAATCACATTTACGTGGGATCAGGGGGAGTTCCAGATGTTGTGGAAGACCAGGGTTCTGTTCTCGTTGACATTGATGGTTGTACTCTTGGCCCCGTACTTGACAAACCTCGTTCCCAGCGGTGATGAATTGGCATTCCCGGGACAGGAACCGGGATGTCAGGAGAAGGCCGAGGTCCTCGGGGATCCTCCCGCTTCGGGATACTATGACGGTGAGGTCCTGCATGTCGGGGGATTCGGGCCTGGAAACTACTCGACGATCCAGAGCGCTCTGGATGATTCTGCCGACCGGGACCGTATCTGGGTTTACTCCGGAGCATATTCAGAGGTACTCACCGTCGACAATGAAGTGTGGATAAATGGAGCGACAGGCACCAAACTGGTAAATCCGGGCGG
>JBLIRL010000083.1:0-11644 GCA_049472275.1 Thermoplasmatota archaeon | reverse complement strand
CCGTCTCGCCGTGGTGGTCGTAGGAGTTGACGAAATGGAGGTCCGCAACGGGAGGCTCCTTGATCTTCGAATTGAACACGATCGGCTCGAACACCCTCAACGCCGAGGTGTTTCCATCGATTATATCGGCCCTGTCACCGAAGTCTCCGAGGATCTCGTAATGCGACGGGACCCTGATCTCGATTATCTCTCCATCCGCAATAGACATGATCTCAACCCTTATGTCATCCTTGAGCAGGTTGATGTTCAGGTCCGAACTGTACTTTATGAACATGAGGGCCTTCGGGTTCGTACCCTTTTCCAGCACATTTCCGGCAAGACCTTCAAGATTGAGTGCGTATCTCTCCGTGTCGGCCCTATAGCTCATGTTGTTGACCTTCAGGAATTCCTCGGTTGTGATCCGGGGCGGGCCGTATGATCGGAGCAGGTATTCCACTCCGTCTTCCTCGGAGTGATCCACCTCGTACCAATCTGCGGAGTGAAAAGGCCCAGATACCTGCATCCTTGGATTCCCGAAGGTATTTCCGGCTCCCCAGATGACGGAGTTGGCATCCATGGTCCGTACAGACCTCACAACCGGGGACACGATGTTGGCGGAGAGATCGATGGTCGTGATGATCGAACTCGGCACATCTATTCGGGTCATCTCCAGAGTATCGTTCGAGAGTGTATGGTAGGTGTGGTTCTCTAGATCGATGTCAGGGATCCATTCCGGTTCGTATCCCTCCGCCTCAACAAGGAGATGAAAATGCCCCTCATAAAGGGGCAGCGAAATCGCTCCATCCTGTTGACCTTGGATCGGAACCTCATGGTCGTGATCCACATCCCATACATGAACCGTCCCCCCCGAGATGAACAGGGAGCCGTTCTTCAGAAAACCCATTACCCTGTATGAACCCTCCAGTGAAGCAGGTTCGTTGGATAGATTGACCTCCAATGATCCGCTCTCGTTCCATTTCCCGGTCATCGAATATGTGACAGACCCGCTGTGGAACACGAGTATGTGCATCTCAAGGTCTCTTGGCATCCGGAAACGTGCACCCCCGGAAGTATTTGTCTCCTCCGTCAAATGGATGTGCCTTCCACTCAATATGTGCACCCTTGCACCTTCAGCAACCTCCCCGTACCCGTCCCTAACCTCGATATCGAGCGAGATTTCTGCGGGGACCTTGTCCAGAGAGATGGCGTTCACTTCATCCTCGCTGGCGGATGTCAGCATCTCGACCACCAGAGGGGCGCCCTGCTTCATGAATCCCTCTGCGGATGCAAAGACGCAGTAGGAACCCGGGGGGACGTCTGCTCTGTACTGACCGGATGATTCATTCCATGATAGATCGTATCGAGCGGATGTATGAACGTTCACGCAGTGAACCTCTGCATGATCTATGATCTCGAGCAGCTCATCGATCACCACGACCTTCATGTTGACGGCAGGGGCTCCACTGGCTTCTTCCGGAAGCAGAACAAGGGCTCCTATCTGAAGGACGACGAGCATGACCGCGATCGAAACATGGATTTGCCTCATTGATCCCCCTCCCTTTCGGACCGATGTTGTAGGTGCTGCACGTTATTTAAGGTACTGCAGCGGAACCTCCTTGAAATTCCGCTAACGGAAATCATTCAGAACATTTAGGGGCCATCCTCTTATTACAAAGGACAATATTGCCCCATGGCCGACACCCTGGAAACCGTCAGGACAGTACTCCTTCTGATATTCTCAATTTCGGCCGTCGCATGGGGTCTATTCGGTTTCGGTTACCGTTTCTACATCTCGAAGAGGGATCGCATCGGATACCTCCATGTCGAGATGCCGGTGATCTACCAGATGCTTTTCTGGTTCATTGTGATACCGCTTTTCATCCTCTTCACATGGAACATGCTTGCCTAAGTAGCTTTTAATTTTTTCGACTTTTTCCATTATTATTCGTCATTTATTATGATATTGTCGCTCTCTCTCACCAATCAAGTATTTCAATCTTCCTCATCTCCGTTACGTATCCGCACGGAGGATTTCCCATTTATATCCAAGTCGATGGATATGACGGTGATAAGAAATGAACACGGATCATATCATATACGGAAATGTCATGGAGAACGAGATCGTATGGACCAAGGCGCTGAGGGCGGTATACAGATACGGCCCCGCCTTTCCCGGCTGCTACATCGAAGGCCCTTCGCAGGCGCTTGCATGAACGGAGGAAGATCATGAAAATATCAGAGGGCCCCCCCAAAAGTTCCATATATAAAGGTTCCTCATCAGCGGTAAGCAACCGCCTTAATATGCCTCAGGCATGTATCTCCAAGGACAACGTGCCCGGTGATCAAATGAGGTCGACCAAGAGTTCAACAAGACAGAGAAGATGGACACGAGTATCAGCGATCCTGACCATCCTTCTTCTATCGATCACTATTCTCAGCGCCACTCCGATGGTCATTGCATCGGGGGAGCACCCCGACCGGGAGATCGAGACGAGATTTGATTTCACGTTCGATGTCAAGGGATTCATTTCGGAGTTCTCCATATGGTTGACATTCCCGGAACCTCTCGACACCTCCTTCGCGGAGATGCAGATAGAGGTCCACCACGGCCGGGATGTCTGGCTTGTGTCCGAGGGTTCTTTTCCATACTCCCGTATCTGGACAAACGACAGCAGAACGCTTGAGATAAGCTCCCGTGGGATCGATCTTTCCGGAAAGGACATCGGGATCATCAACATACGCATATCGACACCCCTTATGCTCGAGGAAGGGGGTTTCTACTGGGAAGATCACGACGACATAGAGCTCAGCTTCGGGGAGCAGGATTTCCGTTTCGGGCTAGGTTATGGTATCATCGGGACACTTGCAGGATTCTGTCTTCCCTCTATCCTCCTGATAATCATCCTGATCGTAATCGAGGTCTCCCTGAGGTCGTTCATGAGGCGAAAAAAGAGGAATGATATCGATGCTTCGACGACAGAGACCCTGCTGCAGCTGATCGACAGGTCCGAGATCTGGATGAAGAGAAGGATGAGATATCTCCTTGTGATATCTTCGCTACTGCTGATCATGTTCGCCTTTTCCTTCCTACTGGCCACCATCAATGTGTTCTTCGCGATGACGGTCGTGCTGATGGGGGTCCTGTTCATATTCCCGTGGCTGGTCCTTATCTCCGCATCGATCATGTTCTTCCTGATAAGAAAGGAAGACATCTACTGGAAGGAGAGGCTCAAACAGGTCAGGAAAAGGCAGATCGAGTTCATGAAAGGTCTTGAAAAGGAGTGATCGCGTGGGAACAAGGGACCCGGAGATCCAGAAGCCCGACCTATACGTGATCGCAAGATTTCTCGAAAGGATCTGGTCTGCCGGAAGGCCCATCAAGAAGACACGGCTTCAGATGGCCGTTGGATTGAACTACGGCACTTTCAAAAGATACCTGCTGTGGATGGTGGAGAGGGACCTGCTTTCCCTGACAGCGGAGGAGGACAGGTCGGAATACGTTGCTCTGACGACGAAGGGGCTCGAGTCACATCACCAGATCGTTGGATGGATAAAGGATGTGGTCTTCGATGACATATGACCGGAGATTTTCCGGCCTCACCAGGGAGCAGACTTAACTATTTGACGGGAGTTATATCGGACGGGAAGGACGGAGGAGAGGCAGGATCAAAAATGGTGACGGAAATGATGGAGAACATGGATGAGTACACCATACCGGCAAGATACAATCCCGTCATCAACCACTACATGGCCCAGGGGGATTTCGGATACCTCTCCTTCGACGGGGAGAGATTCTCCCTTCCCATGGACAAGATCAAGGTATTCTACCTGGATCTCAAGGAGAAGCTGCCAAAGGGTGAGCGGATAAGAAAGGTACTCCTTAAGGCAGGTTCCAGATGGAGCGAATGGTCAGCCAGTGCGGGTGACGAGGAGGCCATGGACCTGAAGGTTGTGGACCATGAGCTCACACCGGAGAGGATGGAGGCTATAATCCTCGAGGAGGAGGATCTGGTGCTCCCCGATCCGGGTGACGAGGAGGGGACCTGGAAAGATGTCGCCTTCGGCATAGGTGTTATACTTTTCATTCTGTTCCTCCTCCTAATCTTCGTTGGTCTCGTGATGATCGGAGGTGATCTTCCTCTGCCTCCGGGAGGGGGAGGGGGGCTGTTCTCCTCCAAGGGCAAGAAGACGGGCGCCCGGCAATGACCCGCAACTCCCGCAAAGTAATATTATCTCTCAAACACATGATTCTGATTCGTCTCCATGGAAGGGTTATCCAAGGAGAATGCAGGATGGAGCAGCATCCAAGGGAGGTGTCGATTTGGTAAACAATATCATGATAGGGTCGATTATCGCCCTGGCATCCGTGAACCTGCTGGTTGCAGGGACAATGGCTGTCGGTCTCACTGACGGTATGGACCTTACAAAGGAGAAGAAGCCCAGGATCTATGTTGTCGAGGATTGGGAACCCTCGGAAAGATCATCCTGGGCCTATATACGGCTGGAGGGGATCGAAGGTGAATGCAGCGATAGGGGCCATGAGGGGTGGAGCGAGCTCTTAGACTTCGACCATCCCATATCAAGAACGGTGTACGGAGTCGGTGATTACAGGAACGAGGGGAGGGTCGAGATCCAGGATTTGACAGTGGTGAAAGAGCTCGACAAGGCAAGTCCGAAACTTGCGGAGGCGATCTGCAACGGAACGGAGTTCGATTCGGTGGAGATCCATTTCACGGCCGTCTCGGGGGACGACATCAGGCAGACATACTTCGCGTACGAGCTGACAGATGTCATAATGTCCTCGTACGAGGTGTCGAACTCGGGTGAAGATGAGACAGTTCTCATCGAGGAGATCACGCTCGATTTCGAGGAGATAAAGATATCATATACCTCACCGGGAGACGACGATGGGGCAATAAGCATGGACTTCAACTGGACAAGGGCCCTTTCGGAGTACGAGTATTGATCGGGAGGTCGAGACACGGCCCAGTGCTTTGTGTCGGGACCGGGGTTCGGATGGCAAATCGAACTTTTTGCTGATGCCGGTCCGAGGACGCCATATATCGTGTCCAACACTAGAAAGGCTTAAGTTTGCACATTTGCATTCTACCGGATACCTACGTTGTCCCGAGTAGGGTATAGAGGTGTACCAGTAAGTTCAGGGGCACCCATGTCGGGTTCCGACCCCTTATGAACCTGCATCGATCGATTATGAGGTGTGGACATGAATATGAGAGCTGCCGCAATAGCCGTTTCCTTACTCCTAGCCACCATGATTTTCGCCAGTTTGGTCCCGTCCGGGGTTGATTCCGAAGGAGAACCCAGCAGGATCACCCCTTCGCCACCCAGGAACTTCACGGCGGAATCCAACGACAGACAGATCGTTCTGAGATGGGAGGAGCCCCTTGATAACGGGGATTCACCAAGGATCGGATTCGTTCTCTACAGGGGGGCGAGCCCGTCCACCCTGGAGGTGCACAAGCCCGATCTCGGTCCTTTCGTATTCAGTTACGCTGACAAGAACCTGAACAACGGACAGATCTACTACTACTCCATAGCCGCGATCAACGAGATGAGCGGGGTTGGAGATGCGACCGAAGTGATAATGACCAAACCTGTAGGCAGGCCTTCACCCCCCAGGAATATCTCGTACGATTACTCATCGAGAAGGATAGACTTCGAATGGCTGCCGCCCCTTGAAGACGGCGGGGATGAAATCATCGGATACTACCTCCTCAGGGGCCCGAACCAGGATGCCAGTGATGTATCCGTGGAGCTCGGGAATGTCATGTCCTATTCCGACACGACCGTGTCCAACGGTGTCGTTTACTTCTATCGCTTCATTGCCTTCAATGGATACACGAACGGTTCGGCCAGCGAACCCTTCCAGATCACACCTAGGGGCAAACCGAGCGCCCCTGGGAATTTCAACGTTACACCGTTGGACCGCCAGGTGCAGCTGAACTGGAGCTATCCCGCGGATGACGGCGGCGGTACCGTTATGGGATACAACATCTACAGGGGGCTCACGGAGGAGACAATGGTATTCTATCAATATGTCTCAAGCCGGACGGGATACCTGGATACGAACATAACGAACGGACTGTCATATCACTATGCTGTCGCGGCGAAGAACTCCGAAGGTTTCGGTGAATGGACAGAGGTGGTGATGGTGACGCCCATTGGCATACCGGACAGCCCGTTGAACCTGACCATCGATCCGGGGGACACGAAGGTCCACCTGGAATGGAGGGAACCCGAGGATAACGGTGGGACAGAGATCCTCGGCTACAACGTTTACAGGACCATCAAGGGAGAACCGATGAAATTGATCGCAGATGCGGGACTTTCGATGATGTACACTGACGAGAACCTCACCAACGGCAACGTATATTACTATCAGGTGAAGGCCTACAATGCCCAGGGAGTCGGGTTCCCCTCCCAGACGGTCGACGTCAAACCGGACTTCTCCCCGACCCCCCCTGAGAACTTCAGGATGACGGAGCTTGACAGCTATCTGAAACTGATGTGGGCGCTCCCACCCATGGTCCTTGACTATCCTGTGCTGGAGTTCCGGCTCTATCGGGGAATAACCGATGACGATCTTCAGCTGATCGCCACGATGTCCCCGACCGATTCCACCTACGAGGACCGGGAAGTGGAGGTCGGGGTCGAATATCACTATCAGCTCACCGCCGTCTCCAAGATAGGAGAAGGGCAGCCGTCCGGCATGATCTCCGGGGTACCTTACACAACTCCTTCTCTGATACGGAACCTGGAGGCTGATGCGAGCGATAAGCTGGTCACCCTCTCCTGGAACCCACCCGAGTTCACCGGAGGCAGGGATATCGTCAATTACAAGGTGTTCCGCGGTGAGAACCGTGACTCGATGGCCGTGATCGACGTTATTTCTGGGACCCTCACGGCATACAATGATACCAACGTCGTCAACGGTGTGACCTACTATTATTCGATAATGGCCGTGAACCAGAAAACGGACGGGAACCTGTCATCCCCAATCGAGGCAGATCCTTTGGGCCCCCCCGGATCCCCGAGGAACCTCATCGTATCCGTCCTCGGTGATTCCATACTCCTCGAGTGGGAGCAGCCAAGGTTGAACGGCGGAAGGACGATAACCGGGTATATCATATTGAGAGGACCGTCCCAGCTGAACCTTTCACGACATGATGAGGTGGATTTCGTCCAGAACAACTATACGGACACGGATGCCGAGAAGGGTCAAACCTACTACTATGCCGTCATTGCAAAGAACGACATCGGAGAGGGAAGACAATCCAATGCCGCAACCGGTAAGATACCTCTCGACAAGACTACCGAGAAGGAGGAGGATAACCTTGTTCCGATCCTCATCGGGGTCCTTGCCGTGGTGATCATCGGCATAGGTCTGATCGTATTCGCCGTGATCATGTCCAAACGGAAGGGGTCCGAAGAAGATGAGGGTGAGGTCCAGTTCGAGGAATCCGATAAAGAAAGGGAACACAGGCTCGTGCTGGAGAGGAGGGCGCAGATGAAGGAGTTCACGGATGTGGCCCTGACGACCGATGAGGCCCACGCCCACGACCACGATCAGCACGATCTGTCCTACGAGGACCTATACGGAAACATACCGAGCCTGGAGGATAAAGCACAGACGGAACAGCCTCCCGTTCCGGAGGAATCCGCACCAGCGGAGACGCAGTCCGATTTCCAGATGCCGTCGGAGGAAGCGGCCCCAGCGCCGCAGCCCGCGCCTATGGAAAGTTCCGAGGAAGGGGCCGAGACCACGAAGGAAGCGGAACCCGAATACATACCTCCTGAAGCACCAGTTAATGATTCGGGGTCTTGATCGAACCGGCCAGATATTAATACCAAGTTCACGATGGTCCGGGCAACAAGGCGCGTGGTCATAATATGGAGATCAGGGAACTCGTCAGATTGAAGAACGGACTCGGTGGGCTCGAGCAGCCCCTGAACCTGGGCATACTGCTGGATCGCGACAAGGCGGGAAAGGACCACCTGGCAGTGGTCTTCACACTGAAGGGCACCCTTAGGGTGAAATGGAAGTTCATCAAGGAAAGTTCGGGCCACGTTTATCAGGGGAGTAAAGAGGACGAGCGCTCGATGACCGATTTCCTGAGGGAAGCTGTCAAGAGAGAGGAGAAGCAGAATGTGCTCAAGATGGAGCCTCAGCAGATCATCGACAAGGTGAGCCCCGAGGACCTCTGGAGGTCCGTACTAAAATACATATCCGAAAGCGGGCAGAAATACGGCCGTGAACTGGAGTCCGCTCCCCCCGGCTGTCACAGTAGGGCCTTCACACCTGCAGAGATTGGCCATATACATTTCCGCCCAAGCATTCTGGGCCCGAAACAGGTATGGGCGGTCGAGAGGGTCCTTTCAAAGTGCGACGATCGGGGAGAGCCTGACTTTCACAGGACGGATATCGACAGGAAACCCCACTATTCCCCCTACCTCAGGGAAACGATATCATCCGCGAACCGGCATATTCAGCTGCTGGAGGACCTAAGGTCCGCATTCCTCGAATGGGTCGAGGAGGAGGACGAGGGAAGCGGACGCTCCAGAAGGTCGCCGAAATTGAAAGTCCAGGACATCTCGAGTGTGAAGCTCGAAGGTGAACTCCGGACGGAGATGGACCGCGTCTGCGAATGGGCCGTTTTCTACCTTGAAAACGGATGGTGGCCGCTGGAGGACGAGGTTCTCCACCATGCGGATTTCGAGAGGACAGGGACTTTCGGTCTGGCAGGGACCAATATTCGGAGGCTCAGGAAGTTCGATCTCGAGCGTTTCATGGAGTTCCTCACCATGGACCTGTCCCAGGGAAACAGGCGGGACCTTGCATCCAATCTGGTGACCCTGCTCCTGCTGCTGGGACATCTCGACTGGAGGGAGGCAAGCGAGCTTGTTGTGAGATACAACGTCAGCTCGGGAAGGAGGAATTTTCACGAGGAGTTCCAGACACATGTTCTGAAGTACTCCGAGAGGCTTCCGGCGGGCGTGGAGGATGAGAGGGGCAGGGAGGACCTCACAGAACTGGAGACCTATACCATAGATCCCGTCGATGCAAAGGATTTCGACGACGCCGTATCGATCCAAAAGGAGGGTAGCAAAACCATAATCTGGGTTCACATAGCGGACGTATCACATTATGTCAGACCCGGGGACCTGATAGACTCGGAAGCGAGGTTCCGGTCCACTTCGGTGTACCTGCCCACACGCGTCATCCCGATGCTGCCCGCAAAGCTCTCAGAGGACCTCTGTTCGCTGAGGGAGGATCGAAAAAGACTGGCCCTCTCCACAAGAATGGTCTTCGACAAGGAATTCGACCTCGTGGAATGGAAACATGTCCCCTCCGTCATCAGGGTTGACTCAAACCTTGACTACGGACGGGTGGATGAATGGATAGAGGAGGGGCGTGAGCCCTTCGTATCGCTGCATCTTGCGGCAAGAGCACTCGAGAAGAAGGGGAGAAGACTGAAGATCAACACCCCGGAGAGAAGGGTCCGGTTCTCGTCCGGATCGGAAATCGAGGTCACCCTGAAGCGGCCAACAAGGTCCACTAAGCTGATCGAGGAGCTCATGGTGGCCACCAACGAATGTGCAGCAAGGTTCCTGGAGGAAAGGGGTGTGCCGGCACTCTACAGGGTCCATCCGCTTCCCGACAGGACATCCGCGGAGAAGTTCAATGCGGCATGCGAGGTCCTTGGAATAGGCGTCGTCATCGATGACGATTGGGCAACGGAGGATAAGAAAAATGAAGATGAGGGGAGTGACTCGATGCTCAGCTCCCTTCTTTCGGGCGGGAAGATCACTCTCGGGGCTGGACCCATCAAGGAGGAACCCGAAACAGAGAAGCGGGGATCGGTACTGGTCCCGCCTTCAAAGGACCGGATGGACAGAGCGGTCGATGCATACAATAATGCCCTCATTGAGATCGACGAGCTTGACGGCGAGACAGTAAGGGATATGCTGAACCTCAGGATACTCAGGACGCTTTCTGCCGCGTTCTACTCGGTGGAGAACATCGGACATTTCGGCCTGAGGTCGATGAACTACCTTCATTTCACCTCTCCCATCAGAAGATACCCGGACGTCCTAGTTCATCGGGCGGTGAAGGCCATTCTGGAACAAGAGGGGAGCGGCCCACAGGTGGGATGGAATGCTCCTGACAGGGACGAGCTCGAGGACCAGATGGAGCACACCAACGATATGACGGATTCCGCGGAGGAATGGGAGTACGACATGATCGATGTTGCCCTGGCAACACGAATGAGAATGACCCCTTCCCTCTTCGGGGGTACCCATCGAGGGACTTTAACATCGATCACACCCTCTTCATGCTTCGTTCTTCTGGATGATGGTGTGACGGAAGGCAGGCTGTCCTTCAGGGACATGTCACCGTATACCCTGACAACGGACGAGTACGAGAGCTCCGTTTTGGTAGACCTTACCGGTGAAGCAGCATCCGACGAGAGATTCCGGGAGGAGGTCTCGGAGGGATCGACCGAAGCCGTGTTCCTGAAGCTCGGTGACAGGGTCCAGTGCAGGATCTCCTCGGTCTCCATCGCCACCGGGAATATCGACCTTGAACTGGCCGGAAAATTGTAGATGATATTATTATCATTTCTTTAAACTGGAATGGTTATATTTAATTCATATGTCTGCTTTTCCTAGTTCGATAGCATAGCTGTCCAAGCTTTATGGTCTGAATGGGGGGCACTTGATGATACTGCCGAAGGGAACCGTGGAATTCCAAATGAGCGGTGGGGACAATGCTGTTGAGGACATAATGAATAAGATCAAGTCCAACAGCATGACAGGATACATCCTTGTTCTGGGCAAGATAGAGAACCAGAGGGGTGAGCTGGAGGATGTTACCGGACAGCTCGTTTTCAAGGAAGGGGGCGCAGTCCTTTGTGAAACCGTGCTTAGGAACAAGTCCCATAAGGGCAAGGAGGGTATCTTCCCATTCCTCAAGGCACTGATGATCGAGGATTCCTCGATCGAGTTCAAGACCAAGATAGATGTCGAACCTCCCATCGCTTTTTTCAAGGAGTGCACCGTGGATGACACGCACCTTGACATCGGCAGTTTCAAGGAGAAGGTGAAGCAGGAGGAGGAGGAGAGGCGGAAGACAGAGGAGGAAAGGAAAAGAAGGGAGGGGAAGAAGGCCGAGATCAGGGACAGGGTCGATGATTGGCTCTCCGAAGGATATCTCATACCGAGCTTCCCGAGCATCATGGACCGGAATTTTACCGAACTCGAGGAATGGTACGAGGATCTCACGAAAAGGATGATCAAGGTGGGGGACCACCTGAAATGGCTCTCCGGGATTAAGGAGGTCGAGGTCGTCGACCAGAAGGCCGAATTGACGGAAATGATGAAGAGGCCGGAGGAGATGCAGGCCATTGAGTCCGCGCTTAACAAGTTCAAGGACTCGCTGGAGGCGGTGAGCGAGAAGCGTCAGGAGATCCACAAATGGGTCCACCTCTGGAAGGAAGAGGGATACAACACGATCAACATCGAGGAGAAGCTCGAGGAGGTCAAGGCGGAGGTCCGCGGCCTCCTGGAGGCCCTGGCCCTGGAACGGCCGAATTTCCGCTTTTCCCTCAGGGACGTCATGGAGGTCCTGCCGACCATGACCGAT
>JBLIRL010000082.1:0-11727 GCA_049472275.1 Thermoplasmatota archaeon | reverse complement strand
ATTGTCGGCAACAGAGCTCAAGGAGTTCATAAGTTCGCAGATCCATGAGCTTGAGGAGCTCGAGGAATAGGGCTGCAAGTGATCCTGGATCTTCTGTGTCAGCACCTGTGATGACCATTTGTCCGGCAGCAACGGACCAGAAACTGCTCAAGAGGGCAGGAACACCATTGTCGTGGTTCCCTGCCTGTTCCCGTCCACCATCCTGTCCTCCACCCATATCTGACCTTCGTACCTCTCGGTGATGGATTTCACCACACTTAGTGCGAGTCCCGTCCCCGGCGGGGATCCGTCGATCTTCAGGTTCCGTTTGAATACCCTCTCCCTGGTGGCATCCGAGATCTCGTGGGTACCGTTGAAGAAAGAGAAGAGATACCCCTTCCGCTCATCGAACTCCCATTTCTTTATCTCAACCTCGAAGAGGACCTCCTCGCTCTTGGATTCCTCTATCCCGATCTGGAATATGCTCTGGATCAGCTCATCGATGAGCTCGTCGCAATGAACGTTGACCGCTGAGAGGCCAGGCTCATGCTCCAATATCACGGTCTTTTGGGGGAACTGCCTTTTGATGATATCGAAGTTCTTCACGATGATCTTCGATACGTCCTTCACATTGAGTTGGGGGGCCTCCCTCTCCACCCTTCTCAGGACCTTGACCTTCTGGATCATCTGGGAGGATCGCTTGATCTGGTCCCTGCCGATGTTTATGAAGCGCTGTATGTCATGGGCCTTCCTGGCTCCGGATTCCATCATGTCCATGAAACCCAATACAGCAGTGTTGATGTTGGAGATATCATGGGAAAGAAGGTCCATGTAGAACTCCGTCTGGGCCTTGGACTGGCGTACCTTCTCTTCCATGAGGGACCTTTGGGTGACATCCCTTCTCGTTCCTTTCACCCCCTTGATGCTGGAATCCTTGTCAACGCGGACCATCGATACCTCGAAGAGCCTCTCCTTTTCCCCGGACCATCTCCTCTCGATGGCCTTCACCTCTCCCTTGGGGATGACCTCGCGCAGCATCCTCAGAAGCTGCTTCTCCTCGAAACCTGACCTTATGTCCGCACCCAGCCATATCTCCTCGTCGCACTGGTCGGAGAAGCTCCTGTTCATCAGGGTAAAGGCCGCCTTGTCGAACATAGCGGCAACGGACAGCTCGAGACCGAGGTCCTTCGGCAATGGTGTCAGCAGCTCGGCCTCGAATATACCCTCGTCAAGACGGTCGAGGATATCCACGAGCTTCTCCTTCTCGAGCTTGATCTTCTGGTTCAGGAAGGAATTGACGATCGCAGGAGAGACGTGCGTCCCTATCTCGTCCAGCAGCTTTAGGTCCTTATCAGTGAAATAATTCGGGCTCTCGCTCACCAGGGCGATGATGCCGATGACCTCGCCGCCAGAGGTGACGGGTGTGACCACGGCACTCCTGTAGCTTAGTATCTCAACGACACCCTTCGTGGACCTCTGGTCAACGGCCGCGTCCTTGATGATCATTCCCTCACCGGTCTCGGCCACCTTACCGGTGACGTTCTGACCGAGGTTTATCTTCTGATATCGAATGGCATAGTTTCGGTCCAGACCGTGGGTGGCCCTCAGTTCGATCTCGTTGGTGGCCTTGTCCATGAAGAAAATTGCACCACCCAGGGCACCGAAGCCTTTGCAGAGGATCGAAAGGATGTTCGGAAGGAGTTCTGCGGGTCTGGGGAAAGAGGATACTACCCTCGAGATCTCCGTCCTCAGAACGAGCTCCCTTTTCATATTGACCATTTCTGCCTGCTGGTCTGCCTCGGAGGAGACGGTTGGCGGCTCCTGCTCGGGTTCAGGGGTCCCTTCCTGGGTATGGTTCCGGGTCAAACGGTAAAAATTAGATTTTTCTATATACTTAAAGATAATGCGACCACTATCAATTACCGTCCTGACGATGATGGAAATGGGCGGATCGGGTATCTCATCGCACGAAGTCCCCATCGTCCCTTATCATCCGGGAACCGTAAACCATTAATTGACCTTCGGGTTATTATAGGCCATGCAGCCCAAGGAATGGCTCGATTCCCGGAAAGGGAAGTTAATAGCGATCGCCGTGGTCGCTCTGTTCGTGATCGGCGGCCTCTATTTCATCCTACGCGGCGGCGAGGAGAAGAGAGGTCCGAGCTACGATCCAGAGATCGAGCTGCCATCGGACTACGGTTTGCTAATGGATGCTCCGATCGACAATGGTTCGATGATGTTCTCGGCCATGCTCTCGTCCCTGGCGGTTGACAGTGACGGCAACTATCATCCGATGTTCATCCTGGGGGAGGACGGATCCCTCGACGAGCATCAGATCGACACCATCGACAAGATGGGGCTCGGTTCCTACGAGTTCCTGCTCTTCACGAAAGATCCCGAGAGCCCGCCCTCGGCAGCAAACCAGGTGAATATCTTCGGGACCTACGACATGGATCCGATGGCGCTCGCCGATTTCAAGGGTTTCGACGGTCTAATGACGGTCGCAAGTTACGAGGAAGCCCTCTGGGCATCTTCCATCGCCCAGCGAAAGAACCTGGTCATGGTCGGAGGCGATCCCACATACTCCACACAACAGGAAGCGTGGGCGGAACTTCATTCACTCGGCGTCCCCTTCGATTATGTGATGATCGTGAACCCTATGGACACAACTACCGAGATGCTCAGGAGCTCCCCTGGATACGATACGTTCGACGATCAGTTCCACATACCCGCGATCTCGGCTGTGGCAGGGGAGGTGGCTGCCTACCGCAGTGCATACGTCCTGACGGAGTACGAACCTTCCCAGGAAGAGATCGGGTACATGGATACTCTGCTCAACCAGAGGGCTATAGGCTACTATCTGGAATTGAAGGAAGCAACCGCTCAGTACGGACTTCCGAGATATGTCACGCTGGTCGGTTCGGCATCCGCGGTCCCTCAGTTCCAGCTTCCCGACGAGACGGACGAGAATCCCGAGAACGTCGAGGGAGACGAACTCGTCAGCTCGGATGTAGCTTACGGATTCCTTGGCGAGGACGACTACTACATGGACTCGGCCGTCGGCAGGCTTGTCAACCTCAACGTCCAGGGAATGAGCAATCAGATCGTGAGAACATATCTATACCATCTGCACGAGGATGTGGTATCCATCGACTATCAGGCTGGTAACCAGAACGTCAACTGGAGGTCCCATGGTACCTCCTTCTCGGGTTACGAGATCACATACGAGAGAGGCCAGGTGACGCCAGCGAGATTCTGGTGCAGGGATGCCGAGGACGAGGGCATGTCATATGACTATATCGGACCCTCCAATATCGGGAGGGATATTCTCATAGGCGATGGAGTGGACCCGAAGGGGCCGGACGACATGAACAATGCCATGGAGGCGTCGGGATTCGTTGCCTACAGAGGACACGGGTCGGAATACGGTTCGCTCTACATGGTCCCGTACGCCATCTCGGGCGACGAGAGCGCCGTCCTCAGGGGGGAGGAGGTCCGGAACCTTCTGCTCCCACCACAGGTCGGCTTCTGGGTGGCATGCATGAACGCCAAGATACACGGGGCGGGATGGTGGAAACCCGCTGAACCCATCGATGTGGAGCGCACCTTCGCTCTGAATTACCTCTACGGCGGTGCGGTCATAGCAGGAGGTGCAACGGAGGTCAGCTTCTCGAACATCGCCCAGGACGCATCCTCCGCAACGGAGGAGTGGCTTCCCGGATTCATCAATCCCAACTGGGACGACGGCAACTATGAATGGGACCTCAACGACGCATGGTTCGCCTTCTTCTGGGACGGCATCCTGAACAACGAGGAGGATTACGGAACTGCGGGCGAGGCCCTAAGATGGGCTGAGAACCGCTACATACACAATCCCATCAGGGACCACCCGGTCAGCCCCTTCATCCAGGAGCAGGACCACCCCGACTGGTCCGGAGGACTTCTGGGGGCCCACTGGAAGGAGGTGTCGATGTTCGCGGTCTACGGAGATCCTGCCTTCTCTCCGCACCCCAATAATCCGGGAGAGGGTTCCTACAGACCCTGGACCAACGGACCTGACGATACCGGCGAACCCTGATCAAGGACCAAGCAGCTGAAGATGGCCCTTCCCCCTGATGACGACGACTGGGATGCCCTTCTTCTTCAGGCTTGCTCTCAGTCCTCTGTCCTGGGTCATCACGATCCAGCCCTTCCTTACAGCCAGATTGAAAATCGGAGAATCACCCCTTCCCTTAACCTCTATAACGGGATATTTCCTGCAGAGCTTGAGTGCCGCCCTTGTCCTCCAATCACCCTTCTTGGATAGGGTTTCGAGTTCCGAGACGACCGACGAAGGGACAACGGGTTTCACTCCCGGTACTGCCCTTTCGATCTCTATGTCAAGATTGAAACCCATCTGGAACGGGGACAGGAGCGCGTTGGCATCCAGTATCAAGCATCTTCCTTCCAATTCCCCGATTAAGTAGATATCGGTTCCTGGTCCGGAGCTACCCGACATCAGGGCCCGCTCCTCAGAGAATGATCCCGTATCCGATCAGCCTGAACTTGTTGCCTATCCTTCGGGATATCGCGACCCTCTGTCCAGTATCGGCGCAAACGGGCATCTTGAGAACCATCTCCACCCTGTTGTCCTGTGGTGAAGTGACTATCCCCACCGTGGTGGCCGTCCCGATGTTGAGCATCAGGACCTCCTTGGTGCGTATCTTCTCGACCTTGACCTCCTCATCCAGGCCGACCAGATAGTCCATGAGATTGGTCTCTAGCGCCAGCTGGTTGACCACGGGGGGGAGTGTCCCGGGTTTCCCAAGGACGGAACCTATCAGAGAATCCGATTTGGTGAGGTTCGGATCCAGTGTGGTCCCTATACCAACAAGACCCCCTGGTTTCAGAACCTTCCTGTCCTTTCCTCCGGCCATCAGGGAGGTGATCTTAGTTGTTAGGGGGTGGAACTCCACGCGGGAAGAGCCCTTCTCCTCGACCTTGATCCCCGGTCTAATCTCGACCTCGTCGGTCTCACGTGCCTCGCCCTGGAGCAGACTTCCTCCGAGGACACCCCCGGAGAGGTTCTGGTAGTTCGTTCCCGGTTTGTTGACGTCGAAGGACCTGGCGATGTACATCCTGAGCGGCAGGGAAGAGTCATGGACCTTTGTAGGTATCCTCTTCTCGATGATGTCGATCAGAAGGTCCAGGTTCGAACCGTGATGGGCCGATACGGGTATCACGGGAGCGTTCTCGGCCACGGTCCCCTTAACGAACTCCTTGATCTCTCTGTAGTTCTTGACGGCCTTCTCCTGGGTCACCAGATCGATCTTCGTCTGAACAATGATCACATTCTGGATCCCGATGAAATCAAGGGCCATCAGGTGCTCCCTGGTCTGGGGTTGGGGGCATTTCTCGTTTGCAGCGATCAGGAGGAGAGCGCCGTCCATAATGGCAGCTCCCGACAGCATGGTTGCCATCAGGGTCTCGTGCCCAGGTGCGTCGACGAAGGATACGGACCGGAGGAAATCGCATTTTCCGCCGCAGCTTGGACATTTCGGTTTCGTCGAGTAGCACTTCGGCTCCTCGCACTTGCTGCATTTGTAGAACTCGGCATCGGCGTAGCCGAGCTTTATCGTGATCCCCCTCTTGATCTCCTCGGAATGGGTGTCGGCCCATATACCCGAAAGTGCCTCTGTGAGGGTGGTCTTACCGTGGTCCACATGGCCCACGAGGCCGATGTTCACTTCCGGTTGGGTCTTAACCTTCATTCGCTTTCCTCTTGTTTCAGCTGCTCTTCGATGGCCCTTGGTCCGTAGGACGTGACCTTGAGGTTTATCTGGACCATATCCGCGGAGATAGTGTTTCCCCTGACGTACTTCCTTCTTCTCTGTCCGTGGACCACGGGATGGAATCCCACACCTCCCGAGAGCACTATCTTCTTCCTCTGCTGACCCGGCAGGTCGTTCCTCATGGGAAAACCGTCCTTGTCCGAGCCGCCCGTGATCTTGAGCTTGTACCCGGGAAGGGAGACAAAGAGACCATCGAACTCATCGCCAATCTTCATTCCCATCAGCCTGTTTGCATGCTGTCCCGTTACCATTGTCTGGTAGGTCTTCCCGTTCTTGACATCGGCGATGATCGCCTTGAATTCGACCATTTCCTCACCTCAGATCCATCTTTCCGGACAGAAGGTTTCAGATCTCCAGAATGTTCTGGGCTATCTGCTTCCTGACTTCCTCGTCAAGCGGAATGGTAACGGAGTTCTTGTATCTCTTCTCGTCATTGTTGGTGAAATAACCTCTCGAGATGGAGATGAACTCGCTCTGCCCTCCATTTCCGAGGACCGCTCTCTTTCTTGCCACTTCTATGAAGTTGTTCTTTCCGAAGGGGATGTTCTTGAACTCTATGGTTTCAAAATCGACCATATATACTACCTCCAGGTGGAGTGGGGGGGAGTATCAAGTTGCCCTATATAACGTTTTGTCTACTAGGGATTCTATGCATATGATATATTTGACTCCATCGTGAGATAAGAACCGAATACGTTTATAAATCAAGAAACGTTCACCAGAAACAGAGAGTGCTCCTGCCGGATGGCTGGCCCCCGGGCCGACATGACCGTGGGACACTTAAAAAAAAAAGGTGCCCGAGGTGGTATCGATGCATAGGAGTGAAACAAACCACAGGACCGCTTACATGATAGTCACGCTGCTGCTGATGTCGGCAGTCATCCCGTTGATCTCATCCGTTGACGGATTGACCTTCGGAAAGGATGTCCAGATCAAGCCCTATGAACCGGACAACAGGGACCAGAAAAACTTCGACATCGCCTCCTGGGGCTCCGGCGATACCGCAGAGGTCTACATTGTTTACGAGGACTACGCGGCAGGATTCAACGATCCACATATCTATTTCCAGAAATCGGCGAATGGCGGATCATCATGGCAGATACCGTTCGATTTCATAAAGACCGATCCCGTTTCCGGCGACAAGCAGATCGATCCGGTTATCGATATCTACGATGCCGGAAGCAGCAAGGTAATCGCTGTGGCCTATCTGGACTCGACCTACAGGGCGATACCGGCACTTACCGAATGGGTCATAGTCGTCAGGGTCTCCCTTGACAACGGAACGAGCTGGTCAACCGACCGCCTCGTAACCCCGGATACCATGTCCGGATATCCATCCAGCAAGATCAAGGAGATCGACATGACGTTCGATCCCTATGGCAATCTGTTCGTTGTATGGACAAACGTCGATCCCGCCAATGCCCAGATCGATATAGCATATTCCACGGACCTCGGTCTTACCTGGAGCAATCCCGAGGCGGTCAAGACACAGCCCGAGGCCCCAGACCAGAACTGGGCCCAGAAGAAAGCTTCCATCGCGGCGAACGGCCAGTACGTGGTGGTCGGCTGGGAGATCAACTTTGATTACAAACCGGACACTTTCATGACCAGGGCATCCACATCCAATCTGGCAGGATATCCCATCCTGAGCTTCGAGACACCCTGGAGGATCCCGAAACCGGTGGTCTACCCTATGTATCAGACATACCTGCCGAACCTGGAGGCCGATACGAACGCTTTTCACATGACCTGGTGGGACTTCTCGACGGATGCGAGCGGATCGGACAACGGTGATATATCGAAGGACCGGCCTTCCATAAAATACACCAGATCGACCGACAACGGCGCGTCCTGGAGCGTCGGGGGGGGCGACAATATCATTGTGAATACGTCCCAGAACGCTGACAAGTGGCACGGGCGGCCGGATATCGGTCTTGGACCCGACGGAACGATCTCCATAAGCTGGATGGACTACACCCTGGGACACACGAACATATTCACGACCTCCTCCACCGACGGGGGAAGCACCTGGTCGAGACCCGCCAGGGTAAATGACCACGCTCCGACAGTATACAAGGACGAACCCAGGGTTGCGGTCGACTCCGGCGGAGATTCGCATGTCATATGGTGGGAGAGGGTGAACCAGCAGGCGGATATGGACCTGAAACACGCCAGGACGATCATAAATCAGGCACCGGAGCAGATAGACGACCTGAAGCTCCTCATTGCGGACGAGAGATACGCCATCGTGAGCTGGACATCTAACCTGGAACCGGATTTCAAGATGTACAAGACCTACATATCCGCAGAGGAGAACTTCATCATCTCTGACGTCGAATGGCCGGATGGTCCTCTCTACAATCAGTCCACCAATCAGCTCATGAACATAGAGAACTACAACAAAGGACTCTCTCCCGACACTCAGTACTATGTCAAGCTGGTGATCGAGGACCAGGAGGGATTGACCTCCACCTCGAACGAGGTCGGTTTCAGAACCAGGCCCGTCAACAAGGCTCCAAGCTTCACCAAGGATGTCCCGACGATATACCTCGAGGAGGACGAGAGCAGGGAGAAGGCGCTGAACTTCTCACACTGGAAGGAGATGGGATGGATAATCGACGATGCCTACAATGGATACACTGAGCTTCAATACGACGTTGAGGCTGAGAGCCTGGAGCCGAACCTTACCGTCCGGACCAGCAAGATCGGGCTCGATAATCCATACTGGTATTTTGATATCTTCACGAAGGTCCAGAACTGGTTCGGAAAGGAGAGGTTCCGCTTCACCGTCACCGACATGGGCAAGGATGGTGGGTTCGGCACCGGTGATGAGAAGACCGGATATTCCAACTGGTTCACGGTCCAGGTCAACTCGACCAACGACCTGCCCATCTGGTCGAAGTTCCAGGACCTCACAACCGGATTCGAGACCACAATCACCCCCCATCAGAAGGAACTGAGGCTGCTCAAGAAGGATGTGGGTTGCCTGGAAGGTATGCCCTACACCTTCGCGATCACCTCCAACGATATCGACGGGGACTTCCTTGAGTACACAACCAACATGCCCGACAGAATAGACGTAGAGGTCGACGGTCTGGATCCGCAGCATAAATCGAAGTTCACGATACTTCCCACAAACGATGATGTCCCGGAGCTCAACATCACGATCACCGCATCGGACCTGAAGGGCGGTCTGAAGGACATCGTTATCTACATACCGGTGGAGAACGTGAATAACGCACCCTATTACCTTTCTGTGGATGGCGAGGATATCGAGCCCACGGGTGATTTCGTGGAGTTCGAGGTCTACGAGAAAGGGACCCTGACCTTCAACGTATCGGCAGGAGATATCGATTTCGGGGACGTACTCACGCTGAGGTCCAACTCCGACAGACCGACCATTTCAAAGACATCACCCTCGAACTGGACCGTAACTGTGAACGCAATCGAATCGGATGTTGTGAACGGGTTCATAAATTTCGGCCTGGAGCTTCTGGACCTTCAGAAGACCGACCTTGCTACACTGCAGGTGAACATCACCATCCTCAATATCCAGGACCCGCCCGAATGGGTTCCCGGATCAGGAAAGATCAGTGTAGATTTCGTCACCGACAGGGAGGACATGAACGAATGGGGCAACCAGAAGGGAGGTTCCAAGTTACAAGCCGAATGGGGTGAGAACGTACGTTTCGAGGGATTCGCAAGGGACAAGGACAGGGACGATCTCAACTACACATGGTCCATCACGAACGAGAATTCCGGTGAGACATACAGGGTCTACGGAAACAGACCGATAGTCAGATTCTATCCATCGAACGGCAACGTGTCCATACTGCAGAGCGAGAAGTTCATAATCAACCTCTCCGTCTCCGACGGACACTCCGAGACCGCGAATATCTGGTATCAGATCCAGCAGTGGGTCTGGTCCGACGACGACAATGACAACGACGGTATGCCCGACAAGAGGGAGATCTACTTCTGGAGGAACCTGGACCACAAGCCCGATGTGGATGAGGACAATGACGGATACACGAACATCCAGGAGATCGGATTTCAGGTACCCCAGTACGACGAGGAGAAGAAGATCCCTTACAGCATCAGATCCAATGAGGTGAATCCTCTGGACCCCGAGGTCTACCCCGGACATCCAAAACCAGCGGAGAATCCCGAGGAACAGACTGGTGATAAGGAGGGGTTCTTCGAATCGATCCCGTCATGGGTATACTTCCTCGTGCTTCCAATAGTGGTTATAGTGCTCATCGTTGTGGCCGGAATGGTCATCGTCATCCGGATGGCCAGAAAGAAGGAGGAGGAGGAGGACGAGGAGCTCGAGAAGAGGGTCGCCGATATGGAAAGGAGGCAGCAGGAGCTTTCCAGTCTGTACGGGGTCCAGAAAGCCGGCGATGCCGTTGGTCCCGACCAGTCGACACTGGATGACCTGACGCTCGACCTCGGAGGCCAGATCTACCACGAAGAGGGCAAGCAGAGTCTGGTATCCGAGAAGAAGAAGGCAGGCCAGAAGGAGGCTGAGAAGGTCTCTTCCGGCCCCATGTGGGAATCCGGAACCGGGCCGAAGTTCGAGGAAACCGCCCCGGGTCTGACGTTCGGGGAGTCCATGGAGATGGATACCATGGAAATCGACCCGGAGACGACGGAGATCGGACACGATAGCGTTGACGAGGATGCCCTGGAGGATTCCATGGGAGCTCTGCTGAGCGCGGCCGACGACTATGACGAGGAAGCCGTCAAGAATGCAGGGGGAGGAAACGTCCTTGTCGGGGCGGTTCCCATGGAGGATCAGATCAGAATGAAGTCCGGCGATCAGGCGCCCGGCGGACCCAGGAGACCGCCACCGGGACAGGAACCACCGTCCCCGGACCAGATGCCACCCGGACAGGCCCCACCGACCATGCAGCAGGGAATGCCCCAGGCGAAACCAGTCCTGCCCCGGATAAAGAAGCCCGAGGAAGAGTGACCGGCACCTTGGAGAGGGGGAGCTTCATGCTCACCCCTTTTCTTTACCAAAAAGATTGATACGGGACAACCCTTTCCGGGTCCATGACCTTCAGAAGGATAGTCATAGCCATGTCCGGGGCCTCCGGTGCGGGCTACGGTCTGGAGCTCATCAAGGGACTCAGAGGGCTCAAGAGGAAGGACCTCCACCTTTCGGTTATATACAACGAGACCTCCAGTTCGATCCTTGATAGGGAAACCGGAACGTCCATCGAGGAAATCGAGGTCCTGTGCGACGAACTCGCGGAAAGCAAGCAGATGGACCATGAACTGGCATCCGGATCGAATCCCTTCGATGCTCTCGTGATTTGCCCCTGCTCAACGTCTACAGCTTCGAAGGTCCATGCCGGGATCTCGGACAATCTTACCACGAGATGCGCTTCGGTGGCTCTCAAGGAAAGGAGGAAGCTGGTTCTCGTCGTTAGAGAAACACCCCTTTCGACACCTGTCCTAAAATCGCTCTTCGAGCTCTCATCGTGGGGTGCGATCGTGATGCCCGCATCACCACCATTCTACGATCTGGATTCAGATTCGATAAGGGAACTCCAGAGAGGCTTCTCAGGCAGGGTGATGGACCTTCTGGGGATCGACAACAATAATGCCATCAGATATTCTCCCGAGAAACGGTGAGGTCATGTTGAGAAGAAGCTTCATCTTCCTGCCTGGAGTGGGGATTTCCACCGAGAGAAGCATCTGGGAGGACGGTGTATTGGACTGGGATGAATTCGTGGACAGGGAGACAGCCGGAGCTCTGAAGGGGGACAGAAAGAGGAGATCGGACCCTCTGGTGAAAACGGCCTCCGAGAAATTGAGTGAGGGAGACCTCGATTTTTTCAGCGGTCTGTTCAGACCCGGCGATAACTGGAGGCTCTGGGACGAGTTCGGGGAAAGGGCGCTCTTTCTT
>JBLIRL010000081.1:0-11786 GCA_049472275.1 Thermoplasmatota archaeon | reverse complement strand
GTTTATTTTACCTGAAACTGCATATTTCCCAGTTTCTTGCTAACGCGATTGCTTTTAACTCATCATCAGGATCAACCGCAACCGGTTCATCGGATGCCCTGATGCCGTGTACGTCCAATCGCTGCTGGTCTCCGAGTTCAGGGACAACGAGATCGTCGATTGCCCCGGTATCGGCCTTAATTACGGCGGGATGTTCTGGGTCACAGAGAACAATCAGATAACCGGGAACGTCTTCATCAACTGCTCCCTGGCCATCAACGGCAGTCAGACCGAGAGCGACGACCTCCTTAACAACCGCTTCATCGATTGCGGTACCGGCGCATATTTCTACATGATGGGAGAGATGCTGCTCCACAACAACACCTTCATAAACTCCGTTGTTGCGGGGATTGACCTCCACTCCTCCTGCGGGGGAAATACGCTCTACGAGAACTGGTTCATCAACAACACCCTCCATGCCAGGGACGGGGGATCGCAGTATTGGTACAAGGACGGCCGCGGGAACTACTGGAGCGGTCTCGTCGGCTTCTATGACAACAACGCCGACGGGATCTATGACAAACCCTACTGGCTGGACGGGAACAGCGTCGACAGATATCCTCTCGTCGGACTCCCGGGATGCAGGATCAACGAACCTGCAACCCTCGGCGATCTCCCGGAGAGAACGGTGTTCGTCGGTGAATGGATGAACATCACCTTCCAGGCTTCGGACCCCGACGACGACGACCTTTACTTCGAGGTGTCGACAGATCCCGGGATCACATTCTCCCTCGACCGCACAACCGGGGAATTCAGCTACCTGGCTGCCGCTCAGGATGTGGGCCTGATCGATGTGGGGGTTTCCGTGACGGACAACAACGGATCGAGGGACGAGGGGGAGTTCTCCCTGGAGGTCCTCTTCAGAAACCTTCCCCCCGAGGTTGAGCAGATACCGGACATGTCGGCACTTCCGGGCGCCAGGAAGTTGCATCAGCTGAGATTCTCTGACCCGAACGGCGACAAGGTATCCGTCTCGGTGGAAAGCACGGAGACCCCGTTCTCGGTCCAGATCAACTCACATTACCAGGTATCGTTCATGGCAATCCCGGGACAGGAAGGGGATTACCGGGTGGTCCTAAACTTCAGCGACAACAACGGATCCTTCACCAGGGTTGCGTTCAGGATAGTGATACTTCATTCGAACAGGGCCCCCGTGATCGTAAACATCGAAGACCAGAAGGTGGCCTTCGGAAAGGAATTCACGTACCAGGTCGTTGTCATCGAGGATGACCCGGACACCCTGACCTACTCACTTCAGTTCTCGGGAAGTGGCCAGGCATCAATCGGCGGTTCCGGCCTCATAAGGATAGTCCCCGTGAACCGCGACATAGGCAACAGGACGGTGGTCGTCGAGGTGGATGACAACAACGGATCGCAGGTCTCCGAGACCTTCACACTTTGGACCTATGTCGATAACCGACCTCCCGTTGTTCCCGAGAACATGCGTGTCAGGGTGGAGGCCGGTGACGTGATGAAAGTGCACTTCGACGTGAGCGATCCGGAGGGAAACGCCATATTCATATTTCCCAACGATGAGATGCCGGCCTGGGTCGAGGTCAGGGAGGACGATCTATCCATGATACTTCGTCCCAGGATGGAGCATATCGGGGATCATGATTTCAAATTGACGTTCCTGGACAGGGACAATCTCGGGGGGACGATGAATGTGGACGTCATCGTCGTTGGAACGGAATTCCCGACGTGGCCCCTGCCGGGGAGAATCGATATGGACGAGAGGGAGACATTGGTCCTCGACCTCGATCCAGGTTACCCGGGAAACGGCACGGTTTGGTACAGGTTCGACGACTTGAGGGATTTCATGGACCGGGCCGGAAGCAGGTTGTCAATATCACCAGAGGATGGCGATGAGGGAGAGTACCTGATAGGGATTTCCTACGGGATAATCAACGGATCCGAGGTCGATCCCAGGACCCTGAGGATCGTGGTTCATCGGAACCTGTCGTCTTTCTGGTTCGGGGTCATTTTGGTTCCCGACCGGGAGGCATACGATCTTGGGTCCGTCATCGGGGCGAGTTGCGAGTGGGGAGGTTACAACGGCACCATCACCCTTAAATGGGTCTGGGAGGTGGAAGGTTCGGTGTACTCGAGGGTGGAGGGCGACATGTCGAGTGTCCGGGTGAACTTCTCAGGAACCTGGAACCTCACCTTATTACTCGAGGGGAACGAGGCACCCCTCTATTCCAAGAGCTTCCGGATCAGGGGGGATGATGATGATGATGATGATGATGTCCGTTTTTATGGGTCGGGAGCCCCCTCCTGGGCTGTCGCCTTGGTGATCATTCTGATCATATTGGTCCTCTCGGTCGGCGGTTCGCTCTTTTACATCAAGTTCCGGAAACTGTACCATGAGTGGGATCAGGACAAGGTCGGAATGAATACCGGAGGTCCCGCGGAGGTCTATACATTGAGGATGCCTCCCTCGATGATGGGTTCGGAGGAGTTCGATATTGCATCGAACAGTGGCAATGATTATACGGAAGGTGACGGATTAACCCCGCATGACGCCTCTTACCTACGAGGAGAAGAAGTTCCTGAAAAGAGCTCTCAAGCAGGATTCCGGCAGGGGTGACCTCACCGCCTGCATCTTCGACGGGGAAACGGGAGCGGCGAGGATCATGGCCGAGAACGACTGCGTCCTTTCCGGAATGGAGGCTATGGAGTTCCTGTTCGAATGGGCGGGAGCCAAAATGAACTTCCTGGACGGGGTTAGATCGGGTTCGATATGCGGCAAAGGGGAGGTCATCGCGACGGCGGAGGGGCCTATGGAGGCCCTTCTCAGGGTTGAGAGGGTTGCCCTCAACATGATCTCCAGGATGTCCGCAATAGCCACAGTGGCGAGGAAGGCATCGGATATCGCGGAGAGGGCATCGCCCGGAGCGAGGGCCGCCGGAACGAGGAAGACGACACCCATGTTCTCGCATTTCGAGAAGAGGGCGCTCATAGACGGGGGAGCGCTCCCCCACCGCTTGGACCTCTCATCCATGGCGATGCTCAAGGACAATCACCTGGCCTCTCTGGGAGGAGGTCCCGAAGCCGTCATGTTCGGTGTGGAGATGATCAGGGAGAGGTACGGTCCTTATGTCAATATCGAGGTCGAAGTCGAAGACATACCCTCTGGACTGGCGGCGGTCGAGGCCGGAGCGGATATGATCATGCTCGACAATTTCACACCGGAGGGTATCTCAAAAGCCTCGAGAGAGATCAGGAAGCATGCCGACGACCTGGGAAAGCAGATCACGCTGGAAGCTTCCGGGGGAGTGACCCTCGATAATCTGGGACTGTACGCTCCTCACGTTGACGTTGTGAGCATGGGGATGCTTACCTACGGAGCGCCGGCGGTCGGCTTCAAGATGGAATACATGGACAAAGACCAATGACTGTGTATTCAGGGGTAGATTCATCCTGTCCGGTAGCCCGTATCTTAAGGAACCTCTCCTTCGTCCCCTTAAACCTCTAGAAACCCCAGATGCCTGAATTTTCCCAGCTCCTCCAAACGCTGGCATCTTTTATGAACTTTGTCAAAACCTTTATAATACCCACACTCCGGATGCTACCAGAATGTTGGTCTTTCCGACATGGGTTGCCCATCCGAGGGGTGGTCATCATTTTCGGGTCACGATTTCCCGGTCCTAGAAAATCTCTTTTAATACTAGCATATACACATACCCCATCCTCACCGCAGGTGGTCCGTTCAGGAAGTGAAACCGATGGCCGGATACGAATCCGCAGAGATCGAGAAGAAATGGCAGGACAGATGGGCAGAGCATGATGTCTTCAAACCCATTGGTCCCGAGAATCCCGGCGGAAAGAAGTTCTTCCTGATATTCGCCTATCCGGGGATCTCCGGATATCTCCATGTTGGCCACATGAGGGGTTTTACATATTCGGACGTGATAACCCGCTACAAGAGGGTGACCGGCCACGACGTTCTATTTCCCGTGGGCTTTCATGCCTCGGGCATCCCCGCGATCTCACTGTCCAAGAGGCTCGAGAGGAAGGATGAAAAGACCATCGAATACATGCTCCGCAATGGGTGCCCGGAACAGGTAGTGGAGGAGCTCGGGAATGTGGATCGCCTGATAGAATTCTTCTCGAACGTCTATATCGAGGAGTACTGGAAGAAGTTCGGGTTCGGCATGGATTACACTCGGTGCATGTCGACGACTTCCCCCGGGTATAACAGGTTCATAACCTGGCAGTTCCACAAGCTCGCGGAGAAGGGGCTGCTCATTACGAAACCGCACTACGCACCCTTCTGTCCAACCTGCGGTCCGGTGGCGGTTGACACCTCAATGACCGATATAGCAAGAGGGGGGAATGCCGAGGTGCTCGAGTTCACCGCCCTCAAGTTCAGGCTCGGCGACGGGACGGTCCTTCCGGCTGCCACTCTCAGGCCGGAGACGGTCTTCGGCGTTACGAACATGTGGCTCCATCCCGACGTGGAATACGTCCAGGCCAGGGTCGGCTACGAGACATGGCTGGTCTCCCCCGACGCACTGGAGAAGCTGAGGTACCAGATGGAGGGAAGGGAGGAGGTGGAGAGCATCGGAACGGTGAAAGGTTCCGATCTTATCGGCCAGAACTGCAGGACACCGGTAGGTATGGAGGTCCCGATACTTCCCGGCAGGTTCGTGGATCCCAAGGTTGCTTCCGGTGTCGTGATGTCGGTCCCGGCCCATGCACCCTTCGACTGGGTGGCCTTGAAGGATGTCCAGGAAGACATCCGTTTAGGGAAGAATCCCTTCGGACTTGACGTGGATAGGGTGCTTCATCTCGCTCCTATCACATTGATACAGGCAAGGAAGGAGTTCACGGAGGACCCTGCGGGGAAGCTCTGCATCGAGATGGGTATAGGGTCCCAGGACGAGGAGGAAAAGCTCGACGAGGCCACCAAGGCCATCTACAAGGAAGAATTCCATTCCGGGGTCCTGATGGACAACTGCCAGGATTACGCCGGTCTCCGGGTATCTCAGATCAAGGACACCCTGAGGGTGGATTTCATAGATTCGGGTCTTGCCGATGTCTTCTACGAGTTCTCGGAGCCCGTCGTTTGCAGGTCCGGGGACGATGTCGTAGTGAAGAGGATCCCGGACCAGTGGTTCATCAAGTATTCAGACGAGGAATGGACCGAAAGGTCCAGGGAATGGTCCAGGGAGATGAACATACTGCCGGAGGAATACAAGAGGGACATGCCCTCCGTCCTTGAGTGGTTCGGTGACAGGGCCTGCATCAGGAAGGGCTCCTGGCTCGGCACGGAGTTCCCTTACAAGAAGGGTTGGATCATCGAGCCGATATCCGATTCCACCCTGTACCCGACCTACTATATCGTTTCGAAATATCTCAACGAGGGTTCGCTTGAGCTTGGGTGGATGGACGACGCGTTCTTCGATTACGTTTTCAACGGAGAGGGCGATATCTCGGGTCTCGAGAAGGAGAGAAGGGAGCTTCTGGAGAGGATCAGAAGGGATTTTCTCTACTGGTACCCACTGGATGTGAACCTCAGCGGGAAGGAGCACAAGACGGTTCATTTTCCCGTATTCCTGATGAACCACGTCGCTCTCCTCAAACCGGAGCACTGGCCGAGGGGGATCTTCGTTCACTGGTGGGTAACGATGTCCGGCGGGGACAAGATCTCGAAGACCAAGGGCGGAGCGGAGCCCATCCCGGAGGCAATCAGGAAATACGGCGTCGACGCCATGAGGCTCTACTACTGCCACGTGGGCTCCACCAGCATGGACGTGGAATGGATGGAGGAGACCGTCTCCCATTACAAGGCAAGGATGAAGAGGATCTACGAGCAGATCGATGAACTCTTCAATGTGGAATATCACGAGAGCACGGGAATCGATCCCTGGATGACGTCCATGATGCAGCTTCGGGTAAGGGAAGCGTCAGAATTCCTGGAGGAGGGGAGTCTGAGGGAGGCATCCAATGTTGTCTATTTCACGGTCCCCAACGATATCAGGTGGTATTTAAAAAGAGGCGGGGCAAACAAGGAGATCCTTCAGCGGACAATGGACATCTGGACCAGGATGCTCCAGCCCTTCACCCCGCATCTCGCCGAGGAGATCTGGGAGCGGATGGGGAAGGAGGGTTTCGTTTCGACGACTGCATGGCCTATTTACGATGGGGATGCTGTTGATCCAACATCTCTCAAGACCGAGGAATACGCAGCGGCACTCCTCGAGGACCTCCGCAACATCCAGAGGATGACGGGTATAAAGGAACCGAAAAGAGTGATGCTCTACACGGCCTCAGACTGGAAGTGGAAGGTTATCGATACGCTTTTCTCGATGGTCGATGAGGGAGACGGAAGGCTGAACCAGGGGGACGCCATAAAGAGGCTGATATCCGATCCGGAGCTGTCAGAGCACAGGTCCCTTATACCGAAGATGGTGGGAAGGCTCTCCAGGGACGTCGTGAAGATGGGTGATGAGGAGAGGGACAGGTTCAAGATCCTAAGAAAGGAAGCGGAGATCCTGAGCGAGGTCAGCTCCTTCTTCGCAGGAGAGCTCGGCTGCGAGGTTCTTGTATTCCCGGAGGACGACGAGAACAGGGACGATCCGGCCGGTAAATCGAATGCGTCGACTCCCTTGAAACCCGCCATTTTCATGGAGTGATATCGAAAAGACCGTATACCTGACGGACCCCTGTGTGTTCCACAGGTGTGTCGTGATTGAAAGGGAAGGATATATCCCTTGGAACCGGGAGCGAGCTTTGTCGGAGATACCGCGAGAAGCACAAGCTCAGGCTCTTCTCGCAGTGCTGGGGATGTGTCAAGTTTTCCAAAGGAGACCCGAAGAAGATGTGCTTCTACAACGGAGCCGATAACAGGGGATGTTCGAAGGTGAACAGTCTATTCGACAATCCCTGACCTTATTTCTAGGATTATTTCGATAATCTTTTAATTCAAACAATCATAGTTATGAGGGGTTATTATTGGGAGGGATTCCTCTGGAGAACGAAGGAAGATACATCGTACTGTTCGCATTGATCGCCATCGTTGTCGGAAGCGGGATCCTCGTGTTACATCTCCTCACACAGTCGGATGACCGCCTGGGGGCCATCCACTCCTACGAGTTTCGCTCGGAGATCGACTCCGCAAATAACACATTGACGATGACCGAACCCAACAGGACCGTGAACTGGAACGACTACCTTGTGGTGGTCAACGGAACATTCGTGATGAGAAGGTCCCGGATCGCGGTCCCCGGGATATCCACATCATTCCACGATCCAGATTGGGACCCCCTCTTCGGGTGCTGCTATGATGTTGAGGTAGTGGAAAGAGGCCCGGGAAGGAAGGTTTGGAACAGTACGGTCAAAGCTGGTTCTTAGATTTGACCGGAGATCCCAGGTTCGGAGTGATACAGCTCGGTTTCGTGATATTTACCAAGAATTAGAAGGCAATTATTATATTGGATATGGATTTTAATTCGATAATGATGATATTGGGGGATCCCGATGAAACAGAGAAATTACCTCACGATAGCGATGGCAGCCTTCCTGATATTCTCTATGATTGCTGTTCTTGACACGGCCTCGGCGGAGGGCGAGGTGCATTTCCAGAGACTCTACGGGATCGTCTACGAGAAATCGGCGACCAGAGCGGCCGGAGAGCCCGTTCCGGGGGCCGAGGTATACGTGGAACAGGAACCGAATGACGAACCGTGGTCCCATTCCAATTCAACCAATACAGGTGATGACGGCTCCTACGAGCTCATCGTACCCAACGGCACATTCAAGATCACTGTCAAGAAAGCAGGATACGAGACGGGCTTCTTCGATGTCGTGGTCCTTGCTGGCAAGGACCAGGAGAAGAACCTCTTCCTTGTGAAGAAGGGGGATGCCCTGGGTGTCGAGATCACCTGTGAGAAGCCCGTAAAGGAGATGAAACCGGGTGAGACCCATACCTTCAGGATCTGTGTGAGGAACACCGGGATAAAGACCGATTCCTACAGGGTGGAGATCTCCGGTGAGATGAAGGAATGGGCGGGAATGGGAGTCCCGGCTCTGACAAGGAGCACAGGAGGAGGGGGACCTTATTCACAGAGCGTCTCCAACCTCGAGGACAACGGGATCGCCGACATCGATGTAAATATAACTGTCCCGGAGGACGCCGAGCCGGGGGAATTCGATTTCACTCTCAGGACCACATCCACAAGCGACCAGAAGGTCGAGGATGAGCTCAATATAACGGTGAAGGTCGTCCCGGACGTTCAGGAGAGCGACGAGGATGAGGAGACCCCGGGTCCCGGGATCCTTGTGGTCTCCATGTCCGCGGTGATGGTTTCACTGATCGCACTGGTTAGGCGAAGCAAGCGGGATCATTGAGTTCCGGCAATCGAATTATATTCGAGCTCTATTATCCGACCCCATGATCAAAGGGATCATCTTCGATTTCGGGAACGTCATCAGGACCTTTGACAGGATGGTCTTCATCCGTAGATTAGCGAGATCCTCGCCTTATTCGGAGGACGAGCTGTATAGGAGAATATTCCAAGACAGCACACTGCTCGCTGATTACGAGACCGGTAAACTGACCTCCATGGTTTTTTACGAGGGTGTGAAGGAGGTTAGCGAGCATATAATGGAGGTCAAGGGATTCAGAGACGCCTTCGTTGATATCTTCACCCCGATCAAGGAGACCTCCGATATCATCAGGAAGCTCAAGGGAAGATACAAGCTCGCCCTGCTATCCAACACCAACGAGTGGCATCATGAGCGTGCAATTAGTGAGGTTGAGGTCTACCCTCTCTTCGACGCGATCACGGTCTCCTACCAGGTAGGGGTCAAGAAACCCGATGAAAGAATATATCAGGATTGTCTGGGGAAGCTCGGTCTGAGACCGGAGGAATGCATCTATATAGATGACATCAGAGAATATGCTGACAAAGCCACGGAACTCGGCATGAAAGGTCACTGGTACAGGGCCCACTCCGATCTGATCGAGTTCATGACCAGTGAAGGCATCGAAGTAGAGACCGGATCACCCTCTTTATAATCTGCCGTATTTCTTTTGAGCCGCATCGGCGGTCAGGATATCGAACACGTAGACGCATAATACTTATACATTGTTATATGAACAGTTTTTCAAGAACGAACTGTAATAGGTTCCTTTGTCCGATCGGATGATCGGATCAATGTCAAAACCCGGCGGGGAAAAATTATCAAGGCCTTAAACACTATTAACCCGCAATCGGTCATTTCGTGTTTGATCCCGTGAAACATTGATATCGACCTGGATGGTAACGACGGAAAGGTGCCAATGATGAAACCTCGAATCCCTAGAATAAGCGTGGTAGTGATCACATGGTCCCTGTTACTCCTGTCAGTCCATGGGATGAATTCGATGGAGTCCGCGGTCGGGGAAGAGATCTCCGGGCTCTTGGGTTCTGGAACGGTTACCACAGGGAGGGAGTCGAGGTCCAACACCCGCCCGGAATGGCCGGATCCGACCTTCAATCAGGTTCTAGGGGACGATTTCAACGAAAGGGCGATATTCGTTCACCAGGATGACGGCTCCTATCTCGACGACATGCTGTTCGTGGCAGCTGTCCCGGCCGCCGTCCACTGGGAAGGCTCCACAAGGTTCGATTCGATGATCATCTCCGATGAGAGGACAAGGGAGAACGGAAACCTCATCGGGGACTACTCGGAATATCTGAAAAAGATCGAGGCAACACCTGACCTGGACTTCATCGGATCGGTCCCTGATCAGAGGCAGAATGAGCTGGTGAGTTATTTCAGCGATGTGGATGACGCAACCACCGTGACCACTTCTGACGATGTTCATGACGGTGCCGCCGACATCGCCAGGTACTACTGGCAGAACCAGAGGCAGGTTGGTACAGATACGGCCGTCCTAGCATACGTTCCGGAGGACGACGGAGGGACCGAGATCAGGAAGGCGTCGACGGGAACCCATTTCGGGCAGTTCCAGGTCGATAACGAGATGGATGCTCGGAAGACCCCCTGGTTGAGTTTCTCGGTGGATTGGGACGATCCCGAGGCCGATACCGATTACAGGATCGGAGTCAGGGATCCGTATGCACTACAGGAGAATATCTATTCCAACATGGGGGCGGCCGGTCATGTCAATCCGACGGATAACAGGCTCTTCGATCACGAGGGTCATGCCGAGATCGGGATGTCGCCTCATTATTCCTACATGCCGTATTCCGTCGACGGGTCCGATCAGCAGACAACGAACAGGCAGTTCTCCGCGGTCCTTCCGGATGCTGATGGTTCCGTCTGGCCTCTTTCTGACGCCGGGGATCTGGCAACCTTCGAATTCGGTCCGGTGAAGAGGGGGCAGTGGATCGGGGTCATCACCAACTGGACCTATTTCAACCAAAATGAAACAATATACAGGGATTTCAATACATATGTCTACGGCCCGGACCAGGAGGTCGGCCCTGAATACCTCTTGGAGATCGTGACCAATGACGGGACGTACGTTAATAACGTTCGAAACACTCCCGAGGTGGGCTACTGCTATGCGGACAGGGACGGTTATTACAAAGTCACCGTACATCCGTATCATCTGTCCGTTGGAGGAAGGTTCCATACAGGAGTCTACTGGGGAAGCCTCGATGAGATATCGCCATGGGCAGGATACCAGCTGAATAACGGGAACGATGCCGTGGAACACAAGATGCGGGAGTACTCGTATCTGTCTGACGAGGTGATGGAATCGGTCACGAACGCTGCAGTTATCGCATCCCTCGAGAACGTTCCACTGCTCTATACGGCCGGAGGTGTTCCGGAAGATTCCGTAGTTGAGACTCTTCGGGACATGGGAATCGGGGACATAGTTTTCGTCGATCCGGGGGGTCGGGTCTCCCCGACATTGTGGGAGAAGGAAGGTTTCGAAGTCGTCTCTCTCAGCTCTGACGCCCAGGTCTTCGATCGGATACATACGCTGTCTAGCGGGAAGGAACTGGAAAGGTCCCTGATCCTCTCGGCAATGGGCGGTCCGTGGTTCTCGGGTGCGGCGCTATCGGGAGCATATCACGGAGCTCCTGTGCCTCTGATGGACGACCAGAAGGCGATTTCGATACAGATAAAGGCCACCACCATGTGGTGGCAGGTCATCCAGGATGCAACGGTCTTCCACAAGGCGCCTCTGAACCGATACTCGACCCCGAGCCAGAAGGATATGGAGGACCTCTCGGACGCATTCTTCACATGGATATCGTCATTCGATGAAGGATTCGCCCCCCGATGCGGTGACGCGAACGGTGACGGGATCCCCGACAACGGTAGGAACTGGGACTACTCGGATGATATCGATGTGTTGGTGATCTCTCCCATGAACGCCATTAAACCTGTACTTGACAGGGCCATCACCGGAAAAGCCTCCGTCGGTAGGATAACTCCCGCGGATCCAGGGGTCCTCTGGGCGGTCCTCAACAGGCAGATGATGTACTGGAAGGTCGGTTTCTCCAGGGCCGAGGATCCCCAGAATCCAGATGATGAGCCGCCCGCGAACGAACACTGGAACATCGCCGGATGGACCTTCAACACCTATGCCCACGATGATGATATCGCGGACAATGACGCAGGAGACCAGGATGACGACGACTGGTGCGGGTTTGACGATGGCGGGACAAACCATCTCCAGTACAAGACCAGAGAGGACCTCCCCTCCTACGCGGAGATTTCGGGAAGGACAAGCGAGTACCACACCTATTATGATGACATCCTCGGGATGCTGGAGGCCG
>JBLIRL010000080.1:0-11813 GCA_049472275.1 Thermoplasmatota archaeon | reverse complement strand
AGTTGTTCTTACAATAAAATAGATAATTGCACGATATCCCAAAACAGAAGAGGTATCGACATACCTTATTATAGCGAACATGTCACTATTAAGAATTCAAAGATAACGAATAATGAATATGGAATAATCGATTATGGCAGATATACACTGAACAATCAAAATAAATACCTCACATTGAAGAACAACAATATCTCTGATAATCTACAATACGGGGTCTACCAATATTATTCGGACTTCAGTCAGATCGAGAATAACACGATCAATGGAAATGGAATGGATGGACTTATCATACGCGCCTCGAGAAAATCCACTTTTTACAACAATACGATGTGTCATAATGGACTTAACGGTATTCATCTAAATGTATCTCACATCCACACTATCATACACAACACCGTATCTGATAACGGAGGGGATGGAATATATGTATACAAAGCGAATTCGAACAACGTAAGCTACAACGAGGTCCAGAACAATGATCTCAACGGAATAAGGATCATCAGTTCCAGCAACAATCTGATTAATGCAAACCTGATATCAGGTAACGGCGAGGCGGGAATCCTGATCGATCCCTCTTTCGAGAACATCGTCAAGGACAACATCATTTCCAGGAATAGATTTGGAATAATCGTGAAGGAATCAGAGGACAATTACTTCTACAACAACAGTATCTCGAACAATGATTTCGGGGTATATCTGGATGCTACCAGTACAAATAATCTCATCTACCACAACAACTTCGTTGATAACGAGGAACAAGCCGTAGACCTTGGTGATAATTCTTGGTCCAGCGATGAGGGTGAAGGCAACTACTGGAGCGACTATACGGGGACGGATTCGGACGATGACGGCATAGGAGATTCCTCATATCAGGGTCTCGATGAGAACCCACTTGTCATCCATTGGGGGATATCATATAAGATTTCCGACCTTGTAAATGATATCTATACCATGGAACTTTCCAAAGGTACCGAAAATAGCCTTATATCCAAATTGAACGATGCTGAAAACCTGATCAGCAAGGGGAATTACATTGGAGCAGTGCACAAACTTAGAGATCTGATCGATTATGTCGAAGCACAGATCGGCAAGAAGATTACAAAAGAGCAAGGTGATGCCCTGATCGAATCTGCACTCTGGATCATTTACTCCATAAGTGGATATTAGTTGATTCATTCAGGAATTTCAATTGACGATCGATACCCGTCTTTCAGGTTAAAAAAAATTGGAAAGGAGGGATAGAGTGGGGCGCCCTCCTTTCCTGGGTGTGTTCCGCTTTCGTATGGGTGTCTTTACTGTTCCAAGTCGTTTTCGACAGGCATGAGCTGGTCGTAGTTATCGTATCCTCCGATGGCTTGCTCCTGATATCCGTCCAGGTACCCGTTCGGGTCCTGCTGGTACTGGTCCACAGGAGCGGGCTGTGGGACGGGTTCGATGGTCTCCCCGCTTCCCTTCCTCCTGACCATCACGATGATCAGGAGCACCAGGAGAAGGACAATTATGGGCAGGGTAACCATCAGGCCGATGTTATCGGCGATGAAACTGCTGGACTCATCCTTGCCCTTCACATCGACTGTCTGCTCCGCAACGGTCTTGCTCTCCCCGATCTCGTTCACGGAGGAGACCTTGTAAACATAGGTGCCGTCGTTCTTGTCCTCGTCGTCGACGAAAGAGGTCTGCTCTCCTTCGACCGAGCCGATCTGCTTCGAGGTCCCCTCTTCATCGACACGATATATCCTGTAGATCTCTATGCAGCAGCCGCCGTCGTAATCGGGTGCCGTCCAGGTTAGGGATATGATCGTCCCGTCGGACGAGATCTCGAGGGAGACCGGGCATCCCGGGGTGCCGAGGGGTGTCATCTCCCCGGACCAGACCGGAAGGGATTCGCCGATCTCATTGGCGGAGTTGACGGTGTAGATGTAGGACTCGCCGTTTGTAACATCCTCGTCCCTGTAGGAAGTGGCATCCACTCCCAGTTCGGCCGCGATTAAGAGGTTCTCGAGCTCCGGATCGGACCTGTAGACGATGTATCCGCTTATGGCGCTACCACCGTTCGATACGGGGGCGGCCCATGAGATCTCCACGAAGCCGTCACCCACCAGATAGCTGATATCCGTTGGTGCGCCCGGTGGTCCCAGTGCGACCGTCTGAGCTTCATTGCTGGGTTCGGACGACCCCATCCTGTTCTGTGACCTCACTACGTAGGTGTAAGAGATGCTTGCCTCGACATCGGTGTCGGTGTATGAGGTCGTCCCGACGGGAACCGTCGCTATCTGCTCGAGGTCGCCTGAGGACGCCTTCCTGAAGATGATATAGTCGGTGACGGGTGCTCCCCCGTTCGCGGTGGGTGCGGTCCACTGGAGCTGGACCTCTCCGTCGGCTGCCGTGGCAGTCAGGCCGGTCGGACTACCCGGGACAGCGGCCGGGGTTCCCTGAACCTCATCCGAGCTCTCGGATTCTCCGACAGCGTTGAGGGCGGTCACCGTATAGGCGTATGTGACGCCGTTGGTGACCTCCTTGTCCTTGTACATCATCTCGTCGAAGTTGAACTCCATCAGCATCAGGGCCTCGTTCGATCCCTCGGACCTGTAGAGCTTGAAACCCTGGAGCTCGATGCCTCCGAGGAATGACGGGGCGTCCCATGTTATGATGAGATACCCGTTCCCCTCGGAAACCTCCACGTTCTCGGGGGAGGAGGGCTCGGACTGCGGTGTTCCCTCGACCTCGACGGAGGGGATCGACTCTCCCTCCGAATTGATCGCCGTCACGTAGTAGAGATAGGTCTTGCCGATCTCCACAAGCGTGTCGGTGTATTCGGTACCGGGGGAGTTCACGTACCTCCATACGACATCCTCTCCCTTGGTGAAACCTATGTAGACGCGGTAGAAGAGGATCGTAGAACCTCCGTCATCTTCCGGCTCGCTCCATGTCAGAACGACACTTCCGCTGCCGTTGTGCACGGAGACACCTACCGGCTCCGAAGGCTCGCCCTGGGGAATCACCCAGCGTTCGACAGTGGGATTCGACTCTCCGATGATGTTCCATGTGGTTACCCTGTAGGTGTAGTTCACGCCGTTTTCAACCTCCGTATCGTAGTACTCGAGGTTGGTGATCTCGACCTCTATGGTACCCTGCTCTTCTCCGTCCGCATTCTTGTAGATCCTGTATCCCTCGAGGCTGTATGCACCATCGAAGACCGGGGGTTCCCAGGTCAACTTGACCCAGCTGTTGCCCCTCTTGACCTGGAAGAACTGGGGCGGGGTGGGGGAGCATGCGGCCTGGGAGCTCACGATCCGGGAGGGAAGTCCGGAACCTACCATGTTGTAAGCCCTGACCGAATAGTAATAGGTCTTTCCCATGTCCAGGTCGGTATCGTTGAGATAGAGCTCACCATCCGTTGAGTTGTATCTCTTCAACTCATCCTCCTTGAGGCCCCTGAAGATCTCATATCCCAGGACCGGCCTGCCGCCATCGTTCTCGGGAACGTCCCACGTCAGATTGAGGTAGCCGTCCCCCTGCTCGATGGAGAGATTCCGTGGAACACCGGGCGGCAGCGAAAGGTCGAAATCCATCAGGAAAAGATCCGCCGATCCGCCCATGGAATTGTCGTATGCGTTATCGGTGATCGGAAAATCCGTGCAACCTGTGTAACCTGAAATGACGACACGTCTCTCACCGGTGCTGAAGATGTTGTGCCCAACATCCTCGGGGAATCGGGGCGCCTGGCTTCCGCCAACAAGTGTCGAGTAGAGTAGCTCCTTACCAAGGGGGTCAAGGACCGTGACTATTACACTAGCGTCCGAGTTGTCCTCGTGGTCCGCATGCTTGACGATCGACGGATAATCCGGAGATCCGGTGGATCCGGTTATCATGATGTTCCCGTCACCGTCAACCTCTATGGAGTAAGCCTGCTCGCCCTCGGACCCGCCGATGTAGGTGGACATGTAAAGTTTCGAGAAGGTGGGATCGAAAGCTGTCACGAAGATGTCCATCCAGCCATTCAGTTCACGGGAATAAGCATCCTCCATCACAGGGAAGTCGAACGATCCTGTCCATCCGCAGATGTAGAGCCTTCCGGACCCGTCAAGGTGAAGATCGGAGGCATACTGGTCGAAGCTTCCGCCGAGATAGGTCGCCTGGAGGATCGTGGACCGAACGATGTCTATCTTGGCAACGAATATCTCGCTCCATGAATCCAGGGAAGTGTCGAAAGCCCCTTTGGTGACGGGGAAATCCTTCGAACCGGTCATTCCGATGGCATATACGATGCCCTGGTCATCAAGAAGGATGCCGTTGGCATACTCATCCTGGGTACCGCCGAGATAGGTGGAGTACTCCAGATCCGAGCCGTCAGCCTTGATCTTCACCAGAACGACCTTGCTTGTCCTCCAGATCATATCCCTTTCCCAACCACCACCGGTGTTGTTGTTCTCCTTGTCGAAGGCATCCTCGGTAACAGGGAAGTCATTGGAATTGGAAGATCCGAGTATATGTGCGCATCCGGCGGAGTCGACGGCAATGCATCCCATGTTGTTGAGGTTCTCCCAATCGGTCCCTCCGATATAGGTGGAGTAATCAAGATCGCTGCCGGAGGGGTTGAGCTTGAAAACGATTATGTCCTGCCCCTGCCCGTTCATTGTCTCGTTGAAAGCACCTCTCGTTGTGGGGAAGTTAGTGGATTCGGTGCAGCCCCCAACATAGGCCGCTCCCTTGTCATCCACAGCAATGGAATAGATATTGTCGTATTCACTTCCACCTACGTATGTGGAATATGCGGGGGTGGAGCCGTCCGGTAGAATCTTCATGACGAAACCGTCGTTCACCCCTGCGTTGCGTGTATTGAAAGCTCCAACGGTCGTCGGGAAATCAAAGGACCATGTGGACCTGGCAAGATAGCATGCTCCGTCGGGGTCCATATCCATGTCGGTCTCGTATTCTCCGTCGGACCCTCCTATATAAGTACCGTATATGACCGGGTCTATTATGAGGGTCCTAGCAGGGTCCCTGCCCTCTATCTCGTATCCGATCGAACCGTCCCTCCTGGTCTCGAATCCGGAACGGACCTCCTTATCGGGGGAGCCCCGATGATAGGAGAACAGACCGTCGTCCATGAGTTCAAGGTTCTCGGATATCTTCATATGGATCGAGTCATCCATGACCTTCAGACCTTCAAGGCCGGAGAAGCTGAAAGATATCTTCTCGTGGTTCGCTCCGGGTCCGACCCTGTACTCGTACTTGATCCTTCCGTTATCGGAGCCGTAGACGAGATCGATCCCGTCCCAGAGGTCCTCGAAGATGATCTGTTTGCAGGTCAGGAGGTCCGTACCCCAGCGGGAAGGATCGTTGCCGTGGAAGATGTTGGTCCTGTATGGAAGAACCTCCATCCCTTGCGGCTGCACATCATTAACGTCGAGAAGGTCCATCCTGACGATATGGCCGATCGTGTCGGTCTCCGAACCATCAGGCATCAAGTTCGATCTGATGTCGAAGAGGATATGATCGCTTCCGAAGACGATGTGGCCGAAGGAGGTCCTCGCGGCGAACTTTACCTGTTCATCCCACTGACCACCGTTCTCGACGAAGACGTCCACATCCTGCTTCGAGAGAAGTTCAGATAACCCATCCGAGGTCCAGGCATCGGTGTCCTGCAGCTCGGAAGCACCTGTGTAACCGAACACCATCGTGAAAGAGACGGTGAACATCATTACCGCAAGCAGGAGAGCTCCTGCTGTACCAATTCTCCTCGTAACGTTTCTCAAGGTATCACTTCCGATGTATCGAGACCTGAATGATCAGGTTATAAGGAGGCTGGTAGCCTTCAAATACTATTATTAAAACGTTGTGGTAGTGGTACCTTATGAAAATTGACAGATCGTGCCGTGGAATTGGATCGTTCAGGCCTTCGACATCCGGGCTCCCTGGGGGGTCAGGAAGCAATGGGTCTCCCGTCCCTCCCTCTCGAGAATCAGAAGGCCGAGGTCCCGGAGGAACCTGACATGATAATTGATGACGACCTTGCTCTTTCCCACCATCCTCGAGATATCTACCTGGGAGATGCCGGGCTCCTCGTTAACGGTATTGACGATGATCTTCTGCAGATCGCTCAACATGATGCGCATCTCCACCTTCTCCTCGTAGAGGTAGAACCTGCGGTACATACCGTCCTGATAGGATTTAATGAGCTCTGCTTTCTCGAGCCTGTTTATATGGTATGATGCAACCCCGGGTTTGAGATCTAGGTCCTTCATCAATGCGCTGAAATGAATGCCCGGGTTCTGGTGGATCCTCTCGTAGATCAACTTCCTGCGGGCGTTGTTGATCTTGACGGCACGGTTGATCCGCTGATACAGTACCGAGCCGAGGAAGAGGAGGGACACTCCCACGATTATCAGTGCTACCAGGAGACCATTTACAGCGGGTTCGGGATCATCCGTACTGGGCACCGTCCTGAGCGGGAGGTCTCCTTCCCCGTATATGGAAGCACCTCCCCTGATCTCGTACATCGGTGACGGGAAACCGGTGCTGTTGTACTGTTTCCAGGTTGCTGACTCGTAGTGGAAGAATAATCGGTTCATGAATCCCATGACACCTCTTTCGCATTGACCGGATATCGTATCGATTGTTTCATCCGTGAGATACCGGACAATCCCGAGTTCCCTGAGATGGACGAGCTCCGCTCTCATGCGGGCCCCCCAGTCCACGGCATCCGGATCGAAACCGGCTTCCACCTTAACCTTGTTGCGCAGATTGGTGAATTCCGACCTTGTGGATTCCTCCCAGAATGTCGGGAGGCCTCCGAAGAGATCCAGCAGGGATAGGACCATCCCCCTGAGCTCCCCGCTCGGCTCACCTTCCTCGATCTCCACATTGATCGAGAAGTTCGGGACCTCCTCGAAGTTGAAATTCGAATAGGACAGCTTGACCTCGGCAGAATCGTGCCTGAGCTTGAGTTCGGAGAACTGGGGGCCGAACCTCTCCTGGATGTCCGTGAAACCCAGCGATGCGGCCTTTTCGGAGACGGTGTTGTCGAGGTTCTCCGAATAGTTGATGGCCATTGAATAAAGGGTGATGTTACTCGTGACAGTTATTGATGTGCCGGGTGAGAATATCATGACCGAGATACCTGCCATTGGGTTGTCGATATTCTGGGTTAGAAGGAACTCGGTGAAATCCTCGAGTGACAGCGCAACACCGAAATCCGGATCGTAGGAAGATCTCATCAGGAAAAGGTTCGATGTCGAGGGTGTGAAGGTTTGTTCGGTGTGGATGTCGAACGGGTCCATCTCGGGAACGGACGCCTTTCCTTCCTCCACAAGCTGTTCGAGAACTGAAACATTGAACGAAAGCGATGGTTCGTTGAGAAGGACCTCGACACCGGTATCCCGGGGGTCGAGAAGAGTCACCTCCTCGGCACTTCCGTTTGGAACTATCAAAGGCATGGCAAGTATCAAGAGCGAAAGCGTCAAGGCTGTCATGTCCCGGGTGCGATGCAACATCAGGTTAACAATTGAGGGACTTTGAAGATAAAGCGTTTGGAAAGGTTTCTTTACTATTATTAAAGGATTCCTGAGAGGGCAGGCGGCTTATGTCCTCATAATTTAAATCTTCTGCAAACACTTAGGATATCCGACCCGGGGGTGCCCGTTTGGAGAAATGTGTGATCCTTTGCAGGTTGAAGATCGACAGGGATGATAGCAGATCGTACGAGCAGAGCAGGACAATCGCCATCGGACCCTTCGATGACCACGAGACGGCGGGTGAGTTCATGAGGGAATACATGGATAGCGAGGACAAGGTCAGGGAATGTCTCAGGATCTTCTACAAGGAGGAAGTGGCCCAGTTCCACGGGTGGGAGGTGGCCGACCTGGTGATGAAGGACTACATATCGGCAGGCTGGGAAAACCATGGAAGGGCCGTGAGGTCCCAGCAGGAAAGAGGCCAGGATTATTGAGTCCCTTCGAACCGTCCCGGGAACCGTCAAATATCCGAGGCATATTCTTAACACCATGGGAAAGGTGCCGAGGGAGCTCGTTTCCCCCGAAGATGATGGGAGACCCTTAAAAAGGACCGCTTTCTCTCCCACCGGGAACCTCAAGGGCGACTGGAACATCATTGTCATGTCACCGGAGGACATGAAGAAGGATTTCGGAAAGAGGCTCCCATTAGGTATCGGACTGCTCCTCATCCTCTGCTCTCTTTCCGGGATCGTCATCTATCTGGGCTTGAGGGAGCCCCCGGGCACTTACAGAATTTTTCTATTTGCCGCCGGGATCGGGAGTGTCCTGATCTATCTCGGTCTGACTGCATACATCGGCAATGTCGTACTCCGCCCGAACAGCACCCGGGAGTCCCGGGTGCAAATAAGGAAGCTTCCAAGAAAGAAGGTTCTGCTTTCGGTAGAGGAATTCGTAAAAGCGTTGGACGATCCCTTTGAGGTCAAGAGATACAAGAACGGGATCCCCTGCACCTTCATGCTTGACAACGGGATCAAGATAAGGACGCTTTTCGTATGGTCCGCTCTTCAGCCGAATGGCCATGTTGCCATACTTCACAGACCGAATAACTGGGAGGAGGCTCTCGAGCTCCAGTTCGCCCTTGACGACCATCTTGTCAAGAAGAAGGTCGTCGAGATGAAGAGGTGAAATCCATCTTTGTTCGCGACCCGTTTCAACCCATGTTCAAGGGACCGATGCGCTGAACTTCCTCCTATCCTTCCTGCAGATCATCTGGACCAGATGCCTTCCAGACATTATCGCGCCCGGCACACCGCCCCCCATGAAGACCCACTGTCCCGCCATGTAGAAATCCTCAAGTCCTGGCAGGGTTCTCTTCATGAACTCGATCTTCCTATTCGTAGGATACATCCACCCCATGTAGGACCCCTGCCAATTTCCAGTATAGCGTTCATATGTGACGGGGGTCGCCACATCAACAACCTCTATCTGCTCTTTGATTCCGGGGAAGCGTTTCTCCAGCTGTTCGATCACGGCTTCGGCAAGTATTTTCTTCTCCAAGTTGTAACGTTCCCGGTCCTCATGGAGCTTCTTCCAGTGATCATAATTGAGAAAGAAGAAGGATGCCGTGACAACGGATCTCCCCTTCGGGGCCATGGTGGGATCGTAACAGTAGTGCTTCACATGCATCGCACTGCGAATCTGGTCTCCGACCTTTATCGGTTCCTCAAGGGGCAACCTTATCGAATGAGGCTCTTTGGAGAGGTCCCTGGCCACTCCGAGTGATATCTGTACATACGGCTCGCAGATCGGCCAATCCTTGTAGTAACTGCGGATCTTGTCGTTGAGATATTTTCCTTCCAGCATATCGAAGATCGTCGTTCGACCGTCAGCGGCGGAGATGACCATATCCGCTTTGTGCACCGTTCCGTCATCCAGCTTCACGCCAACGGCTCTGTCATTCTCCACGAGTACCTTCACGACACGTGATCGATATTGTATTCTGCCTCCAAGGTCGAGGAAGCGTTTCGCGATCGCCCTGGAGAACTCGAGCGAGCCTCCGATGGGATATCCATTGTTCCTGTTGTTGAGATAACCAAAGGTCATGAGGAAGAAAGACATGGGCAGATCGGGAATGTCAAGCATCATATTCGGAAAATTCTCGCGAAGGAACGGGTCCTTGAAGCGTTTCGCGAAATCCTGTACCGTGATCTTGCCGTATTTTCCCATTGCGCGAAACATTGGCAGGAACCTGATCATCTTGATTAGGTCAAGCAGGTTCATCAATTCCTGCGGTTTTTCCGAGGGCATCTCGTAACGTGATAGAAGGAGTGCTGTCCTGCAGACCTCTTCTATCAAGGCGGCATCGGATGGTGACAGTTCTTTCATATGTTTTTCCAGTTTGTCGAGGTCCGAATACACGATCAAGCTCTTCTCGGCTGGACTCTCTACGTTGAGGAACTCCTCGTTCTGGACCATCTGCCTGTTCTGCACCGCTCCCAGCTCTTCGTAGAATCGATGAAGAGCACCTGTTCGGGACCCCATCAGATAGTGAATGCAGCCATCGAAGGTGTACCCCTTCCTCTTCCAGCTGGTGCACAATCCTCCCGGAAGGTTATGCATCTCGAAGATCCGCGTACTGTAACCGTTCATCTGAGCGTAGCAGCCTGCGGAAAGTCCTGCCAATCCGGCTCCGATTATTATAATAGACCTTTCCGGCATGAGCTGTCCTCCTAAATTCCAATCCTGGTGGACACAAGATCGAGATATAATCAAAATTTGTCATTTAACTGTTTTGTTTTTCATTCATGAAAATCCCCCCTCAGAACCCCTTTGTCTGCTCATCCCCTGTCAAGGATCGTGTAACATTCATTATTTGAAGATTTTTAAACCACAACTCGAAGATTGTTCTCTGAAGGGATTCCCGGATAGACGAAGGCGGCGATTTTTGGATGATCGAAAAAAGGGAAATTGTATATCCAAATAATATGTTTCCTGGGCCTGGAGATTAGGTGAGTGATGACATGGATGTTATGAAGCATAAAAACGAATCAATAGAAGTGAAAAAGGGTATTGATGAATTGTTCTCAATTATTAAAGAAATTGGCGGTAAAATCGGGAGGTTGGATGAGATCAATGATTTGGAAAAGTTCATTGTGATTGATACCAAGTTAAAACTCCTTCCACCTGACACTATGAATATGGTAACCATGAAGGTATCATTGGATGAAATAGATCAAGAGAAAACGAAAATTACCTTCTTTGCGGCATCCTTTGATGGAACGATAGGATTTAAATCACCACAAAGAGCTATTGACATGTTCATGGAGGAGTTTGAAAATTATTCATCGTGAGATTTCCGGAGATGGACGAGAAAGGAAAATCAGTGATGGCCCAAATTCTTTAATGGGCCAGGCCGGATCCGTTTCCCCGCCGTAAATGGAAAAATTCTAACCAATATTTTCTCCATCACGAGGATTTTGATGTTGTTGTCAAATTGCATTGCTTCAGTGACAACTAGTTTATTTAACTAATAATTGATACAACAAATTATGAAAGATGACCCGAAAGCAGCAATATTAGATGAAATAGTTAGTAAGGTTACAAATAAAAATGGTATTTATGGGGCTGTTTTTAATGTATCATCTGATAAGAAAGACATCAATCTTATTAGTGCATCGGGAGATTTTGAAAAAGATAGTAAATATTATATCGCCAGTATCAACAAATTTTTCCTTTCAGCAATCATCCTGATATTGTATAAAGAGGAGAAATTAGCACTTGATGACAAGATCTTAAAATTTTTTCCAGATGGAATGATTGAGAATTTACATGTGTATAAAGGCAAGGATCATTCCAGTGATATTACTATTTCGCACCTGATATCTCATACATCTGGACTGCCCTGTTTCTTAACCGATAAGAATGCAAATGGAAAGAAAGGTATGGATGATCTTGAGGCAGGAATTGATCAAGCATGGCCAACCGAGAAGGTAATTCAAGAAGTCAAAAGAATGAAATCACATTTTCCTCCTGGTAAGAAAGGAAGGGCAAAATATAGTGATACAAACTTTCAATTGCTAAACTCTATCATAGAAAACGTTACTGGAGATCCAGTTAATATTGTTCTGAAAGACCTGTTTAAAGAACTAAACCTGACTGATACTTATGTGTATGAAGATGTAAATGATAGAGAATTCGTTCCCATACGTTATAAGTCAAAAAAAATCCACCTGCCCCATTTTTTAACTTCAACATTGTCTGATTCATCTACTCCAAGAGGAACATCATCAGAAATAAGGTTTGGAATAGTAGAAAGTAAGCTATCAAGCTCATGCTTGGTTTGATCAAGAGCTTTGT
>JBLIRL010000008.1:0-30363 GCA_049472275.1 Thermoplasmatota archaeon | reverse complement strand
GAAAGGCGATCTCTGATCCGAACATCAGAAAGGATTATTATCCATTTCCACATTGCACGCCCTCAACATCTGCGGATGTGGTCTAGCTCGGTAGGACCGTAGCTTCCCAAGCTACTTGCCCGGGTTCAAATCCCGGCATCCGCACCATTACTTCTTAATTATTATGCATTACAGGGAATGGTGCCTGTTTTGTCGAAGGGATTTGAACCCTTGGTTCCCCGATGGTCTCTTTGTCCCCTATCGCGCAGAAAAGAATCTGTTTATAAGAAGAGCACTTCATTTACAGCTGCAAAGGGGACCCCCGCCAATGAGAATTGCCATCTTCACGGGAACATACATCGAGAACAAGGATGGAGTGGCCAGAAGCCTGTACGAACTGGTTCGTTCTCTCAGGGCCAGTGGCCACGAGGTTGGTATATGGACCCCGGAGTTCACACCCTCGGATGATCTTGGTATCCGGTTCTTCGAGATCCCCTCCATCCCCATTCCCCTGTATCCGGAATACAGGATGACAATATACCTGAAGAACATCTTCAAGGAACTGGATGAGTTCAAACCCGATATCATCCAGATATCGACCCCAGATCTCATAGCACTGAAGTTCCTGAAATATGCAAGGGATTCCGGAATACCTATCATATCCATCTACCATACGGACTTCCCCTCCTACCTGAAATACTACAAGCTCCAGATATTCGAAGGTACCGTCTGGAGGGAGATGGTCCGCTTCTACAACAAATGCGATATAGTATTCGCACCGACCCTCGAGATGAAGGAACAGCTGGAGAGAAAGGGAGCAAAAAGGGTGGAACTCTGGTCAAGAGGCATCAGAAAGGATATGTTTTCCCCCAAAAAGAGGTCAGAGGAGATAAGGGAAAGCTGGAATGCCGTTGACAGGACTGTCGTACTCTTCTCGGGTCGCTTCGTCAAGTACAAGGACCTTGATGTGGTCAAAGGCATATATCTCAAAACGAGAAAGGATAAAAGGGATGATATGGTCTTCGTACTCATGGGAAAGGGGCCTATGGAAAACGAATTGAGAAAGGAGATGCCTGATGCGGTATTTCCGGGCTATCTCGAGGGCGAGGAGCTGTCGCGGAGTTATGCCAGCGGGGACATTTTTCTCTTTCCCTCGACGACCGAAACGTTCGGGAACGTTGTTCAGGAGGCGATCGCATCGGGGCTCCCGGCGATAGTATCCGACATAGGAGGCTGCAAGGAGATAGTGGAGAGTTCCGAAAGTGGTTTCGTTTGCAGGGCGAAGGATGTGAAGGAATTCTACCTGTCGATCATCAGGCTCATCGATGACAGGAAATTATACGGGTCACTCAGAAATAAGGGTCTGGAATGGTCGAAATCGAGAACATGGGAAAGCATCAATGGGAGTTTGATACGAATGTTCGAGGATCTTGTCGATCAATACGACGGAAGGTGAGAGACCCCCATATTTCCATTGGAACCATTATCCGCTCTTCGATCGTGAATTTGATCTGCTTGTAGACGCCCGTTCTTATCCTTCAAGATGTCATTTGAAGGAATAAAAAGACGTCCCTCGGACATAATAGTTTACCAATGCAGAGATCTATCGATTCATTCTTTAGGTATATTTTAAATCTTCGTTCATTTTATATTCTCCGATATTCCATATATATATACTAATAGAAAAGATTAAATTATTATTATTATAGAGAATATCACAACTCCAGGGGAAATGATCATCGATCGAGAAAATGCAGGATCAAGAAGTTAATGAACATTCATTGACACGAGTCGATCCGAATCTTTAACCGCTTTTCCTCTGAGGTGAGGGTTGTTTTCTTCAGGGATCATCGTCATACGGAGTCTGGTGAAAAACATTTGGATAACAGCAGAGACATGGTGAGCATTCTGCAGTGGAAATGGTGGGGGGACTCCCCGGTAGTATCCTCCTATCCGAATCTCTTTCGTATTCTCCTTAGGGCATCTTCCACATATATCCTTCTGGTATCGAGGATGTTTGATATGGTATCAACATCTGTGATCCCGTTCTTGACGAAAAGTGAGAGTATCTCCTTTTCAAGATGATCCTCTGAGATCGTGGAAATGATCATGTTAACATCCTCGAAGGCCCTCTCCCTGAGTGCAAGGAACCTGCGCCTCCTGGTCTCGTTCTTCTCGATCTCTCCGTTGATGTGTCGGATGAGGTCCTTGAGACCTTTCAATTTATCGCTGTCGTCATCGGTGTTGATCGCTTTTTCCAATCTCATCCTGTAATTCTCGAGCGTTGGATCCGTGAACGCAGGAAGAGCTCCGGCAACCTCGTTCTTCATCTCTCCCGTAACCTTCCCCCGGATCTCAACCCTTGTTTCCGGACCGCTTCGCGGAGCTTTCGGATCGCTCTTCCTGATATTGTATTCCCTGTAAGAGTAGAATTCCTCATGGTAAGTGTTGGGTCCGATATCGATCCTTACACAGTATCTCTTCCTGGGTATGTAGACCTTCCTCGGAGCGCCCCCCTTGTCCGATCTCTCATCGTACGAGACCACGAAATCGTTGTCCTCTAGTACCTTTAGGTGTTTCATGATGGCCTGCTGGCTGACATTGAGCTCCTTTGAAAGCTGGAGGGGATAGTTCATCTCCCTGGATAATTTCTGGAGTATCCTCCTCCTTATGGGATTCTCGAGGACGGCCAATATCCTGTCGAGTTCGATATCCTCTTTCACTTCGTTCATACTATACAACTCATGGTTGTAGTGTTATATCAATATTTTCCTTTCTTGCTGACGGGCGGCCTCTCCTTGGCGATCTTCTCCTGGAAATTCCTGTAGAAGTTCGTGTCGAACCTTACAAACCTCGTCTTGTCCTTCGACCTCGTGAAAAGCAGCTGGTCCTTGTTCCGGATGGTCTTCCTGTAATCCCCGTCGATCACCAGCTGTGCGGTCCTTGTCTTATGGGCCACTTTGAGGCTGATCGTGCTGTTGTCGGGAATGATGAACGGTCTTGAGTTGATCCGAAACGGTGCTATGGGCACGATCTCGATGGCGTTCAATCTCGGATCGAGCACGGATCCTCCGGCAGAAAGGGCGTAGCTTGTTGATCCGGTCGGTGTTGAGATGATGATCCCATCGGCCCTAAGGCTCTGGGCCCAGTCCATATCGATGTAGAACACGAATTCCTGTATCTTGGACGGGGTGCTCGTCGCTATCACCGCTTCGTTGGTGGCATCCGGCAATCTCTCATCGTTGAGGAGGGTCTTGAGCCTCGTTCTGTACTCGATAACGAAATTCCCCTCGAGAAGTTCTTTGAAAGCGCTTTCTATATTCTTCGGATGGACGTCCATCAGGAAACCAAGGGAGCCAACGTTTATCCCCATTACCGGCAATCTCGTCCTGTGAAGGGTTCGAAGAAGGGTACCGTCGCCCCCGATGCAGACCACCATTCTGGAATCCATCTTCTCAACCGGCGCTGAAGGAAACCTCTCTTCCTGAAGCTCTCTACCGAGTTCATCGTCAAGGACAAGCGATATTCCCTTACCCTCCTGTTCCATCTTCCAGACCAGATCGACGACGTCCCTGGCCACTTTCAATGCGTTCTTCTTCCTCAGATGGGAAACCAGTCCTATCTTCATCTTCTCATACCCCCTCCCCGGGGGGCCTTCCCCCGGATATCTCCCTCATCCTCGATACCGCTTCGGGATCGCCAAAGGCCATGATTCCCCTGATATCCTCTTCCTCACCCGGGTGATAGGGTGACCAGGCCCCATCACCGCTTATCTTGAGATGTTCCCCCCCCGCCTCTTTCAGGATGAGGTGAGCGGCAGCGATATCCGTGATCCTCGGTATCCTGGAGAACAATGCGAAAAGGTCAAGAGCCCCCCTGGCAACGAAACACACTTCGAGCGAAATGGAGCCGAAATACCTGCCCCTCCTTGGCAGGGAGAGAAGCTTTCTGTTCTCCTCCATGGATCCGTGATCGAGAAATGATGAGAATACTGCGTCGGCTTCAACGTACCTTCTGGTCCTGATGGGACGATCGTCAAGAAAGGCCCCTTCTCCTTTCACCGCATGATAGCATCTGTTGAGCGGTATGTCATATACGACCCCCGTTGAGATATCACCCGTCTCGTCTTTGAGCGCGAGGGAGGTCGAGTAGAAAGGAAACCCATTGATCGCGTTGTAGGTCCCGTCAATTGGATCGAAGATCAAGGTTTTGGAACCGTTCCGGTCGACATACCCCATCTCCTCGGAGATGACGTTCCAATCGAGATCTTCACTCTCCACGAACTGCATTGCGGCTCGTTCCGCCGCCTGATCGATCTCTTTGGTCCAATCCCCGTCCGCCCCCTTCCCGACCGGTCTGCCGCCCCCGCCGTCGGGGTACATCTCGCGAATATTGGATGCAACCGTCATTCCGATCGTCCAAAGGGTATCAAGGTCGGACACGGCCGCTTAAGGACCCTAAAAAGTAGTTATATCTTGCTATGAAATGCCTATTTGATGTCATCATCGTCAATAAGTCCCTTCCTTCTCAAGGATATCCTCCGGACCTCGTTGATGAAATCATCATCGATGGGCACCCCGCCGGTCTTGCGAAGCATGTAGGTCTTCATGGTGTTTCCATTGCTCGTGAATATATTAAGGACCTCAGGGGATGTCCCATGGAATGCCATGTCAGGGGTGGGTCAAGTTGGCTCTGAGACCGTCATCATGAAATATCCTGCAATAGCCTATCCTTTCGAACTGGACCACGTCCCCGTCTTCAGCGTAATTCTCCATCCCTTCCTCCACCAAACCTTCCATGACGCTTCCTTCCGGAGTGTGGACGATCATGGGTGAGGCGTTTCTTCCCACCCATTGAACGATCCTCCCCTTTCCGCCCCTTACGATTCCAGGGTCCGTTCCGGCGAAATCGAACATTCTTCCATCTCTCCCCTTCATCTCGATATTGCACAGGTCCTTCAATCTCAGGAGAGAGCCCGGTTCGGAACCCTCGAGGTCGTCTCCGGGTATGAACAGGTCGATCTTCCCCTCTTCGGGGCGAACAACATGGGTCCTGAATCCCAGTTCCGGTCTCTCGGGATGGAGGGGGACCTTCGCATGGAGTTCCTCATCGTGTTCGAAGGATATCCTGACCGGGGAAGGAACGAAGAAGAAGCGGCGGGCTTCTGCATCTATAAGAGACCTGTTCTTTGCATAGAGCGTTTCCCATGAGAAACTGATATCGACAGATTTGATGCCGGTCTCCACCCAGTAATCCCGGAGCGATCTCGGATCGAATCCCCTTGCTGCCAGTGCCTGGAGTGTTCCGAGCCTAACATCCGACCACCCGGAGTATTTTCCGGTAGCGATCTCTTCCCTGATGATCGAGGTCTTCAGTATCGAATCCGGGATCGATACCAGACCATAGTGGGTGAATTCAGGAAGGCTCCAATCCATGTGTCCGTAGATATATTCCTGCCGCAGTGTGTTGTTGAGGTGGTCCTTTCCCCTGAGGATGTGTGTGCAGCCCATTAGATGGTCGTCAATGGCAACGGAAAGATTGTACAGCGGGTACACGCGGTACCTGTCACCAGTTCTCGGATGGGGTTCATCCTTGATCCTCATACCGACGAAATCCCTGACGGCCGGGTTCTTGTGTCCCAGGTTCGTTTTAATCACGACCGAAGCCTCTCCCTCGGAGTATCCGCCCTCAAGCATCCTTTCCCACTTTCCCAATTGTTCATCGGGGGGAAGATATCTTTCGCCACAAGGCCTGCCATTGAGTTTCAGCTCCCTCCATATCTCCGTGTCTAGCGTGCAGACATAAGCGGCTCCCTTCTCGATCAGCCGTTTCGTGATATCGTAATAGATGTCGAACCTGTCAGATTGGACGAACGTCTCGTGGACATTGACACCAAGCCATTCAAGGTCCTCGGGTATCATGTCGTAGGCCGAAGGGTCTATCTTCTCAGGGTTGGTGTCCTCCAATCTGAGGATGAAACGTCCCCCGTACATCCTGCAGTACTCATCGTTCAGAATTGCAGCCCTCGTGTGCCCAAGGTGAAGAGGTCCGGAGGGTCCGGGCGCAAATCTCATCACAACATTTCCCGGGACCGCACCTTTCAGTTCCGGGAGGCCGGTCTTCCTTTCCCTCTTCCCTAGCTCGATCGGTCCTCCGATCTCGGTGAGTCTCTCCCTTTGCTGGTCCATCGAGAGCGAATTGACCTCCTCTACTATCCTTCTCACAATGGCAGATGTACTCCTGGGATTATTCTTCAGTTCCGGAAAGAATGCCATGACCTTTCCCATGACCGGTCCGATGCTGGCCCTTCCGTCATGCTCCAGAGCATTCTGCAGTGCGAAGGCGAGGATATCCTCTTCCATACGGTGGGGCATGGATTACTTCAATATATTACTATCACAACTCCCTAGTTATACGCGCGCGCACGCGCGCGCGATGGATTTAAATATTCCAACCCCATACGAGACCCACCTGTTGGCACTCGATGGGATGCATTCGGCAGGCTTAGGGAGAAAACCGTTGCTCATCCCATCGGTACGGCGGAGGGTTTCTATGACCGAAGATACTCCCAGAGCAAGAAGGATGAGGGACGGAAAGGACTATGATTCATCGGCCATAGAGGTTATGGAAGGTCTCGACGGTGTCCGGATCAGACCTGCGATGTACATCGGGTCAACGGATTCCCACGGGCTGCACCATCTGGTCTACGAGGTGGTCGACAATTCCATCGACGAGGCAATGGCAGGTTACTGCGAGAACATCACCATCACCCTGGCAAAGGACGGAACCGTTATCGTCGAGGATGATGGGAGGGGCATACCCGTTGGAATGCACCCGAAGTACAACGTTCCCGCTCTCGAGATAGTCATGACAAGGCTTCATGCCGGGGGCAAGTTCAAGAAGGATGCGTACAAGGTTTCAGGAGGCCTGCACGGGGTGGGAGTCTCTGTCGTCAATGCCCTTTCCAAATGGCTGGAGGTCAAGGTTACTAGGGAAGGAAAGGTGCACTTCCAGAGATACGAGCGCGGCAAACCCACAACCCCTGTCCAAATAGTCGGGGGCGCTCCCGAGGACGTATCAGGCACCTGTGTCCAGTTCACACCGGATGATACCATCTTCACATCCCTCGAGTTCAAGTTCGAGGTGCTCGAGCACAGGCTCCGCGAGCTTGCGTTTCTCAACAGAGGCGTAAGCATCGTTCTGAAGGACGAAACCACTGAAAGACAGGAGACCTTCCATTATGACGGGGGTCTGATATCCTTCATTGATTATATCGACAGGAACCGGACGCCACTGATCGACACCCCCATATTCTTCAGCGGAGGCGGGGATGGTGTCGCCATCGATATAGCGATGGAGTGGACGGACGGGTATACGGAGAACATATTCTCATATGCCAACAACATCAATACATCGGAGGGTGGGACCCATCTCAGCGGTTTCAAGGGCGCCCTCACGAGAACGTTCAACGATTATGCGAGGAAGGAGGATCTCTTCAAGAAGGACCAGCAGCTCCAGGGAGAGGATATCAGGGAGGGCATCACAACGGTGATCTCCGTGAAGGTCCCGGAGCCGCAGTTCGAGGGACAGACGAAGACCAAGCTGGGAAATTCGGAGGTCAGAGGGCTTGTCGAGACGTTCCTCAACGAGAAATTGAAAGAATACCTGGAAGAACACCCAAGGGAGGCCGAGAAGATCCTCCAGAAGGCCCTGCAGGCCTCTCAGGCAAGGGAAGCTGCGAGAAAAGCCCGGGAATTGACCCGGAGAAAGGGCCTGTTGGAGGGGTCCGGTCTTCCCGGCAAGCTCGCTGACTGCCAGTCCAGGGACCCCGCGATCTCCGAATTGTATCTTGTGGAGGGCGACTCGGCAGGTGGGTCCGCCAAACAGGGCAGGGATCGTGCCTTCCAGGCAATACTCCCACTCAGAGGCAAGATCCTCAACGTGGAGAAGGCGAGATTGGACCGGGTCCTCTCCAACAACGAGATCAGATCCATGATAACTGCCCTGGGATGCGGCATCGGCGACGATTTCGATCTCGAGAACCTGCGCTATCACAAGATAATAATCATGACAGATGCGGATGTGGACGGTGCGCACATCAGGACGCTCCTTCTGACCTTCTTCTACCGCTACATGCAGGACCTTATAAACAGCGGCCATCTCTACATAGCCCAGCCTCCGTTGTATAAATTGAAGAAGGGTAAACAGGAGTTCTACTGTTTCTCGGACGAGAGGAAGGACGAGCTGTTGGAAACCCTCGGTTCCCAGGGCGTTGGCATCCAACGATACAAGGGTCTCGGTGAGATGAATCCCGGACAGCTATGGGAAACGACCATGGACCCGGATTCCAGGACACTGCTGAAGGTCACGGTTGAAGACGCGATAGCCGCAGATGATATGTTCACGGTCCTGATGGGTGATCAGGTGCAGCCGAGGAAGGAGTTCATAGAGGCCCATGCCATGGAGGTGACGAACCTTGACATCTGAGGAGGTTTCCGAGCCCATCGAGAAGATCGAGAGAGGGGGGGTAGTGGGTCATGAACTCGTGGACGAGCTTCGCACCTCCTATCTGAACTACTCTATGTCAGTGATAGTGGGAAGGGCGATCCCGGATGCCAGGGATGGCCTGAAACCCGTGCACAGACGGATACTCCATTCTATGAACGAGGGAGGAATGGTCTTCGGGAAACCCTACAAGAAATCCGCCAGGGTGGTGGGAGATGTACTCGGTAAATACCATCCGCACGGCGATATGGCCGTTTACGATGCGATGGTGAGGATGGCCCAGAACTTCTCACTTCGCTATCCTCTGGTGGACGGTCAGGGAAATTTCGGGTCCATCGACGGAGACTCGGCCGCTGCGATGAGATACACGGAATCAAGGACCACCAAGATCGCCATGGAGATGCTCCAGGACCTCGATCGGGAAACGGTGGATATGGTACCAAATTACGACGGGAGTCTCATGGAGCCCACAGTCCTTCCCGCCAAACTTCCCAACCTCCTCGTGAACGGATCATCGGGAATAGCCGTCGGAATGGCAACCAACATGCCCCCACACAATCTCGGAGAGGTCGTTGACGGTCTTCACGCCCTCCTCGAGGACCCCGATATGGATTCACTTGCCCTCATGGAACACATCCAGGCTCCGGATTTTCCGACCGGCGGCATAATCTACGGGAAGAATGGCGTTTACCAGGCTTACTCGACCGGAAGGGGAAAACTGACGATCAGGGCCAAGGCCGAAATCGAGGGAGCGGAGGGTGAGAGACAGCGGATTGTGGTATCCGAAATTCCGTACATGGTGAACAAATCCAACATGCTTCTGAAGATTGCCGAGCTGGTCAAGGCCAAGGTCTTCGAGGGGATCACCGATATCCGAGACGAGAGCGACAAGGACGGTCTGAGAGTGGTGTTCGACCTGAAGAGGGACACCGTTCCCGAGGTCGTTCTGAACAAGCTCTACGCTCATTCCGACATGCAGACCACGTTTGGTGTGATAAACCTTGCACTGGTGAACGGCCAGCCAAAGGTAATGACGCTGAAGGAGATCCTTTCGGTCTATCTGGGCCACAGGAGGGAAGTCATCAGGAGGAGGGTCTCACATGACCTGAGAAAGGCAAGGGAGAGGCTCCACATCATCGAGGGCCTGATCATCGCACTCGATAATATCGACGAGGTCATAAAGCTCATCAAAGCCTCCAGCGACCCCTCCGAGGCGATGAAAGGTCTCATAGAGAAGTTCGAGCTGTCAGAGGCCCAGGCGAAGGCGATACTGGATATGAGGCTCCAGAAGCTGACCTCGCTTGAGAGCGACGCCATCAAGGAGGAAGGGGCCAAACTGATCGAGACCATTGCCGATTACGAGGACATCCTGGCACGCTCCGAGAGGGTCGACGGGATCATATCCGAGGACCTTACGTACCTCAAGGAGAAGTACGGTGATGCGAGAAGGACGGATATCGAGGTGGACGCGGAGGAGATAGACCTCGAGGACCTCATCGTTCGAAGAGATATTGTGGTGACGATTACCAACACGGGGTATCTGAAGAGGATGGACCTGGACACCTACAAGATACAGAACAGGGGGGGTAAAGGACTTCGTGGAATGGGAATGAAGGATGAGGATTACGTGGTCGATATGTTCATCTGCTCAAGCCATGACCACATTCTCATGTTCACCTCGCTCGGAAGGGTCTTCTGGGTGAAGGGCTACGACATCCCGTCCGGCTCGAGGCAGGCAAAGGGGAGGCCCGTGATCCATCTCCTTCCGAACCTGGAAGAGGGCGAGATCGTGAGGTCCTTCATATCGGTCTCGGAGTTCGAGACGGAGAAATACCTTCTCTTTGCCACCAAGAACGGTCTGGTTAAGAGAACGAGTCTGGAATCCTATTCCCGCCCGAGGTCCACCGGGATCCGCGCCATCATCCTGAACGAGGGGGACGAGCTCGTATCCACCCAGTTGTGCACCGAGGACATGGAAGCGGTCCTTGCGACCCAGAGGGGAATGGCCAACCGCTTCAGGATCTCTGACGTCAGAGCCATGGGCAGGACATCCATGGGCGTTATCGGAATGAGGTTGAAGCACGATAGCGACGAGGTTGTATCCCTTGCGGTCATACCTCGGATCGGCGGGGAGCCTTCGGAAGAGAACGGAGATGAGGAGGAATCCGAGGAAGGTCTCGAGGAGCTCGATGAGACGGGAGAGGGCCCAATTCTGCTAACGATAACCGAGAACGGGTTCGGAAAGAGGGCCTTCGCGGAGAATTATCGGTTGACCAGGAGAGGGTCCGCGGGTGTCATCAACATCCATCGTGACCAGCTTGACGAGACCGGAAGGGTGGTCAGACTGATGCTGGAAAGGACGGATTCCGAGATCCTGCTCGTTTCGAGGGATGGAATGGTGATCAGAACTTCCGCCTCCTGCATCCGCCTGGTTAACAGGGTTGCCAAGGGTGTGATCGTGATGAGATTGAACGAAGGCGATCATGTGAAGGCGGTGGCAATGATTGAGAGGATCGAGGATGAAACAGATGAGAGCTCAGAATGCGAGATCGTCGATGAGAACGAACCATCTCCTCCGGATACGGGGGAGTGAATTTCATTTCTTTATGAGGGAGACACCGCATTCGGGGCAGAACTTCCAATCCTCTTCAAGCTGGTAGCCGCATAGTGGGCAGTGCCTTGATCCGGAGGACGGTTCGCCGCCTTTCTGTTTCTCTTCGATCTCCTTCATCTTCTTCTCTGCGAAATACCTGGCCTCGTAGTCGGAGGCGGCGCGTTTCTTCTCGAAGAGCTTTTCCCTCTCCTGGGCAAAATCATATGGAGCCGACACGCTCTCTCTCTTTGCTGTAAGGTTGTTTCCTCCGCAGATAGGACAGAGCATCCTGCCTCCGCATCCGTACCTGTCGCAGGTCTTGATACCGAAATTGCCTGAGCATATCTCGCAGTATTGATTGATGTATCGCTTGCAATCGTTACAGTAAGCGACCATATTCACACCCCTTCCATCCATGGATTTGGTGTAAAAAAAGGTTTTGTCCCCATTCGCAATAAGGGTAATGAAGGTGCATGGCCCCTTACCGGGTCTTCACATTGAATTCCTTTCTCTTGTCTAGGACCTGTCTTTCGAAGTCCGGTCCCAGCTGGACGGCCAGCTCCTCGATCTCATCGATGTTCCTGACGAACTGGGCCTTTGAATCCGTTTCGATCAGGTCCTTGAACTTCTTGAAGTTCTTGGCATGATCGTTGTAATAGAGCCATCCGGCTATCATGACGATGCCGCCGATGCCAAGGGTCAACCATGCCACATTGTCGAGTTCGGCCAGCACCGGGATCTCCATGTCCTTGAAAGGATCGATCTCGAACTCCACTGCAAGCTCCCATGCACTGAAGACGAACACGAGGGTTCCCAAAACGGAAAGGATAAGGAGCTTGCCTCTCTTGTTCTTCTGCCAGAACCTCCGCCAGGCAGCACCGATGCTAGTGATTGCGCTCATGGGTTTTCCCTCCCTTTAAACGCCTCGATTATTTATCATTTGTCTATATCTGTCCTGGCAGACAAATATTTATTACACCGTGGGGTCATCCTGTCATGTCCCCGTCCTTCGAAGACGGCGGTGATCGGTGATCCGCCTTGGCAATGAACGGGGATACAACATCGGTGCTTAATTAGGGTCCCTTGCTGACCGTAAAGGCGTGACGTCAAGGGATGATGCAAAGGACAACCCAGGCATCGTACACACCCCCCGGGAAAAGGGTCAGAGTCCGGAGTGGGCATTCTGCCTGGCTGTGATCGGTCTCGTTATTTCCCGGGGACATTTTCTTGTCGAGTTCGTATAATTCGATCCGGACCATTCTCCCGGTTCGCCCGGAGTCGGAGCAAAATACTAGAAGAGGCACTCATTCTCCGATCACAGTGACATGGACGACACGCGCCCTTGTGGAGCGGACGTCCAGCTCAAGGAAGACCATGTGCTGCCATGTTCCCCTGACCATTCTGCCTTCTCTCACGGGCATGGTGACGTCGGGTCCTATCAGTGAAGCCCTCACATGCGAATGTCCGTTCCCATCGTCCCATGTCCTGTGGTGGGCGTAATCGATCCCCTTGGGAATGATCCTTTCAAGCATCCTCGGGAAGTCCTCTATCAGTCCCGGTTCGTACTCGATGACCGTCAAAGCGGCGGTGGCCCCTGCAACGGAGCTTGAGACGATGCCGGTCCTGATACCCGATCGTCCGACAATGGTCTCGATATCGTCGGTGATGTCAACGATCTGCCCCTCTCCGGTCGTTCTGAACGATATCTCCTCAGTGTAGACAACCATTCGATCGCACCCCCGAGACCTTCATCAGCTAGATGATTAGTGTGAATAAATAACTACCCTTCTTCCGTCTACCTAGGATCCCCGTCGTTGGGGACCATGCAGATGAACATGAGTTCACCGTCACCGGTATTATCGTAGCCGTGAGGTTCGTTCCCGGGGATGTAGATCACATCACCGGCCTTGATATTGATCCTCTGTGTCTCGTTGTATGCCACACCGGTCCCCTTCAGTATGTAGATCTCATGCTCCCAGGGATGGTCGTGCAGGCCGATCCTCCCGCCGGACTCCATGGTGAATTTTCTCATTGCGAAGTTCGGAGCACCATCGAACTTGGAGGCCAGCCATTGTATGTGGGTGCCCTCGACACCCTCCATCTGAACAACACTCCTTTCGATTTCCTCGGAGTTCCTGACGATCATCATTTCACATCCTACCATTCGGTTTCCCTGGTCTGCTCGGCGACCCATGCATCGAATACATCCTGGGGAACCCTCTTGTAGGAAAGGGTCACCGTCAATGTGACCTCGTCCCCTCTGTCGGTATATCTCAGCGCCGCGAGCCTGTTGGCCTCAATGTGGCCTGCAAGACATGAAACGCTAATGAACAGTCCGGTATTTCCCGGTTCCGAGGATCCGGCAGGGTCCATCGTCAGATTGTCACTCGTACCTTCCGCGAGTACGACAGGCATGGATTTCAGGTCCATGTCGATCCTGGTGGAACCAGTGTCCGAACGTGAGGTTGCCAGGAATGTATTATTGGCACTTTCGTTCCCCGATTGCTCCAGTGTCGAGAGGAAAGGCATGGCCACCACCTCCAGGGTCATCTGGTCCGGTGTGTTCTCGTAGAAAGGCCTGGAAGCCGGAGGCGGTTCATCGTCGCTCCAGGATACAATGACCTGGATGCCCGTCAGCATGATTACCTCCGAGGAATTGACAGGCCCGTAGATGGGCCAGAAGACCGTACCTTCGTCCGGGACCATGACCTCCTCTGTCGGCTCCAGGTTGACGGTCTCCTCCACTATCTCTTCCATGGTGATCATCGTCTTGGCGACTCCCGATTCTCCTCCACCCATCATGAAGATTACAACAACGGAGAGGAGTATGAAAACTACAGCAACGACTCCGATGATCCCTATCAACTTCGCTTTCATGGTCTCACCTTCGATCTCAACCGGGAAGATCTTGCGAGCTTCTCAGCAGGTCATTCGTTTTTTACTTTTACCCTATAACAGGATTCCGGCGAGACCATGCTAATATCCGTTCCGCCTTCCGAGCTTCGACTCGTTGATGACCGGGTCCTCCTTGCGGGATCCCGGATCAGCGGTAAGATTTCTGCCTCTTCTTCCTGGCACCGCGTCCAAGTGGTGTCTTTGGAAGGTGTCTCCTCGGATCGTTGACAAGCAGGGCCCTGTCATATTTCAGGTAACGCTCCTTGAGCTCGTCGTCATTGAAATATTCGACGAGGCCTCTTGCGATCGCGGTCCTCACTGAATCAGCCTGACCCATGAAACCTCCTCCCTGAACGTTGACGTTGATATCTACCTTCAAGGCCATATCCCTTGCGAGGACCAGAGGTTCCATCATCTTCAGTCTTGCCACCTCGGGTTCCACGAGCTCTATGGGTTTTTGATTCACCCTGATTCGACCTTTTCCGGATTTCACGGTAGCCCTTGCGATGGCACTTTTTCTTTTTCCGCTTGTATTGACCAGTTTCCCCATCTCGGACCCCTCCTCAGATATTGGCTCCCAGGCTCCTCGAGACCTCCTCGAGCTCCACGTATGATTCAAGCCCCTTCTTCTTAGCTGATTCAACGGTCTTCATCTTCTTCCCCTCGAACTCCTTGGGAACTCCCATGTAGACCTTGACCCTTTTGAGGGCCTGTCTACCTTTTGGCTGCTGATACGGCAGCATGCCCCTTATGGTCCTCTTGAGGATCCTGTCAGGAAGCTTGGGGAAATACGGACCCTTCCTGGGATGATTGAGCTCCCTCTTACCGATATATTCGGTGAGCACCATCTTCCTGGTCCCAGAGACTATTGCCTTCTCGGCATTGACGATGGCGATCTCCAGGTCCTTGTTATCAAGGAGCTTCTTTGCAACGTGGGTCCCGAGCCTTCCTATTACGAGTCCCTTTGCATCGATGATCTCGACCATTCTCTCACCCCATGATCCTTACGCCCTTCCCCTTTGGATTGTCCTTGACAAGCTGGGGAATGCTCAGCACGGTTCCGCCGGCTGCGGTGATCTTCTCCGCCGCTCCCCTGGACGCCTTGAAGGCGGCCACGGTCACGGGATAGTCAATATCGCCAGCACCGAGCAGCTTCCCCGGGATTATGAGCGTCTCGCCCTTCTTGGTATGAAGTGCGAGCCTCGAGATATTAACCTCTGCCCATACCCTGGATGGTTTTTCCAGGCGCTTTGCGATGTCTCGCCAGATAGGGGCGTCGTTCTCCCTTGATGCCCTCTTCAGGTCATCGATGAGAGATACAAGCCCCTTGTCGGTCTTCATTGGGCTTGCCATTCTGACTCCTCCGACATCTTATTCGGTCGTAGCTTCCCCCGACGGGGGGCTGGAGGCCTACGTCCACATCATTTAAAAACTTTATCCCGCCTACATCGATCGTCATGACCGGCGCGATCTTTATCGATACGGGGGCGGGGAGCGGAATGGAACAGGAGGCTGACCCGTTGATAGAAGCCACCCCTTTCAGGGGGCATGCCCTTAACGATATCATGAGCGGCATATCATCGGTCTGGAGCGGGATCGCCGGGGGATCGCCACCGGGCTCGTATCGTTCTCCACTGGAAAAGATGGGGTTCGACGATGTGCAGAGTTCGATCATAGTTGATATTGCCAAGACCCGGAAGAATGCCGGGGCCAAGTATGCTGACGGCAGGAGCCTCTTCTTCACTTCCGAGGGTTTGAGATGGGCGACACCCGATCCGGCCGCAAGGCACTGTGCCCTGAGGATCTCGAGGGCTTTGGTCATGGACGTTACGTGCGGCCAGGGGGGACAGGTGCTTGCACTGTGCGAACTCTCGGAGCGAGTAATTGCAGTGGACATCGATCCCCTCAACTGCCTGCTGACATCAATGAACTGTATTGCGAAGGGGATAACCAATGCCCTGGTGGTGAATTCGGATTGCCTGGATTCGGCCGTGATCGGCTTGGCAGAGGAAGGATGTGCGATCTTCAGCGACCCTGCAAGACCCCCATCATCGACCGAGAGGACATTCGAGGAGATCGTACCCGATCCAAGGGAGGTCATGAATGCCTTCGACCATGCGGCGGGTGGTATGTGCTTCGAGGTCCCCCCCTACATATCCCCGGGCAGGATAGATATAGACTGCGAGGCAGAATACGTCTCTCTGGACGGGCGTTTGAACCGCCTGAACCTCTATACAGGGGACCTCGTTCTCGGTGAGAGGTCCGCAGTGGTCCTACCCTCCGGGGCCACGTTGAGGGGAAGGTTCTCCGATCGGCAGGAACATTCTGGCAGCAGAAGGTACGTCCATGCTCATGAGATCGATCCGGCGGTGGTGAAGGCGGGTCTTGCGGACCTCCTGCCAGAGGAATTGGGGATCGATGGATCATTGGTCCGTCTCGATGACAGGCGCTCTCTCTTATTATCGGACGAGCTTACGCAAAGCCCTTTCCTCATTAACAGCTACAGGATCCTCGCCGATCCTGTTACCGAGAAAGATCTTGATGCAGCTCTTCGGCGTGTTGGGGCAGGGTCGGTCACCATCAGGTATCCTGTCGAACCGGGCGAATACTGGACCGTAAGGCGAGGCCTGGAAAAGGACTTGACGGGAAACCGCAAGGTCCAGCTTTTCAAGGGTGATGCCTACATGATACTCGAGAAGTTGGGGTGATGCGATGCAGGGAACCAGGAAGGAAAAGGTATCCGCCCGGGTTGGGGGCACTCTGCCTCCGATAATGCAGATCATGAAGGGATTGGCCGCGGGAAAGGATGTGATCGACCTGTCTCAGGGAGTCCCCTTCTTCCCTCCCCCCGGGGATGCGGTCAAAGAAGCTCTCGGGGATCTTCGGGACATTCACCGTTACGGTCCTGACGGAGGGGACATGGACCTCAAGGAGTTGATCGCTGAAAAACTATCGAGATGCAATTCGATCCTGGCGGATCCCGAACGGGGTGTCATGGTGACCTCGGGAGCGAACCTCGGCTTCTTCAATGCGGTTGCGACACTTTGCGATCCCGGGGACGAGGTGATACTTCTCGACCCCTTCTATTTCAACCACCGAATGACCCTTGACATTCTCGATGTCTCTGCGGTGCACGTTCCGACGGATGATCGGTACCTGCCCGATCCCCGAAGGATCGAGGAATCCATCTCGGAAAGGACAAAGGCGGTCGTGATCGTTTCGCCGAACAATCCGACCGGCATGTGCTATCCCGCCTCGATCATGAGGCAGGTGACCGAGATCTGCATGGACAGGGACATATTCCTCATATCCGACGAGACCTACGAGGGATTCGAATACGAGGGGGATCATTTCAGTCCTGGCTCTCTCGGAGATGATGCACAGGTGATATCCCTCTTTTCCCTTTCCAAGAACTTCTCGATCTCCGGATGGAGGGTGGGCTACATGGTCATTCCTCCCTTCCTGTACGATGAGGTGATGAAGGTCCAGGATACGACCGTGATATGTCCTTCAAGAGCATCCCAGAGGGTTGCCCTACACTGCATGAGGGACCATCCGGGACATTTGAGGGAATACATTGGCAAGCTTGATAAATCACGGAGGTACCTGATCCGGTGGTTGGAGGGTAGAAGGGACCTGCTTCGATGCCCTTCACCGGACGGCGCATACTATGCGCTGCCTGAGATGGTAGGTACGGGGGTTGTTGGCGATTCTTTCACCCTTGTCAGGGACATCCTTGATCGTACCAATGTACTACTCGTTCCGGGAACCCCGTTCGGCGCGGACCAAACACCCCATTTCAGAATATCCTACGGCAATCTCGAGCCCAGCATGTTCGAGGAAGCCATCGAAACGCTTGACGGTTATTTCCTGTTGTAGCATCACGCGGTCACGGTGACCTTCAGGGATGATGATGTCCCGCCCTGACCTTCCGATGTCTGTCCCGAGTTATCCTCGACGAGGAGCGATACGTAGTATATTCCCTCCTCGGCATAAGTATGGGAGATGGTCGGTCCAGTGGTGGTTTCCGCCCCCCCATCGCCGAAATCCCAGGAGTATCCTGTTATGGTCCCATCGTCCCAGGAACCGGAAGCGTCGAAATCGACCACGGCCTCGCCGTTCATCAGTTGGACCGTCACGTCGGGCCCCAGCATCGCAAAGGGATCGGAGTCGAAGACGAAAACGGAGTTGCTCTCGATCTGCAGCGTTCTGTTTGGAGAATCCGCCCTGCAGAAAGTGTTGACCAGACTGCCGGTTATGACATAATCCCCCACGGTGTCGTGGTCAAAACGCTTCTGCAGCTTGATCAGGCTCGGGGAGAAATCATCGGAAGAGATCGGGATCTTCGTCCCGTCAGGTGTCTGCACCTCGCCGTCGAACTGGTATCCCTGCGGCACAGCGGAGATGGGTCTCGAGGAGGCCCCGAACACATAGCTTATGTTCACTTCAACCTGGATCTGGGGAGATGACATGGACTCGTCCGAATTCAGACCCTGCCACTCTATCCCAAGATCCGTTGCCACATTGAGGATGCGGAAGGTGTTGTTGGCCTCCTTCCCCCCGGCTGCTGCACTGACTGTATATTCGCCGTTTCCCCATACGAAATCGGTGTAATCCACTTCGGCATATCCCCATCCGTCATTGATCCGGACCTTCTCGGAATACAATGCACCCGGCCTCCCCTCCAGAGTTATCTCGAAGGTGACATCTCCGGTGTATTCTCCTATACCTGACGGAGTCGCCATCAGATCGAAGGATATGCCTTCAATATCCAGGTCGATATTGCCCACTGCTATGCTCTCGATATCGGATCCCGATGTGGCGAAGAAGTATATCCCACCTATGATGAGAAGGAGGACTACGGCCGCAGCAACTATGACGATCGCAGGTGAAGGACCCTTGTTCCTTCCTGATTCGTCCTTCTCTTCCTCTTCGGTCTCGCCACCTGGTTTCTTTCTCCTTCGGGGATCGGGCAACCTATCACCTCGGTATGAACATTATACTTGATAGAAAAGGTTTGTTCCGAGTCGGTCGAAGGTTTCACTCCTCGTCGATGGAAACCGGTATGGAGACGGTGAAGCAGGACCCCTGACTGTGGTCCCCTTCCACCCGATCGGAGACCTCGACATCGCCTCCGTACCTTTCGACGAGGGCCTTCACGAGTGCCATGCCGAGGCCCGTGTGCTGCCTCTTCATGGGCTCTTTGACCCTGTCGAATATCGTGACCTTCCTCTCGTCCGGTATGCCGGGCCCGGTATCGGAGATCCTGACGACGGCCCTGCCGTTTTCGAGCTCGACCGTGGTTTCGACATTGACCCTGCCCTCCCGATGATATTTCATCGCATTGTGATAGATGTTGAAGAAAGCCTCCTGCAGAAGTGGTTCCGCAAGGACCACCAGTTCTCCCGCTTTCCATAACAGATCGTGCTCGAGCTCCTTTCCCGGAAGGGCCTCCCGGGCCGAGGAGACCCCCTTTTCTATCATGTTTCGAAGGTCTATGGGTCTTTTATGGAGAGGCATGGATCGAAGGCTGGAGAAGGTCATCACATTGTCTACCAGCTTGATGGACCTCAGCAGGAGGTCCTTGACCAGTTTGAGAGAGCGCTCCCTCCTCTCGATATTGTCGTTCGACAACTGTACCATGTCTATTCCCGTCAGGATGCCATGATGGAGATTGCCTATGTCATGGGCCAGGAGGTCGAGGTAGAACTCGGCCCTGTTCCTCTCCTCCTTTGCCCTGTTCCTCTCCTCGATGAGCTGGTCCCGGGCCTTCTTCCTCTCGGTGATGTCCCTGGAGACAACACAGAGCATCGACCGGTTCCCGTATTCGATATGGCTCGCGCTCACCTCGACATCGACAAGGGACCCGTCTTTCCGGATATAGGTCCTCTCGCCTATGATGGCCTTCCCTTCTTCTACAACCCTCGAGATGGCACCGTCGATGTTCCTCTCGGAATGAGCGATGAAATCGGCAGGGGTCAGCTGCGACATCTCCTCGGCGGAATAGCCAAGCAGTTCCTGAATTGTCGGGTTCGATTCGACGATCTTCTTTGTCTCTATATCGTAGATGTAGATGTTCTCCGCGCTCTGCTCCACCGTGGCCCTGTATTTTTCCTCGTTCTCCCTGAGCGCCGTCTCGGCGCTCTTCCTCTCCGAAATGTCCAGTAGAAGCCCGACCGAGCCGATGTATTCGCCAAGCTCGTTCTTCAAAGGGGCGGCAGATACCATGACGTCCCTTCGGGTCCCGTCCCGACGTATAATGCAGGATTCGTACACCTCGGATTCGCCCCTCTTCCTCTTGTGGCTCCTCTTGATCATTTTCTTGAACTCCTCCTGGCTGACGATATCGGAGAGGTTCATTCCCATCAACTCCTCTCCCGAGTAGCCGACAAGGTCGGAGAGCGAAGAATTTGCATAAACTATGTTCTCGTCAGTGTCCGTGATGCCCAGTCCCTCCTGAAGGCTCTCCACGACCGTACGGAACCGGCTCTCGGACTCGACGAGCGCCTGCTCGTACCCTTTCCTTTCCGTGATGTCATCGATGACGGCAGCCAGACCTGTTACCCTGCCCTCTTCATCCTTGATGAAGATAGAATCTATGAAAAGCCACTTCACCGCTCCATCCTTCAGAACCGCCCTGAACTCCTGGGGGGCATTCTCTTCCCTCTTCAGCCTGTCGAAGAAGAGCCCTTTCAGCCTCTCTATGGTCTCTTTCCGGAAAAGGTCGATCTCGAAGAACTTCATTCCGATATGGTCAGGAGTCAGACCGAACATGCTCTCTCCGCTCGGGTTGAAGGACCTGATCGTCCCGTCTATCCCGAGGGTTATGATGGATTCGTTGATCCCCTCCAGTATTGCCCTGAAGGTTCCCGGATCCATGTGTTCGTTTCCCATCTGACCCCTCCTTTTAGGATTCTGTTGCGATCACAATATCCATGGACAGTGGAAAGCTGTACATTGTACATCCCATGCCCGCATATGATGTATGAACGTAATGCACTATATACCGATTTCGACCTGGGAATCGGAACAGGAGAAAAGTCTACTTGCCCAAACGCCCCTGGATCATTACCAATGCATTCATCATCGCCATCTCGAAAGCCGTCTTGAGCGCCCCGATCTGCTTCTCGTCAAAGGCACTTCCGTAGGCTCTGAGACCTCTTTCGAATTCCTCTCCCAGGTTGCTCACGTCTGCTTGATCGAACATGTGGATCGTGGAAAACATTGGAGTGGAAAATATTTAACATTAAGTATTTGGTAGTCCCAATCGCAGGCCGGCAGGAGGTATGGGTTTGGAAGGACCGACGAAGCTCGTCATAGGCAAGAGGTTGGACAGGAGGCATATTGAGATGATAAGGACCAGGTCTCCCGGGCTCGAGATATCTACCTGCGAGATCCCGGAGGAGCAGGAGAAGATGCTCGAAGGTGCGGACATCCTCTTCTCGAGGATGCTGCCCCGGTCACCCTCGAGGTACCCCTCCCTGAAATGGGTCCAGTTCATGTGGGAAGGAATTGATTCGATGACCGAAGATCTGAGGAGCTCCGATGTCATAGTGACCAATGCGAGCGGGATCCACTCCATCCAGATCGCAGAACATGTCTTCATGTACATACTCGTTCATTCGAGAAAGGCCTTCCGATATCGGGAGGATCAGATGAGAGGATACTGGCTTCCCTGGAGTGACCAGCCGCTGCTGGAAACACTATCTGGCAAGACGATCGGCGTGATAGGTTACGGCTCCATTGGTCGCTCGGTGGCGAGGATAGCGAAAGGCTTCGGTATGCGGGTTCTTGCCCTTAAACGGGATATTGGCAGCACAGGAAGATTGCAGTATCCTGACATTGGCTATGATGAGAGATCTGCCGGGATGGCCGATGAGATCCATGGCCCCGGGGGTCTCGAAGAAGTACTCGGATCGAGCGATCACATTGTCCTGTCCCTCCCACTTACCGACGAGACGAGGAACATGATCGGAAAGACGGAGTTCTCATGGATGAGAGAGGGTTCCTTCTTCATCAACGTCGGCCGGGGCGAGCTCGTGGATGAGGATGAGCTGATCCGGAACCTGCAAAGCGGCCATCTGGCTGGCGCAGGTTTGGACGTTTTCAGAGAGGAGCCCCTTCCAGGCTCCAGTCCATTATGGTCAATGGACAATGTCGTGTTGACCCCCCATTCCTCCGTCGGAGGCGATCCTGCCGATGAAAGGGTTGTTGAACTGTTCTGCGAGAACCTTACGAGGTTCCTTGAAGGCGGGGACATGATGAACGTGATAGATAAGAAAAGAGGTTATTGAGGACGATCATCGAACCCGTTCATGGCATTGTTTTTCTACCTGTATCGCATCCCGACAGCATACCAGTGTGGCCGAGGGAAGGGAATTGAAGATAATCAAAGAGGTATCCGAAGGTATCGGACTCAGGACGGCCGATGTGAGCATCGATGTGCTCACATGTCCGGTGGTACTTGGTGAGGAGTTCGATTTCACGGTGACCATCAAGGCGGGTCATAAGGGATTGAAATGCGATACGCTTGATATCGGACTGTTCTGGTGGTACCTGGAAAAGGAGTTCAATCCCTACAAAGGGCAATCGGATTACGTCACGAGGGTTCCCGTTCTGGTGCATGAACTGAGGACCAGTGAACCATTCGAGGTTCCGGCTGGCGAGAAGAGATACTACAATCTGAAAGCCTATCCCGATCCCGATTTCAAATACTCCCGAAAGCGTTTCGGCTGGTTCTTCAAGATCCATGCGGACATTCCATGGGCTCCTGACGAGAGAATGGAGTTCCCGTTGGACGTGGTTCCCGAACTTGACCTATCGGCACCTCTTCTTGCCCTGGTGTGGAACCTCGGTTTCACCGAGTTCAAGGAGAGGCGCGACGGCGATGAAAGGTTCTGCAGGTTCAGGCTAAAACCGCCGGTCAACCTTTCCGGTTTCATGAGGTACCTCGATATGGAGGTCGAGGATATGCTCGACGGTACGGTCGAGATCCAATTGGAGATGGAGCTTGTCTACTACAGATCGGAATACCAATGGATAGACGAGGAGACAAGGACGGTTCTGAGAAGGCTCTTCATCAACAAGGGCGAATTCAGAAAGTGTGGCGCAGACAAGAACCTGGAAACGGTCACAAGGCTGCTCAAGGAGACCATATGGATGACTGTCAACCAGTTCATGGAGGACCCCTACATACCCGCCTTCCAGGAACCTTTCCGGAGATAGATCCCGGACCGGATTCTTACAATATCATTAAAAGCAATGAAACACAATATCAGGGATGGTGATCCCTTGGTGGTAGGGTTTATACTCATCAGTACGAAGTCTCATGAAGAGGAGCATGTTATGGAGATCCTCAATTCTACCCCAGAGGTCGAAGAAGCGCACCTTCTCTTCGGAGAATACGATATCATTGCGAAGGTCGTCGCGAGGGATTTCAACGGGGTATCGAGGATCGTTCTCGAGAAGATAAGAAGTCTGGACGGAGTGATACATACCGAAACTCTTGCTGGAATAACCTTCTGAATCCTCCGAAAAAAGGGGGAATTTTCTTTATCTATCACCCCTTCGGAAATCCGTGTACGGTCTTTTCGGGAAAAACAGGGAATCGCCTGTGAAGGAGCCCATGAAGCTCAACGTTTATCACTTCATCAAAGGGGAGGAAGTGGTCTTCGATTTCAACGGTCTTGACTTCACCTTCGAAAAGTTCTACCTACTTGTAAGTGAAGACGGGATGTTCCTCACAGTCAAAGATGAAGCACCGATGAACCTTATCAATCTCCTGGATACCGTAGTGGACGAGGTGGGGGTGGACAGGAACCAGGTCATGAGATCGGATGAGGTCGATCTCGTGTTGAGACTTGATGTCAACCTCTTCAGAAAAGTGAAGGACGAGATCAGGAAGAAGACCGACCCCAGGGACGTATTCGAGACGGAATACCAAGGTCACAAGCTCCTGAAGGTATTGACCGCCTATTCTCTCATAGAATACGGGACCGTGGAAAGAAAGTTCAAATTCTATGCCGAGGGGCCCCTGGCGGATGCCATCAGAAAAAGGCTCTGAGTAATTCGATCATCCACAGGATCGGCCCTGGTAATCGTGACAAGTTCCGAAGGGAACCCTGGGAGGTCCCGGTGGTCCATATATGTATGATTGTATCGATATGAACAGATACCTGATAAAAGGAGGTATGACATGAGATGCAGTAAGTGCCACCGCAGGATGGAGGAAGAGGTCAAAGAGAGTGTGTTCAGGGGAACGACCGTTGTCCATACCTGCCCGAGGTGCGATAACGAGGTGGTGGAGCATAAGGGCGGTTCTATCTTCTCTAACCTGTTCGGACTCAAGCATGATGCCATCGAGGTCGATCACAGAACTGCCAGGTCGATAGAGCTTCACTGATCACGGGTCCTTCGGTCGACTGCCTTTCCGGATTTTATCGTCCAGAAATCTCACGCGGGCGGATCTACCCGTGGACCTTCTCGTATATTGAATCATAATCAGCTTCGAAGGGCACCTCCTCGTTGGGGATAAGGTCCATGTACACCATCGAGTAGAGCGATATGAGGTCCCTGACATTGGAGTTGAGCTCCTTCAACTTCTCCAGATCATATCTCCTTCTTACGAACTCGAACCTCCTGATACTTTTGGGGTAGTTGCGGAATATCAGGGATTCGGCATCCCCGAATATCTCTGAATGAATGATGAAGTTCCGCTCCTCGATTATATGGGTCGTTATCTTGAAGAGGTCGTTGAAGAACTTCGAGTGGCCCAGTTCGATCTTCAGAAGCTTGCATAACTTTGTGTTCTTGCCCATGATGTTGATCTCATCGACCAGAACGAGGTTGGTCCGATCGTCGATCCCGAACAGCACCTTGAAGATGGAGTTCATTATGGATTCGAGGTACTGGAAGTTCACAATGAACCTCCCGAGCTCCGCGAGAAGGGGCTCCCCTTCCCTCGCAAATACAGATACGGTGTTCGTGTTGCTGACGTAAGACCGGAGGAGGGACATGTGATCCTTTGGCATCCTATCGTGCCGGTATCGGGCTCATAATTGAAAAAGTGTGACCTGAGCAGATTGAACATGATCCAAGGTGTCAGAGATAATACCAGGGTCCGAATGGTATCCGTCAGGACCCGTGAGGGAAGATGTTATGAAGGACCGAATTTCCCGGGCATGGTCTGGGAATATGATCTTGTGGAAGGTTGAAATCGAACTGGAGGACATTACAGACCTCGAATGTCACTGGGAAGGGTGATCCCCGCGTAAGACCATCGTGAGGAAGACCTCCTTAATGGTGCATGCTGAGGTAATGTGACCTTATTCCGCCAGCGAAGGGATCATCCGAGCTTCTCAGATCGAGGGAGGACCGAGGTACAGGTCGAGGATCGTCCTCTTCTCCGGATCGAGCAGTATGGTTTTCGCGCAGTTTATCCGCTTCATCGGGGTATCATCCGACGAGGAACCGGAACCGTTCCGGTCCGGGTGATGTACAACAGCCAGTTCCCTGTACCTCTTTACGATCTCGTATTTTGTGGCACTCCTCGGGACATCGAGGATCACATAGCAGTCCATATCCTCCTTCCGGGTTCCGACATCGAAGTGTTCGAAGACCTCCTTGAGCTTCATGATTTCCTCGTGCGTTGGCCCATCCACCTGTCTTCTCGATCTCGAAATTAATAAAGCCCCGGAGGCAGCTGCGAAGGCAACGATGAAAAGTATGACGATCAGCAAGATCCAGAGGAAGATATTGTTAGTGTTTTCTTGTTCAACATCTATGGTGAAGGACATTTCATCCGATACTGCAAGATTTCCCGATCCGTCAGCTGCATATATCCTGTAGCTGATCTCATTACCAAGTCCTTTCGTGGAGATTGCTATGAATTGAACATCACCGTCGTTTCCGGCACCCGTGAAATTGTGTATCCTGCCATCATCGCCTTTGACCATGATCCAGAATTCTCCCAATTCCCTTCTATCGGTGCACAGGAAGGACACAACTATCGTTCCATCTGGGGTAATTTTGGTTTCCCTGTGGTCGATCTCAGGAGGTGTCCCGTCAAGAACATCAAGGACGATTGTGGTTTCATTATCGTTACGCATACCGTCGCTAGCCGATCCGTAGAGAGTTATCTTCACAGCATCTTCCGGCACTTCAACCTCGTAGTGTTCGCCCGATAATAACGCAGGCAGACGGGCGCTGTCATCATTGACCGAGTAGGCAACCTTGATGTCCCAGATCTCTCTGTTATCCACCGCGTTGATAGTGACTTTCAAGGTTCGGGAAGTGTAGGGGATATCGGCATGTAATTCAATGGAAGGGGGGGTGCCGTCCATTATCTCCTGCGCCTTTTCGATGATCATCCAGTTCCCATCACTGTCCATGATGCCTGCCCTGTAGTGCAGGATCTTTGCATCTTGAGGTATGGGATCGATCCTGAAGTTGTGTGGAATTCCGGTATTATTGAAGAGGACTCCGTTGTCGAACCGGTACTGGAAGAACCCGTTGACGACCTCCTCATTGTCGCTTATGGAAAACAATAGATGAAAAGGAGAATCCGTAGCGGGGGCCTCCGAGGTCATATCAAGGATAACGGGGAGAACAGAATCCAATACCTCGAGCTCCGCTTCCAGGTAGTTCACGTTCCCCTCCTCGTCCCAGATGGTTGCGTTGTATGCCATGACATAGCTGGTCTCGGGGATTGGGATCGGAACTTCGAAAATGTCATCAAAGGGCCCGAATTCTTTCACCCTGTAATCCGATTCCATCCGGGTCGTATCGTCGAAGATCACCAACATCTGGATGGCTTCAACTTCTCTGTTCTCATTGATCCTGAATTTCATGTTGTAATCCATGTTGGACCTGGGCAAAGATCCTGTGATATCTTGGAGGATCGGGGGACTTCCATCCTTCACGGCGACTTCGAACCATTCCGATACGGTCTCAAGACCATTTATGTCCGAGAATTTCAACCTGAAGGTCACCTTGTATGGCTCCTCATTCACCGATATGTTGAATATCGGAAAGGAGGCGTGAATGATATCCGGGACCGGGTCCAGGGACACCACATCATCCGATCCTTCATCGAAGTAGTATTCAAGCCGTGAGGAACCGATCTCGATGTTGTCCCGTATGAAGAAGTACAGGGTAAAATTCTCATCGGTCAGGGCTTCCTCTTCCCAGTATGTGTTCTCGATCCAGGGATTGATGCTGTCCATAACTTCGTAGTTGAAAGTGAAGTTGGCCGTGTTCCCGGAAAAATCCTTGAGTGTGATGTTCACCCGGAGGGAGGTAATCTCACTTACCATAAGCGCTCTAATTGTCAAAATACCGTTATCATCCAATTCAATCCCATCAGGCTCGAGTCCGGTTTCCCATCCGTTCAAAGGATGATGGTAATCGAACAGGATCTCATATTCCATTCCGAATATGTTCCTGTCATCCGTCACCTTGTAACTTGCGTTGAACCATTCATTCGTTATCGGCTGCTCGACCGTGATATCCTTGAGAGATGGAGATATTGTATCAATCGGTGGTATCTCATTCGGTAAAACGATGGGACCTTTGTCACCGGGCCCGTGGGGAAGAGATGTATCTCCGATCCCGTCCGCGTCGATGTCTTCTCCCTCGTAATCGATCCAGTAATTTCCCTTGATGCGGGGACCGCCCACGATATTGGTGTCTACGGTCTCTCCCGATCTTCGGTTCCAGCACAATTCATTGTTATTTTCTTCGACCACTGATACGTTCGAACCTCCGAAGTAGTTGTTCCAGATATCCGTGTGATATGTATTGCAGACGCTAAGAACCGCTCCGTTGCACAAGAAGGAGTTGTTCATTATCTCAACATCATTTGTATTGAGGATCGAGATACCGAACTCTGAACTGCCGCTTATCGTGTTATTTAAGATATCCGCCTGTATATATCCCATGATATGGATACCGCTTAGAGCGTCATTTAATATGCTGTTGTTGAAGATCCGATTGTTCTGGCTGCCCGTATCGATCTTGATCCCGTACATTCCGCTATCGTGAATATCATTCCATTGGACGTTGTTATACTCCCCCCCGTCTCCTAGGTATATGCCGGTTTCATGGTTGTCATAAACCTCGTTGTTGAAGATTTCATTGAAGTAGGAATGGTAGATAGCGATCCCATCTTGATTCCTGAAGATCCGATTGCTCCGGATAGTATTTGTTTCACCGAAATCCATCATGGCAAGACCACTTCCGCCGTTCTCGCTGATTGAGTTATCGGTAACGAGGTTGTAATAGCATTCCATGTGGAAATAGATCCCACAATAGGTGTTGCCCGATATGATGTTGGAATGGATCCCCGTATACCCTCCGAGGTGGCGAAATCCATTATAATCATTATTGAGAATTACATTCCCTGTGAAATTGATCTCCATACCACCCAGGTAATCCGTAAAGATCCCGTTCAATCCATTGTTGGAGATATTGTTCGCTCTTACCGATATACCATCGAAAACACCCATGATCTCCATTCCGTTTCCGTAGTTTTTGCAGGCATTATTGTATTCCACAACGACATCATCGGAAGATCCGATGACGATTCCTCTGTCTCCGGTTTTTTCGACGGAGTTGTTGTGGATCCATGCTCTGTTTGAGGAGCTTATATAGAGACCGTCCTGAGAAATACTGGAAAAAATATTGTGGTCGACCTCTAGCTCAATGCCTTGCCAGCAATAGATGCCGTCTGTGTTGTTATGGAGTAGAGAATAGTTCATTTTCAGATCGACGCAGTTGGTGATCATGACCCCGATATTGGTGTGGTTCACTTCGGTATCGGATATGGTAATGTTGTTCGAATCCCAGCAGTGGACACCTCTCCATGCAGTGTACAAATCAGAGGAGGTAATCCTGATATTCGAGGAATTGTGAAAGGCCACGGCGGTCGATGTTTGGGAATCCCCTCCGAAAACGGTGCAGTTAATGATCGACAGATGTTCTGTTGTATTTACCACTCTGATCCCGTAATAGCCATTTATCTTGATGGTCTTGTTCTCAATGATATAAGGATCGCTTCGGGTTCCGGAACCACGGCTGACACCATTTGTAGGGGTGAATGACTCGTCACCTTCTATCAATATCGGATCATCCCATTGGGCCCAGACCCGGTCGGGATCAGTAACTCCCGTATGACCCGAGGAAAAGCCAGGAATGAGCTGGAACAACAATATTGAAAAGATGAGCCCTGCAAAGCACATTGTCGGGGTGTCTCTCCTCATCTGTTTCTCTCCCGCGGGAAGTTACCTAGGAAGTATATTAAGGAATAGCGGAGAAATCCTAGAAATGTTATTTTTTAAGATGATACATAAAGTATGATCCTTGGAAACAGTGAGCTTTGTGAGACATCCATGGAGAATTTCAATCCATCTAATTTTTCAAAAAGGAAGCAATCGGTAAAGATAAGAACCTAGTCCAACCTTCACAAGGTGTCATCAAAGGGGAAAATGAGATGAGTTCAGATTCAGTTTTCAAGTGTTCGATAATGGTTGTTGTCATTCTCTCTCTTATATTAATCAGTCCTCCCTTCGTCAGCTCAGAGGAGGCTGAACTCGTCGGAACAGAGGTCCGGATAACCTCAGAAATTGAAGATGATATGACCCCCGTGATATACGGCAACAGGATCCTCTGGACCAAGAGAACCGCTTGGGATTCCGACGTTTGCATGTACGATATCGAAACAAAAGAAGAGACCCGGATAGCAAGCAGTGATTATGCCGAGTATTCACCGAACATCTACGAAGATACAGTTGTCTGGGTAGATACAAGGCATGGGAATCCAGACATCTACATGTACGATCTCGAGACTGAAATAAAGACAAGGGTGTCCAGAAGCCCGGATAATGATGTTTTCCCCTCGATCCACGAAAACAAGATAGTGTATACCAGAATGAACGACGATACCTGGAATGTCATCCTCTACGATATCGACACCAGGGAAGAGACAGAACTGACATTGAATATCACGGGAGATCCGGGCGGGCCAGAAGATCCGGATGCCTACGAGTTCTATCCCGAAGTATACGGCAGCAAGGTGGTCTATGCCGGGTTCAGATATGGTACGGTGGATGTATTCCTGTATGATCTGGACAACGGCACGGAAACGAGAATAACCCGTGAAGAGGATTTCAGATATGCCCATTCGATATATGAGAACAGAGTTCTGATCTCCGGAAGCGACGATATTTTCCTTTTCGATCTGGAAACATGGACGATGACCAGGATCACCGATGACGAATACGATGCTTTCGCGTGCGGCATTGAATCACCGGCAGTGACCGATACGCGCTGCGACGAACTGGAAGCGGCGGGCATGTCGTTCGAGGCGCGGGCGCTCAACCTGCCGTCTATCAGCT
>JBLIRL010000079.1:0-11963 GCA_049472275.1 Thermoplasmatota archaeon | reverse complement strand
GTCCCTCCACCCAGTCCATCGTGGATGAGGCGAAGAAGAGGGGCATACCGGTCGTCCGGCTCAACAACGAGAGCTATGTTCAGCTAGGATACGGCATCCACCAGAGAAGGGTGCAGGCGACCATGATGGGAAACACATCGGCCATCGGTGTCGAGATCGCCGACGACAAGGAGAGAGCGAAGGAGCTCCTCTCGACCATGGGAATACCCGTCCCGAAAGGTTATTCCGTATGGGACGCCGACGAGGCAAAGAGGATCGCCAGCAGGCTGGGCTATCCTGTGGTGGTAAAACCCCTGGCCGGGAACCACGGAAGGGGTATCACAACCGATGTCAGGACGGAGGAGGAACTCGAGGTGGCCTTCGAGAACGCAAGGAAGGTCAACCGGACGGTCCTCATAGAGAATTTTCTGGTGGGTTTCGATTTCAGGATACTCGTCATCGACGGGAAGTTCGCCGCTGCCGCCAAGAGGGAGCCGGCATATGTCATAGGGGATGGCAGATCCACCATCCAGGAACTCATCGATGAGATCAACAGGGATCCCACAAGGGGATTCGGCCACGAGAAGAACCTGACAAGGATCAAGATGGATTACATGACCGAGAGACTTCTCAGAATGAAGCAGTTGACGCTCGACAGCGTCCTCCCCGCCGACAGCAAGGTCTACATAAAATCCACGGCGAATCTCAGTGCCGGAGGGCGTGCGATCGACGTCACGGACGAGGTCCACCCGGCCAACAGGGCAATGGCCGAGAGGATCTCACAGATCGTGGGATTGAACGTCATCGGGATCGATCTCATCGCCCAGGACCTGAGCGTCCCGATCTGCGAAGGATGCGGAGGGGTGATCGAGGTCAACGCCGCACCGGGTTTCAGGATGCATCTCAACCCCTCCGAGGGAAAAACGCGGAATGTGGCAGCCAAGGTCGTCGACATGTTATTTCCGCCGGGATCCAAATATCTCATACCCATCGTTGCCGTCACGGGCACCAACGGGAAGACGACCACAGTGCGGCTGATTTCGCATATACTCGAGCTCAACGGTGGAAGGGTCGGCATGACCTCAACCGATGCTGTCGTGATAAATAACGATCCGATCCTCGAGGGGGACTACAGCGGACCGGGGGGAGCGAAGGTCGTTCTGATGGATTCCACGGTGGACCATGCCGTTTTCGAGGTTGCGAGGGGAGGTATTCTCAGGAGAGGGCTGGGCTACAACGAGAGCGATGTCGGGGTTTTCCTTAACGTCACGTCAGACCATCTGGGAGAAGGTGGGATAAACTCATTGGAGGACCTGGCGAGCCTCAAGGGTATAGTCATTGAGACGGTGAAGCAGACAGGCCACGCCGTCCTCAATGCAGACGATCCTCTTGTGCTCAAATTTCGTGAGAACACCAAGGGAGAAGTGATACTTTTCTCCCTGGACCCGGAGAATCCCGCTCTCAGGGAGAACCTGGAGAAGGGGAACATGAACGTCACTGTAAAGGGAGATTCGATCATTATCCAGAAAGGGGGATGGACATCAACGGTGGCCAAGGTCATCGAGGTCCCGATCACCCTGGGGGGCAAGGCAAGGTTCAACATCCAGAACGCAATGGCCGCAACCGCGGCAGCCTCCGCACTGGGACTCAACGAGAAGCAGATAAGGGCGGGACTAGTGAGCTTCAGTCCATCACTGGGTCTATCCCCCGGGAGGATGAACATAATCGAGGTGAAGGACTTCAAGGTCATAATCGATTACGGGCATAACATGGGGGCCATCAAGGCCACCGGTGAACTTCTGCCGCACCTCGCCCCGGGAAGGAGGATCAGGATGGCCTCCGGCACCGGAAACCGAAGGGAAGAGGACATTCACGAGTACGGTCTTACCCTCTCGAAGTATTACGATCATGTCATAGTGACAGATACGGACAGGAGGGGTCGGCCCCCGGGCGAAGTGGCCGGTTTGGTCCGCAAAGGTCTCCTGGATGGCGGGAGGGAGGATTCGGACATCACGATAGTCCTTGATGGAAGAGAGGCCACGAGGGCAGCTCTGGACATGGCCCGAAAGGGTGATATTGTCGTACTTCAGGCCGATAATGTCCAGCTCGTTATCCAGGATGTAATGGACTACAAGGAGAACTCTCTCAGGGATTACCGGGCCAGAAAGGTCGAGATGTCGCACATCGACGATCTTCATGAGGATTGATATGGACAGAAAGGAGCTCTTCGAGAAGATAGATGCTCAGACCGAGGAGATGATAGGCTTCCTCGCGGAAATGGTCGCCGTACCTGCTATCGGTCCCCTTTCCGGCGGTACGGGTGAGACCGAGAAGGCGGAGTTGATAGAGACTCGTCTGAGGAAGTTCGGTCTCACGAGGATCGGCCGGCATGATGCAGCGGACAACCGGGTCCCTTCAGGTTTCAGACCCAATATCAGTGTTACCCTCAAAAGCAGGAGCGCGAAGAGGCGGCTGGTCATCATCGCCCACTTGGATGTTGTTCCACCGGGGGACCTGTCAGAATGGAACTCGGAACCTTTCGGTCTCAGGATCGAGGACGGGAAGGCCATCGGAAGGGGTGTCGAGGATAACGGACAGGCCATGACAGCGTCCATATTCGCCCTCAAGACCTTGACGGACCTCGGGATCGTTCCCGATCGGGACATAGTGTTGTTCCTCGTCTCGGACGAGGAGGAGACCAATATGAAGGGCATCGGACACCTGGTCCGAGAGAAACTGATCACGAAGGACGATCTGATCCTGGTACCCGATCACGGGGAGCCTACCGGAACGATGATAGAGCTGGTGGAGAAGTCGCTTCTATGGATGAAGATCGAGGTCAGAGGCGGTCAGTGCCATGCAAGCATGCCCCATCTTGGGAAGAATGCTCTCCGAGCTTCGATGATGTTCGGGTCCCGGGTTGACAGTGTCCTGCATGAGAGGTTCCATGAGAGGGACGACAGTTTCGATCATCCTATCTGCAGTTTCGAACCGACAAGCAGGTCATCCAGCGGTCTCGGCATAAACGTCATCCCCGGGGAGGATGTCTTCCACTTCGACTGCAGGCTGCTCCCGACTGTGGAGACAGATGATGTGATCTCGGAGATGAAGAGGATCGCTGCTGAGGTCGAGGAGGAGACGGGGACATCCATCGAGCTTACCACGATACTCAGGGAAAAGACCCTGCATCCAACATCGCCAGACGCTCCGATAGTGAGAATGCTTTCGAATGCCATCAGATCAGCGACTGGTAAGGAATCCCGTACGGCGGGCATCGGCGGAGGTACATGCGCGGCGATACTTCGCAACGAGGGATTCGAGGTGGCCGTCTGGGAGACGGTGATGAACCAGGCACATGCTCCGAACGAGTATATATTGATCGACAATCTGGTCAACGACTGCAAGGTCCTTGCAGAGCTCTTCACTCAGTCAGGCGGATAACGGGACATTTTGGGCACTTCTTCGAAAGTTAGTTATACCTTCTATGGAGGTGCGTATTCTCGTCTAGCACATTCCATTATCGGGAGGGAATAGATTGATCGCAAGAGGGCTCCATGCCGTTCTACTATCAGTGTTGCTGATGACCACACTGCTGACTGTTACAGGGATGATAAGAGGGGAAGGAATTCTCCTCGATGCAGAAATATCATCGGAAACACCTTCACCTGGCAATACCGGGGGATTTACCGAGAATCTCGGCCAGTGGCCCGAGGAAATACTCTTTTCCGCAAGGACTGGTTATGGCCAGATCGGGCTGGGAAAGGACAGGATATATTACAATATCATGGATATTCCCAGCCTCCAGCCCGATGGTCCTATGAGGTCGGTGAAGAAGGATGACACGATCGTCCGGGGTTCGGTCGTCAAGGTACGTTTCGATGATGCTCGCGATATCAGGCCCGAGGGAAATGATTTGCTGCCCGGGACATCGAACTTCTTCCTCGGGAACGATCGGGAAAGATGGGCAGGCGGTGCGAGGTCTTTCGGAACGGTCGTCTACACGGATATCTGGGAGGGAATAGACCTCGTCTTCAGGTCCGCGGGGGAGACCGTCAAGTACGATATCTACCTAGACCCGGGTGCTGATGCCTCCCGGATCGGGTTCATCGTGGAAGGCCATACATCCCTTGCTGTTGTGGACAATGATCTCCGTATCGGAACCGGGATCGGCATTTCCATTACGGATTCGGGACTTGTGGCCTGTTACACGGACGGGAAGGGAGAGTCGATAGATGTGGATTTCAGGATCCATGATGAGGATTCCTATACGATCGTCCTGAAGGGAAGGGACCCTGAAAGGGGTGTCCTGATAGACCCCATTGTCTATTCATCTTACCTCGGGGGAAATGACGAGGATTACGCATATTTCTGCGACGTTGACACGAGCGGAAACACCTACATGACAGGGTTCACGGCTTCCACAAACTTCCCGACGACCACCGGAGCATATCAGACTACGCTCGCTGCAATTCTGGATGTGTTCGTAACGAAGGTAGATCAATCAGCCACCGCCGTGGTCTTCTCTAGCTACCTCGGGGGTGCTCAGATGGATTACGGGTACTCCATCAAGGTCGACGGATATGGAGACGTCTATGTTGCAGGGAGCTCCTATTCCCTTGATTTCCCCACTACCCCGGGTGCGTACAACGAGACGCACTGGAACTCCTCGGATTTCACGGATGTGATAGTGTTCAAGCTGTCCTCGAACGGAGCGACCCTGTCATATTCCACCTACGTCGCCGGATCCCAGGATGACGAGGCATGGTGCCTGGACATAGACGGTTCGGGCAACGCCTATGTCGTCGGTACATCCTATTCCACGGATTTCCCAACGACCTCGGATGCCTACGATACTACCGGTGATGACTGGGGAGAGATCATATTCTTCAAGCTATCCTCCAAGGGAGACTCGTTGGAATATTCCACGTTCTTCGGAGGGGTCGAATCGGAATCGGGCTATGGAATAGAATACGATGGCTCGGGCAATGTCTACATCACTGGGAGTTCATGGTCGAGGGATTTCCCGACCACATCGGGAGCCTACCAGCAGACCATCCAGGGTTGGACAGATGTTGTGGTCCTGAAGCTCAACGTCGACCGTTCGACGCTGATCTACAGCACGTTCATAGGAGGTGACGATGAGGAGGAAGGGACCGCCATCACCGTCGACAGCTCCGGAAACGCATTCGTCACAGGTTATACATGGGGAGGCATGAGCGTGATGTTCCCGACGACCACCGGTGCCTACAGCACAAGCTACGGAGGAGGGACATGGGACGCCTTCGCTCTCAAGCTCAATTCCGCAGGAACAAGCCTGATCTACTCGACCTTCCTCGGGGGATCGGTCGATGAGACCGGGGTAAGAATAGACATAGACAAGGCAGGCAAGGCCTACATCTGCGGGTATACGGATTCCACTAACTTCCCGACGGTACCCGGGGCCGATTACACATCATCCAGAGGCTCTCTGGACGGATTCGTCACCGTGGTGAATCCCACCGGTTCTTCACTGACGTATTCGAGCTACCTCGGTGGAACCTCGGATGAGATTGCAACAGGGATCTACGTGGACGCGATGAACGAGGCACACGTGGTGGGGATCACCGATTCCGCAAATTTCCCCACGACAAGCGGAGTGATCTCCACCACCAAGGCACAGGGTGCGGACTGCTTCTTAACGAAGCTGAACTTCACACTTCCTCCCGGACTTCCAAGGAGTCTTGCCGCAACGCCCGGTGACGATCATATCGACCTGACCTGGTCAGCCCCTCTCTCTGACGGAGGATGGCCCATAACAAAGTACACCATCCACAAGAGGGTGGATGGCGATCCGGATACGGAGACCGTGAATCTCACGGCAACGAACTATCGGGACAGCAACGTATCCGTCGGTGTGAAGTACATGTACTCGGTATCAGCATCGAACATGTGGAAGGAGGGTCCAAGGACCAGCGAGGTCGGTGCCATGGTGACATCTGCCCCGCTGCCCCCGATCAATCTGACGGCCGTTACGACCGTCGGAAGGGTCGAACTGGACTGGGAGGCTCCCGAGTTCAATGGGGGGACGATGCTTACTAATTACAAGGTCTACAAGGGAACCGAGAGCGGAGACCTCGATCTTCTGGTAGAGCTGTCCGCGGTGGGTACCGCCTACATCGATACGGATGTCCAGCCCGGAGTGGCCTATTTTTACCAGGTCACCGCTGTGAACATGAAGGGAGAATCTGAACCGAGCGAGGAGATCTCGACAACCCTTCCCGACATTCCGCAGCATCCGAAGAACTTCTCCGCCACTGCGGGGAACGAATACGTATACCTCTCCTGGGAAGAACCGGAATGGGACGGTGGGACCCCCATCAAGAGCTACAAGTTGTACAAGGGAACTTCTCCGGAGACCTATTCGCTCCTCAAGACGGTATCGTCCGGAGCAAGGGCCTACAACGATACGAAGGTAACTAACGGAATGTTCTACTACTACCATATCTCGGCTGTCAACGATGTGGGGGAATCGAAGCTCATCGCCAATACTTCGGCGAATCCCGGAACGGTCCCCACCGCTCCAACCCTCTACGAAGCCGAGGTGGGGGACGGATCACTTCGTTTGACCTGGGAGGCCCAGGGAAGCGACGGGGGCTCCCCTGTCACATCGTTAAGGCTTTATTGGGGGACCGCAGAGGACGATCTTGAGGTCCTCGAGGAGCTCGAACCATCGGAGAGCGAGTTCCTCCACGAGGGCCTGACGAACGGACAGGAGTATTTCTACGAGATCTCTGCCCTGAACTCATGGGGAGAATCCCCGCGGAGCAATGATATCAGCGCGATACCTCTGGGTCTTCCTGACCCGCCTGGATCGCTTGAAGCGATGGGTGGTGACGGATTCGTGAAGCTATCGTGGGAACCTCCCGTCGATACGGGAGGGGCCATGATCGCCAACTACCATATCTTCAGAGCGGTGGACAGTGGTGACCCGATCCACCACAAGATAGTGAGCACGACGAACTACAACGACACGGATGTCATCAACGGAAAGACCTACCATTACTCGCTGACCGCCGTCAACATCATCGGAGAATCCATAAGGACCCAGGAGGTCTCTGCCCAGCCTCTGGGACTTCCCGACGCACCCCTTAACTTCGTCTATCTGGTCGGAGACGGACAGGTAGACCTTTCATGGCAGGCTGCAGGAGACACCGGCGGATCCCCGCTGCTCAGCTTCAGACTATACCGGAGCACGGACAATATCGAGTTCCAGCTCCTGGCCGAGGTCGGTTCGGAGGTCACCGGCCACCGGGATACCGAGGTCGACAACGGAGTGGTATATTACTACAGACTGACAGCCAAGAACCTCCAGGGAGAATCGGAATTCTCCGAGACCATCAGCGCCATGCCATTCGGTATCCCGTCGAATCCGATGAACGTCCAGGTCATGGAGCAGGATGGAATGATCGTCATAACCTGGGAACTTCCTCAAGACGACGGGGGCTCGCCACTGACCCATATAAGAGTTTACCGGGCAAGGGACGAAGGCATGGAGCAGATGATAGCAAATCTTGATGGCGATGCGACGACCTATACCGACAGGAACGTTATCGAGGGATCGAGATATACATACAGCATCAAGGCCGAGAATGCGGCGGGCGAGAGCATAAACTTGGAAACATACTCGATAGAGATAGAAAAACCAAAGGAGGGTAGCAACTTCGGACTGATACTCGGGATAATTATCGCGATCGTGGTCCTTATGGTAATTCTCGTGATCACTCTCTATCTGGTCGTTTTCAGAAAGAAGGAGGCCAGAGAGGAACAGCCACCGTTCCCGCCCGGATACCAGGGTTATCCCCCTCCGGGACAACAGCTCCCAGGAGCGGCGGCTCCGACCGGACAGCTCTACGGATCACCCGGATATCAGCAGATTCCGGGTTACGCACCGGGGCAGCAGGCGGGACTGCCTTCGGCATATCCCTCGCAACAGGGATACGAGGCTCCCTTGGAGCAGAATGCGCAACAGGTATCGCAGGGAGCCCTCGAGACACCGGAGCTGGGTATCGTCCAGCAGGAACCGATGGAACAGGGATACACTCCGGAGGAATATCAGGGAGCCCCCATTAACGATACGTACGGCGAGCAGAATGTCGAGCCTTCGGCGGAACATTTTATGGGCGAGGTCTCGGAACCCGTTCCGGAACCGTTCCGGGGAGAAGGGGCGACAATACCGGAGGAAGGAGAGGGGCCATCGATATCCGATGAAGTTCAACCCCGGCAGGGGCCACCCGAGCCTTCCGGATCTCCGGAGGAAAACGAGATACCGCCTGGGGAGGAAGTTCCGCAGGAAGAACGGTGAACTTTCAACCGAAGAAAGCATACCTCCCATGAGAGAGGACAAACTATCGATCCCACCGTACATCAACCATCTCAGGCTCTCCCTCCGGAATGAGCGAAAGACCTCATCAAACGGATGATGCTCATCCTTCTTCGGGGAACTGGTTCCAGTTCAATATGAGAGTCTTGGCAGCTCCCACCTCGTCAACCCTTGAAACGGTGGTTCTTACAGGTGCGGACGCGAACTCCTCCGATGTGCACCCGGCTATTTCCAGGAGTGCATCAGAGAAGCGGTCAAGCTCCTCCATGGTCTCGCTTTCGGTCGGCTCTATCATAAGCGCCTCGGAGACGATGAGCGGGAAGTAGTTGGTCGGCGGGTGAAGCCCCCTGTCTGCAAGCTGTTTGGCAACATCCTTTGCGGAGCCGCCCTTCTCCTTCAGGAAATCGGCTGAGGCGACGAACTCGTGCTTGGTGGGAGAGCTGAAAGGCACCGGATATACATCCTCTATCCTGCTCCTGATGTACGATGCGTTCAGAACGGCCATTTCGGATGCACGTTTCAAACCTTCCCTTCCCATTATCTTGATGAATGTCCAGGCCCGAATCATCACCCCGACGTTTCCGAAGAAACCCTTGACCTTTCCTATAGAGTCAGACCTGTCGTAATCGAGCTTGTACACGTCACCTTCCTTTACCACGATTGGAACGGGCAGGAACCTCGCCAGGGCGGGGCAGACGGCAACGGGACCTGATCCTGGACCCCCTCCGCCATGGGGGGTGGTGAACGTCTTGTGGAGATTGTAGTGCATGATATCGAAACCCATGTCACCGGGCCTTGCCTTTCCCATAAGAGCGTTGAGGTTAGCTCCGTCGTAGTAAAGTAGCGCACCTGCGTCGTGGCAGGCCTGCTGTATCTCGCAGATGTTCCTCTCGAAGATCCCGAGTGTTGATGGGTTGGTGATCATGAAGGCTGCGGTCCTCTCCGAAAGCGCTTCTCCGAGGGCTTCGAGGTCCACCGTGCCGTCCGGTGCGGATTTGATCTCGACGACCTTGTATCCGGCCATCACGGCGGACGCCGGATTCGTCCCGTGGGCCGAATCCGGAACTATTACCTCATCTCTCTGCAGGTCTCCCCGTGACTCGTGATATTTCCTGGCTATCAGCAAACCCGTGAACTCTCCCGCAGCACCGGCGGCGGGCTGGAGCGTGCAGGCTCCCATTCCACCGATCTCGGCAAGTGCCTCCTGAAGCTCGTACATCATCTTCAGGATCCCCTGGACGGTGTCCTCGGGCTGCATGGGATGCATCCTCCTGAGGGTTGGATGTGATGCTATCCTGTCGTTGACCTTTGGATTGTATTTCATCGTGCAGGACCCCAGGGGATAGATCCCGGTGTCGGTACCGTAGTTCATCTGGGACAGCCTCACGAAATGCCTGATTATCTCGGGCTCCGATAGTTCCGGTAAACCGACCTCTTCCCTCAGCATCTCCGGAGGGACCAGGTCCTTGAGGTCCCTCAAATCGTCCCAGGGTGGAAGCGTGATGCCTATCCTGCCGGGTTTGCCTTTCTCAATGAGGAGCCCCTCATCGTACCTGGCCTGCTGGAAGTTATGCTTCATCGGATCACCTCCATGGATTCCTTGAGGGCCCCGAGCAGCTTCTCGTAATCGCCCTCCGTATGCATCTCGGTGGTCGATACGGTGAAGATGTTGTTCAGGGATCCCACCTCTGCTGATACGTTGATCCCTGCGAGTATCCCCTTCTCCTCGGCCGTGTTGAGGAGCGAGCAGACGTCCGCGTCGACCCTCACGGGGAACTCGTTGAAGAAGTAGCCGTCAAAAGCGGGGGCCGTGAATCCGTCGAGGTCGTTGATCCTCTCGGCAAGATGCCTCCCTCTGGAGGCAAGCTGGACACCAAGCTGTCTGTACCCGGTCTTTCCGAGGGAAGCGATGTAGGCCGCCGCCGCTATCGATGTCAAGGCTTGGTTGGTGCAAATGTTGGAGGTTGCCCTCTCCCTTCGTATGTGCTGCTCCCTCGTCGAGAGCGTCATGCAGAATGCCCTGCGTCCCTCCGAATCCTTGGAAGCACCGATGATCCTTCCCGGCATCTTTCTCACATGCTTCATGGTCGTTGCGAAGATGCCGGTGGAGGGGCCGCCGTAGCTCAGCGGTATCCCCATGGGTTGGGCGTCGCCAACTACGATGTCGGCCCCGTACTCTCCCGGAGGTCTCGAGATGCTCATGGCCATGGGGTTTACACCCACCACATAAACCTGTCTTGGATCGAGCATATCCCTGATCCTTAGGGCCCCGGGATCGAAGAGACCTAGCATGTTGGGTGTCTCGATATAGACCCCGGATACATCTGGACCGAGCATTTTTGAGAGCTCGTCAAGGTCCATAATACCCTTATCCACCTGGAAGGGCACCTTCTCTATCTGGATATTCGATCCCTTGACGTAATTGTCGATAACACAGAGCTTGTCCTGGGTCAGGTACTCCGGGACCAGGAACCTGGATTTGTGGTTTATCCTGTTGGCCATGAGGATGGCCTCCGCGATGGCCGTGTGGTGGTCGTACATGGAGGTGTTAACCGCATCCATTTTCAGGATCTCGGACATCAGCGACTGGTATTCGAATAACGCCTGGAGTATGCCCTGGGACATCTCGGGCTGGTAGGGAGTATAGGATGTGTAGAGCTCTGACCTCGAGAGCACGTTGTCGACGATGGTGGGTATGAAGTGGTCGTAATATCCTCCCCCGAGGAACATCGGCATGTCACCCCCTCCGCTTGACATTCTCATCAGCTCATCGACCTCTCTGAGGACCTCGAGCTCGGAGGCTCCGGGAGGAAGTCTCAGGTCATCCGCCCTGAGGCCTTCGGGCACATCTGAGAAAAGATCGTCCAAGGTCGTGAGACCCATCCTCTCGAGCATCTCCTTCTCATTGGTGTGATTGGGTAAGTAGTGCAAAATATCACCTTGTTTCAGTGGGAATACCGCGGTGTAATCTATGTCTCTTAAATAACGTTTTTCCATGGAAAAAGTGTGTGAGAATGGTAATCTCCGGACAGTCGGACTACCGGGCAGTCTTCATGTGAATAACTTAAAATATGCCATTTCCGATGGCGGAGGCGTGATCCACACCGAGGAGAGATGATAATGGCTCCAAAGAGAACACCCCTTGCCCAGGTCCATGAAGAGATGGGCGGCAGCATGACCGATTTCTTCGGGTTCTATCTTCCAACTCATTACACAACGATAACGGACGAGCATGAGACCGTTCGAAACGGAGTTGGTGTCTTCGATGTCTCCCACATGGGCAATTTCAGACTGTGGGGTGACACGGCCACCGAGACCGCTTCCAGGTTACTTACCCAGGACATCGTCGGGATGAGGATGAAGCAGCTGAAGTACACCCATTTCCTCAACGAGAAGGGACAGATCGTGGACGACATGATCATAGCCAGGCTTTCCGAGGACCATTACTTCTCCGTTCCGAACGCGGCGAAGATCAAACTGGACTGGGATCATTTCAACAAGCACCGGAAGGCCGGGACGGTCATGGAGAACATCTCGAACGACTATGCGATCATCGCCGTCCAGGGCCCCAAGGCAGTGAACGTGATGAGAAAGGCCACGACCCATCCCTGCGAGATGAAGTTCT
>JBLIRL010000078.1:0-11985 GCA_049472275.1 Thermoplasmatota archaeon | reverse complement strand
AATATACTAAAATGGAAATAAAAAGCACATTCAAAAACAATGAAAATATTCCCTCAGAATACACATGTGATGGCTCTGACATCAATCCTGAATTAATCTTCACAAATATTCCAAAATGATCCTACTACGATTTCAGCTGAAGGCAGCATCCCCTCCACACCCGATCAGAATTATTACATAGAGATGAAATTATCTCAAGTTCCACTAGCAACATTCATCGGTGAGGGTGAAGGCGATACCTTTCGAAAATCGATCTCAGGAGCTGGAGATGTGAACGGAGATGGTTTCGAAGATATACTCATAGGGGCTCCAGGTAATGACGAATGTTGTGAAAATGCGGGTAAAGCCTATCTGATCCTGGGCCGGCCAACCGGGTGGAAGGTCGACATGGAGCTATCTTCATCGGATGCTTCTTTTATCGGGGAGACCGAAGAGGATCGTTTGGGAGAATCGGTTGCTGGAGTGGGAGATGTGAACGGGGACGGATATGACGACATCCTTTTGGGAGCATCGGCGTACGAGGAGAACTGGTCAGGATCAGTTCAGGCATATCTATTTCTTGGTCGATCGACTGGTTGGAGACCATCCATGAATATGACGATGGCGAATGCATCTTTCATCGGTGCTTCAGGGGTTCCTATCTCTGGTGCAGGTGATGTTAACGGGGACGGATACGACGACATCCTCTTTGGATTCGAAGGTTTTGATGATCGCCGGTCGAATGTAGGTAAGACATATCTTGTCCTGGGCCGGGCGACCGGTTGGAGCATGAACATGAACCTGTCTTCATCGGATGCATCATTCATCGGTGAAGGTGCTGTTGATCTGTCAGGGTGTGCGGTCTCTGGAGCGGGAGATGTGAACGGAGACGGGTACGATGATTTCATCATCGGAGCAAAAAAATATGATGAGGACGAGTATAATGCAGGCAAGACATATCTTGTCCTGGGCCGATCATCGGATTGGAGAAGGGATACGGAACTCTCATCGGTGGATGCTTCTTTCATCGGTGAAGGTAGAGGAGATGAATCCGGAATTTCCGTCTCTGGAGCCGGTGATGTCAACGGGGACGGATATGACGACATCATCATCGGAGCATATTTGAACGGTGAGGAAAAGGGAAACGCGGGGCAGACATATCTCATATTGGGCCGGCCAACCGGATGGGAGATGGATATGAGCCTGTCCTCTTCGGATGCATCATTCATCGGTGAGCATTACGGTGATCAATCAGGGTATTCGGTTTCCGGAGCCCGTGATGTGAACGGGGACGGATATGATGATATCATCATCGGAGCTCGTTTTAATGATGAGGGCAGGTTAGGGGCGGGCCAGACTTACATTGTCCTGGGCCGTGCGACCGGATGGAGCATGGATATGAGGTTGTCCTGCGCGGATGTTTCTTTCATGGGTGAGGCTGCTTTTGATCACTCAGGTTATTCCGTTTCCGAAACGGGGGATGTTGACGGGGATGGGTTTGATGACATCCTGATAGTGGCTAATGGAAACGATGAAAGCTTGTCATATGCGGGCAAGATATATCTGATATCGGGATATGGCTTCCCTGAACCAAAGGAATGGGAGGATCCTGACGGGGACGGATGGAAGGACACCAGGGATCTGTTCCCGGCTGATCCAACTGAATGGAATGACACCGACAATGATGGATGGGGTGACAACAGGGATGTATTCCCGAAGGATCCGTCCGAATGGAATGACACCGATAAAGATGGATGGGGTGACAACAGGGATGTATTCCCGGAAGATCCATTCGATTGGAATGATACTGATAAAGATGGATGGGGAGATAACCGTGATTCATTCCCGAAGGACCCATCCGAATGGAATGATACCGACAAGGATGGGACGGGTGATAATTCTGATGACTTCCCGCGGGATAAAACAGATAACAACAATGTATGGTTGTACATCATTCTCATAATTGCATGTTTATCCGTCATTTTACTAGTGTTTAAATTTCTATATACAAAAGGAGAGACCAATAGGAAAATTACCATTATCTTCATCATAATCCTGATTCTTCTGCCTTTGGGGGCCATAATTTTCTATGGAACCGAGATCCGCGATACAAGAGATGATCATCAAGAAGAACAGAAAGAATTGGAAACGGTCAGATTCGAAGAGATCGGCCGGATAGAACTCGAGAATATACGGGAGATCGAGGTTACGGATGAATATTCATGGATCAGTTGTTTTGACTGGGATTCCGATGATAACGGACTTTACAGATACGATCAGGATACCGATGAATTGTTGAACTTCAATGAAAGCAAAGGACTTCTTTCAAATTGGATAAATTGTATCGAAGTAGATGATGTAAAACTATGGATCGGAACTAGTGGCGGAATATCCCTCTATGATCAAGAGAAAGACAGTTGGAGTAATTTCACGGTGGAAACCGGACTTGGAGAGTCCGAGCACGGTTATTACTGGATTAATGACATAATTGTCGATAACGATCGCGTATGGGTGGCAACATCGGGAAATTGGCAATATATGATGGGAATCCGGCCCTTCGGTGGAATAAGCTGTTATGATAAAATGACTGGAACATGGACCGCATACGGATCCAAGAACGGATACTTGATAGATGATTATGTCCAATCCATCCTGATGGAAAAAGATAAGATTTTCATGTCAACCCTTAGCGGAATTTATTTATTCAACACGAGCGAAAGATCGACATACTACTGGGATGGATGGACCATGGACTGGGTCAAGAAGACCGATGAGGACACTTATCAGACGATACATTATTCCATGACCAGATACAGGATATCTGAAATGGCCGTATGCCAGGATGATATTGTGATCTGGCCAGAGTGGAATGACAGTGTTGAAATTCGTTCTATCCCGTTAAATATAGGAACAATTCTCACGCAGGAAGATCGTGTGTATGATATCGAGATCGACAGGGATCGAATATACCTCGGAACGGATGAGGGGGTCGAGATTTACAACAGGATAAACAACGAATGGCAAATCATCAATTCGACAAATGGATTGTTGAGCGACTATGTGATGGATATAGAAATATTCAACGACCAACTCTGGGTTGCCAGTGATAAAGGTGTGAACATTTATCAGATCTCTCACGAGGTGGTTTATCGGTATGAATGAATATTCCAAATATTTATCCCGAATGAAAATGCCAACTTCTTATTCATCTGGACCTTTGGATTTGAATATGCGAAATGACAGGACAACTCAAAGATCCTACCGGTCCATAACTTATTTGACAACCTAATAAGGGAAGTTATTGAACGGAGACTGTTTTGGTCTCATGTGATCACCAGTTCCTGAGATGACTGGACGAAGAGGACATCTTTGAGAGTCGGATACCTGTTGAAGATCTTGGCCCCCTGGATCTCCACCTGCTCCTTCGTGAAGCCGATCATCGTCAGATCCGAAAACCTCGAATTCTTCTGGATAATACCAGCTATATCCTTCTCCTTCTGGAAGGTGTGGATCATGACCGAATTGGGTGAGATCGGCAGTCTCCCCTCGCTTATCAGTTTTTTAACCTTTTTTGCAAGGGCCGCTTTTTCTCCGGCCGGAAATAGGGTATGGATCGTGATCTGTGCCTTCTTCCAATCCTTGTGTTCGCTTATGATATAGGAGAGAAGGATCATCAGATTGATGTTCCTGAAATCCTCCTTTATTGTCCAGATATGTATGCTGGCCCTTTGTCCGAAGTTATTGTTCGCGGACCTGAGTACTAGTTTGTTGTATCCAACTATGTCAGCGACCTTCAATCCCACAAGGATGTTCTTCAGTTCGCTCTTTTTATCCTTGTTGAACTCGAACATGATGGTGTTGTTATCCATACCCGAAACACCCGAGATCTGGACCGTCTGGGCAACAAGGGTCAGCATCGATGGTGAAACCACGGAGTTAACAGCATAATTACAGTCATTTTTCGACAGTTCCTTGATTAGTGCCTTCTGGACCTTTTGGGATTCTTTGACGGTTCTATTATTCAGATCTCCCTTGATGAAATGAACCAGGGTTCCGAAGCCATGATAGTGAGAGATCCATCTGAGCATATCTTTCGGGGATCTCCTCACAAGAGAATTGGATGAGATCGCGACCACGGACGGACGCCAGTTGTATTTATCCGGTTTTGACCTGGTCTTCTGAAGTCGTATCTTCATCATCCTGCTAAGCTGGAACATTACCCCCTGGAAGATGATCACAAAGGATCTGGATCCTTTATGTTTTCTACCCAGCCAGATATGGATCAGACCCATGATCACAAAGGTCAGAAGTGCATAGACCGGACTGAACTGGAACATGATGCCGAAGCACAATATGGCCCCTATCAGAGAGATATACCACTTCGCCTTGAAGGTCGGGCGGTAGGAAGGGTTTCCCGCAAAATGTTCAAGAAATGAGATAAGGCAGATCGAACCGTAGGTGATCAAAAAGAACATTGTAATTATCTGGGCGACGGAGTTCAGGTCTCCAACGAAGATGACGACCATTGCAATGATCGAGGAGATCAGGGTTCCGTTGACCGGCTCATTCTCATCCCCCCTGCCCTCTTTGATGAAATCACCCAACCTTCTGATATAGAAAACCTCATCGTTTCCCAAGGCCTGAAGGGTCCTTGGACCGATCAGGGAGAAGCCTATGGCAGAGGAGATGGTCGCTCCGAAGAGGCCGGCCAGAACTATGATTCCCAGATGGAAGTTACCGATGGCATCCACTCTGTCATATATGATCATCTGATCCGCGGAAAGCACATCCACTGGTGCAACCAGGTACAATTTGACCATTATTGCGGAGTAGATGATTATTCCGATGATGGTGGCGAAGATTATCCCTCTGGGAATTGATTTACCGGGATTCTTGAGGTCCCCTGAGAGGCCAACACCGGCGGTCATCCCGGTGAATGCAGGGAAGATTATGGCAAAAACCACAAGAAAACCCTTGGAACCGGATACGGTCTCGGTCAATCCGGAAGGAGCACCTGACATGGAAGGACTGAACATGAATAGAATTATGGAGGCCATCATCAATGCGAAGACCACGTACAGGAATCGAATTCCGATCTTTGCTCCCTTGAGAAGTATGATCGAGAAAAGGATCAATCCCACTGGCACTGTTATCAAACGGGGATCATAGGCGATATCCAGTGGTCCGAGGCTCAGGATGTGGTCCTCTATCCATCCCTTGAAAGGTTCGAAACCCTCGGCGAACCCTATCAGGTAAAATGCAACCGATATTGATTGCGCAGCATAGAGCATGACTCCGATAGTCGCCCCTATCCGTTTTCCGAATGACCTGCTGATGATGAAATACTCCCCTCCGCCTCCCACCCTAAGGTTCGTGGCGATCTCGGATACGGCCATCGCGGTCGGTATGGTGATCATGTGTCCGATCATTATGATCAGGAAAGCACCGAGTATGCCGACCTGACCAACTGCAAATCCAAATCTGAGGAACATCACCGCGCCCAGGATCGCAGTTATAGAGGTGAGAAATACTGGAATGGTGCCGAAACCATGTCCATGGGTGCTTGCTCTGCTACCTGTATCATCCATATTTCTATCCCCGGTCCGTATTTCATACCTTTAATTCTCATCGCGGATGATGATTCTGGTTCGATACCATGCCAGGATTTATTATAAATATATTATGTAAATCCAGCATTAATCGAGAAGGTGATCAAGCATCGCTCAATCGAAGGGGCCCAACTTCCCGACCGGTCCACCATCCCCTCTGGTCATAATATATTTATTCCGGGAGTGGGGGACCTAATCCGCAATGGATCCTAAGCGTCAATAGATATTCGTTCACAGGATTCTATGATGCAAAATTCTGAGGCACCCTGAATAAACCGGTGCAAATATACATTTCAATTTTAACTGGACCTTGGGAATTGGCTTATCGTCAATGGGATTCATTTCCCAAGATCCCACCCGGTTTATCGCTACATCTTGGTGCTCAGATCGTATTTTTTATACCTTCTCACAGGAAAAAACACCGATCCACTGCTTGAAACATTTCAACCCGGGGTTTCCAACAGAAGATTCAATTTGTTTTTGAAAAAATTTAAGTAATCCCTAGTTGGGTTCTTCTTTCGGGGGTCGCCGTATGTTCAAGATATGGAGTCACGATATTCAGCATGAGGGGAAGATATCTCCGCAATTCACATCGGATGGACTTAACGTCAATCCGCATCTTGCCTGGGAGGGGGTCCCGGAAGGGACCAAGAGCTTTGCCGTGATCATCGACGATCCGGATGCGCCGAGAGGGCTTTGGACACACTGGCTCGTATCGGACATCCCAGCCGACACTCACATGATCATGCAGAACTCCGTTCCCGAGGGCTCGGTGCAGGTCCCGAACGATTTCGACGTCGAGGAGTACAGGGGGCCGTCTCCACCTTCGGGGATCCACAGGTATTTCTTCAAGGTCTATGCCATCGACCGGCAGCACCTGAAGGCCAGGAACAAGAAGAAGTTCTACAAGCTGGTCAAGAAGCACTCCTTGGCCGAGGCGGAGATAATGGCCTACTATTCCAAGAGAAAATAGGATCAGCCGAATGAATGGAGACCGAGGTCGATGAAGGAAACTGAGACCGTCGCGATTATCGTGAGAACGTTCAGTATCAGCATCAGGACCACGAGCTTGATGCTCATCTTTCTCAGGTTCAACAGGAAGGCTGCTGTCAATGTCAGGAAGACGAATAGAGTCGCGGTCTCCTTGGGGTCCCAGCTCCAGAATCTCCCCCAGGCGATCTGCGCCCATATCATACCCGAGACCAGACCCAGGAAGGTCAGCCACCAGGCTATGGTCAGTGATATCCGGAGGTCCTTCTCCCTGACCTCCTTCTCCTTGATTCCTCTCCCCATGTCGTTCCCCCTCCTCGGATAAAGCTGGATCGCCTTCTTCAGGGCGATGAAAGTGAAGAGGTAACCCAGGATCGCCAGAGGCGGGTGGACAAGGATCATGAAGCTGTTGAGTTCGTGCGACATCGATTTTCACCTCCTACTGCATCCCGATGAGCTCCCTGAACCACAGGAAATGTGTACCGTAGGTCAGCAGGTGGACTACGACGAGAGATGTTGATATGTACGATCCCCATGCGTGCACACGCTTCCAGTTCTGATAGCCCCACCACCTTATCATCTTTCTTTGAAATATCCCGTTGAGGGATATCACGATCATCATCAACATGGCAACCTCGCCGAGGACTATCTCCCAGCTCTCGAAGACCACCGTCCTGTATGGTCCGTACCAGAGTGCGGCCAGGTGGTTGAACACAAGTATCATCACGAGATATGAGAGAGCGCAATGGAACCTTACCCGCCTCCTTGCGTGTCCGAAAATGCGGTTCGAGATGCCCCTAAAAGGCCCCGTACCACCTGTGAAATATCCTGTCACGAGAAGTACGAAAGCCCCGATACCCGTGAACTGTCCGACCTTCAGAAGAAGGTCACCCCCTCTATCCGTGGATTCCAACTTCACGACGCTGACGGAGATCGGAACCTGCTTGCTCCCTGAAGGCTCCGTCCAGGTCAGAGTTATCTCTCCCTCCGCAGTGGTCTCGTTTCGAAGGACCACGGTGATGGTTGCGGATCCACCGGCGGGAAGCTCATTCTTGGGGGAGGATATCTGGATTATCCCAACAAGCTCTTCCGAGATTTTGAGGTCAATATCCACAATATTGGCATCCGCAGTTATCTCCACGTCAACCCGCTCCCCCACTTCAGAGAGCACAATGGACCCCGGGTGAATGCCGAGAGAGAGATCGCTTACAACCACTTCGGTGCTGGTCCTGTCAGAATATGTCCCGATATCCTTGTTCCCCGCGCTGTCATGTTTGAAGTAGACCTCGTAATCGATATCTATCTTCAATGTGGCCTCACCCTCGAAAATGGCTGTGAAGTACCAAACGACGTTCATATCGCCGTTCTCCAGAAGGAATCCATCGGTCGAGCTGGTTGATACCAGGGATATCGAGGATCCATCGACCACGACATCGGCGGTCATTTTCCTGAGAGAGTAATCGGGCTGGGGCCTCATCATGAGAGTGATCTCGAACTCCTCTCCAGGAGAATAGAAGGGATCTTTTATGACCCTGATGAGAGGCCCCTCATAATCGTAGCCTCCGCTCGAGTTGGAGGAGGAGTGACAGCTCTCGCAGGTGATGGCGTCCACACCTGCTGCCAACAAGGGAATGACCAGCAACATCGAAAGCAGCAGCCGGAATGATCCGAAGCCCGAACTCATTCCTCATGGACCTCCCTTTTCCTCCTATCCAACGGTGCCATCAGGGCATAACCCGCATAGATCACGCCACCGAGAATCCCGAACGCACCGATCAGGATTATTGCGGCCTCGGCCGGGTCCTCGAACAAGCGTCTTTGTCCCCGTCGACCCTCATCCTCGACGGCGGTGTTATCGTCACCATCATTATCCGGGACCTCCACAGGTAATATGCTGTAGGACATCTCCACGATCATCAGTGTCCCGTCCGGGTTCGTTACCCTTGCCACAAGAAGATGAGAGCCCTCGTGAGCCCAGATCCCTCTTCTCAGCTCGAGCCGAAGCTCGAGTCCTCTTCCTTCGACGGGGGATCCGTCCACTGACCACTCGACCTCGAGGTCCCTGCCGAATTCATCAGCTAGAGGCAGCGACACCATCAGAACGTCCCCTTTGCTCATTTCACCCAGATCATCCATGATCGACCCGTTGATCTGGATCGACGTCTTGCGGTCATTCACGGTGACATTCCAGCAGTGTTCGGCGAAGGATGGGCCTGCGGTGATCCTCACACAGATCCCATGCTGTCCGGAGTCCTCGAGCCCGGGCGTGTAATCGAAACTTTCCCCGTCTTCCAATGTGAGGTTGCGGTCCAAATACCATCCGATCCGGACCTCGCCGCCTCCCGAAATATGAGGATGGAGGGGGTCCAAAGAGACCGAGAACCGGGCAGTTTCCATCTCTATCATGGTGACGTTTACAGACGGTGAAGATCCAAGTATCAGCGGGACCTCCCGTGGCTCCACCCAAACGACTATCGTCACGTTGACGCTGTCGCTGGCAGATAGATCGTATTCATCTGATGTAACAATCAAGGTGATGAGGTGCTCTCCCTCCGGGAGATCTGCGGTCAATTCATCCCCGAAACCGATAGAACCCGAAATATTTGATGTCCAGCTGTAATTGGTGTCGATGATATCGACATTGGAATCGATCTCGCACCGAAAGATCAGCGTCTCATTATCGAAGTACTTCTGTCCCTGCCTCGGGCTGGTGATCGTGACACCCAGGACCGGCTCGATGCTGACAACCGGACCGGTGAAAGGACCTATCTGTGTGTGGTCGATCCCGTCCGAAGCATTGAAGGAGAAGGAGTGCTCACCTTCCTGAAGGTCCATAACAAGCACGAACGCCTCTCCGTTCGTGTTGTCTCCGTCTCTTAGCTCCGGGGAGGAGTTCGTGTCAGGTTCCATCTCCTCGAGCCGCGACCCTCCGTCCATGCTGAGCATCACTCCTCCCGATGGAGGCTGGTCCTCGACATCGTAATAAATGACCCTGAAGGTGAAATCATCCCCTGGGGCTCCGGCCAGTGGGGTGACCCCCGATGATTCCAGCCTTGGCGGGGAATTGGTATGGGTGACCGTTGGTCCGATCAGGGGCGCTCCCGCCGGATGGACAATCGGAGCGGTGCCGTCGGAGGATTCGAAGCTGAAGAAATGGTCACCCTCGGAGAGGACTATTCCGCCTATCCCGAAATCCTCGCCGTTTTGGTAGGAGCCGTCACCGCCGGGAAGATCGGTGAGATCGAACTTCCTTTCACCGTCCACAATTACCCTGATGTAGGAGGGCGCATCCCCGTCGGGATCGGTGTAGTTCACCGAGTATGAATAGGTCCCGTCATCCCCGCCCTCAAGCGGGTCTACAGACCCATGGGCCAGAGTCGGCGGTGAATTGATGATCTCCAGGTTGAAGGGTTCCGAGTCGGTTACAGGGGGTGATTCATGTCTCGGAGACATCCTAGCCTTCACGTTGATCGCATCCGATCCGCTTTCCTTCCCGGTGACGGTGAAGGTGAAGGTCTGCTGCCACGTATAAGGGGCAGAGGAACCCGAGAGCGACCTTCCGCTCAGTATCTGATGACCTCCCGTATCCGTCCTTTCAGTTGATGATTGCAGCCAGACGTCGATCCCGAACCCGGTGTATGTATAGCTCCTGTGGGACCCCGAAACCAGAACGGTGACATTGACGGTGGCCTCCGCGTTCTTCCTGACCTGCAGGGGGGATTCGACGGTCTGGATGTCAACTGTAAGGTATATTGATGGAACATGGCAGCTGTTACAGTTGGCACTTATCCCCCTGCTGCCGGGTGAAGCGATGGTCTGGAAGCCTACGGAAAAGAGAACTGCCAGGCTGAGAAGGATTGTAAGGGCAAGACCGAGGTACCCTTTCTTTCGAAGAAACGACCATCTTACGGGGAACCTCAATCGATCACCCACTTATTGAGGGGGTATAATGAATTCCAATATCAAATTAACGGGAAGGATTTGACTGAAAAAGGGGGGTTGGATATCCGCACCCGGTGCAACCGGGTGCAGAATATCGGACAGTGCGGCGGGATTACTTCAGTTCCTTTGCCTGTTTCTCCGAGAGGATCCTCCAGCACTCGTGGGGACCCGTCGGGGATTTCGCAACGGCGAAATACCTGCCCTTCTTCTCCCTGATGTCGTATGTCGTAGTCTTGAACTTGTTCTTTGCCTTCACGTCGTAAAACTCTATCTCTTTCATCCTGAAACCTCCAAAAGATAGTGGACGGCCCATAAACGGAAATTCCCTATTAAAACTTGTTTGCTTTGCAATGGGAGCTTTATATATCCACTATTGGAAAAGCTCCTTTTGTTCACCGCTCGAGAGACCTCTTTCCCTTCTCGGACAGGACGTAGATGGTCGGGTTCGTTGCCTTGTTCCCGCCGCATGAACGCGACAGGGGGCAGTCCCTGCACCTGCCTTCCTCGCACCGGCCCTCCATATCGAACTTCCTGAGGTACCCCATTCTCTCGAGAGTGGTGATCCGGTCCATCAGAAGGTCCTTATCGATACCTAGCTTCTCTGCCATCTCGGTTATGCTCATCCCTCCCCCGGAGATCAGGTTCAGGATCTCGACCATGCTCAAGGTTCCTCACCTCCCTCCTCTTTCGGGACATCAACCTCGCGGACCTTGACGATTATGGGAAGGAGAATCACCTGGAGCACCCCTATGTAAAGAGCCGGAACGGTATCATCCGCGGCTGTCCAACCGGCCAGATCATCTGAGGAGAGGACAACTGAACTGAAAGCGTTCGACAGAAGGACAAGAGCGCTGACCGAAGACAGGAGGACCCCCACCATCCATCCTACCCAGGTGAAGGCGAGCCCCTCCCTCCTTCCCCTCGACATCCTGAGACCGCCCATTATCAGCAGCGAGCCCGTGAGAAGCAGGATACCTCCGGAAATTACATCCGACGGAACGTTGAGGACCTGCCATAGTTGAAGGGAAGGCAGTGCGAACCTTATGAAGTGTACGAGGGAAGCTGCAAGATAAACGATACCGGAGATGAGTATGGGGATAACCAAGGTATACCTGTATCGAGGCCCCGTCCGCCCATTTCCATCAGAACCCAAGGATCCTCCCCCCCTGATATATCAGGAATGCGGCCAGCCATGCAAGAAGTGTGCTGTATCCCACCGAGAAGAGCGTCCATTTCCAGGAACCGGTTTCCTGCTTGATCGCACCGATGGTGGCAATGCAGGGCATGTAGAGAAGTGTGAACACCATAAGACCCATGGATGTAAGCGAGTTGAAGGCGGGATCGCCTGATATGCTCTCGGTCAGCGCCTGCTCGTAGACCTCGAGCGCCTTCGGGTAGTCTCCCAGGGCATGGTGCACGCTGCCGATGCTTCTGAGCGTCCTGGCCGCGCCGGCCCGGTCGCCCA